>ONPF01000045.1 GCA_900319635.1 uncultured Eubacteriales bacterium | reverse complement strand
GAGCACGGCGACCCGTTTACCATGCCCGCAGAGCGCCTGCTGAAGATCGCGGAGCTGATCCATCAGAAACTGCCCAAGGTCGGGACTATTGCCATGTACGCCTCGATCCAGAACATTCGCCGGAAAACGGATGCCGAGCTGCGGCGCCTGCGCGACGCCGGGATCAACGGGCTGGACATTGGCGTGAAAAGCGGGCTGGATGAAGCGCTGACCATGATGAACAAGGCCATACCGCGCAGGAGAGTATCGAGCAGCTGCAGCGGCTGAAAAAGGCGGGCTATGATTTCACGCTGAACATCATCCTCGGCTGCGGAGGTGCAGAGCTCTGGCGTGAAAATGCAGAGGCCACGGCGGCCATGATCAACGCTGTTCAGCCCAGGCAGATCTTCACCGGCACCCTGCACGCCGAGCCGGGCTGTAAGCTGTACGGAGAGATGCAGAGCGGCGCTTTCCATGAATGCACCTTCCGGCAGCTGCTGGATGAGCAGGAGCTGCTTCTCAGCCGCCTGGAGCTGGAGGAATGCTACTGCTTCGCCTCGCACCCGTCCAACGTCATGCCCATGCAGGGCTGGTTGCCCAGGCACAAGCAGGACATGCTGGAAGCCGTGCGGGAAATGCGCGCATACCTTGCCGACCGTCTGGACGAGATCCCCGTCCGCGGCGGTGAAGGATCTATTCTGAATCGCGAATAAATTTTTTAAGGAGAAATACAAAATGGCTGAAACCTTGACTACCCTGAAAACCCGTCGGAGCTGCCGCGCTTACAAGCCGGAGCTGATCGAGGAAGAAAAGCTGAATGCGATCCTGGAAGCCGGTACCTATGCCGCGACCGGCATGGGAAAGCAGTCTCCGATCATCCTCGCTGTCACCGGCAAGGAACTCCGGGACAAGCTTTCCAAGATGAATGCCGCCGTTCTCGGCATGGAGATCGATCCCTTCTATGGCGCGCCCGAGGTTCTGGTGGTTCTGGGCAATAAGGCCGTCCCCACCTATGTGTATGACGGGAGCCTGGTCATGGGCAACATGATGAACGCCGCGGCAGACCTTGGCGTTGCCAGCTGCTGGGTGCACCGGGCTAAGGAAGAATTTGAGAGCGAGGAAGGCAAAGCCATCCTGAAGGAGCTTGGTATTGAGGGAGACTATGAGGGCATCGGTCACCTGATCCTCGGCTATGCCGCGAAGCCCGCAGCCGATCCCGCTCCGAGAAAGGCAGACTATATCTACAAAGTGTAAGCCTTTAAGGCTGTCCAGAAAGATGGGATCTGTCTGCGATCTCGCAGTTGAAATCGTTTGATCCGTATAGCCATAAAAACGCCTGTACTTGCAGCGGTGATCCGTGCGGTACAGGCGTGTGTTGATACAAAAGGTGTAAAATTTACGGTTGGTCTTTGAAGGAATAGAAAAAAGACAGGTTTTTCAAGGCATTGCGGCTTTGCTCAAATGCTGTCAGATATTATCCAGACATACTTTCATTTCCAATGGCAAGATGAACCTGAATTTCCCATATTTTCCCTGATTCGTGAGGTGCAAACGAGGTGTAAACTGCGTGAGGGGTGGTCAAAAGTGCTTGATTTTACAGGGAAAATCGGCTTTTGTCAGAGGCTTGCCGTGGCAAATAAAAAGGATCTTTGTCATATCCCAGCTTCACCTCCCGGTTTATAGCCGTTCTCGCTTTTCCTTGCTTTCCCTGCAGGGGTCTCGTCCGATTTTTTTATTTACACCAGCGCGTAGGCGATAAGCAGGCGGAGCACGTTTTCCGCGCCGTCCCGGTGGCTGCGCTCGTAGCCGTGGGAGGCGTAGACCCCCGCGCCGATGAGGCCGTGGCGCAGGTCGCTGCCGGCGCCCAGGGTGGCCTCCACGTCGCTGCCGTAGTGGGGGTAGATGTCCAGAGCGTAGTCCGCGCCGCTGCGCTTTGCCGCCTCGATGAGTCCCTTGACCACGGGGTAGCTGTAGGGGCCGCCGCTGTCCTTGGCGCAGATGGAGACCTGCTTTTCCGTGCACTGGAGCCCCTCGCCCACGCAGCCCATGTCCACGCTGATGGCCTCGGTACAGCCGGCGGGCACGTTGCCGCAGCCGCCGTGACCCACCTCCTCGTACACCGTGATGTGGGCATAGAGGGCGCGGGGCGGGGTGATCTTCTTCTCCTTGAGGTACTTGGCAAAGCCCAGCAGGATGCCGACGCTCAGCTTATCGTCCAGGAAGCGGGACTTGATGTAGCCGGACTTGGTGACGCGCACATTGGGCGCGAAGCAGACAAAATCGCCCACGGCGATGCCCAGCTTCTCCGTGTCCTCCTTGCTGTTCACATCCTCGTCCAGCACCACCTCGCAGGTATCCCAGCTGCGCTTGGTGTCGTTGTAGTCCCCGTTCACATGGATCGAGGCGTTGCAGAGCTGGAAGGTACCCTCGTAGCTGCCGTGAAACTTGGTGACGACGCGGACGTTCTCCGTCTCCGCGTTGTTGGGGTTCATGCCGCCCAGATTGGTCAGCCGCAGGCGGCCGCTGCCCTTGATCTCGGCCACCATGCCGCCCAGGGTGTCCACATGGGCCTCCAGCAGCAGACCGTTTTCTTTGTCCTCGCCGCCGAAGTCTACCAGGACGCCGCCCTTGTTGGTGAGCTGCGCCGCAAAGCCCAGCTTCTCAAATTCCGCCTTCACCCAGGCGGCCGCCTCCTCCGTATAGCCGGTGGGGGAGTCGATGTTCAGAAGCGTCTCTGTCTCTTTTACCAGAAAATCGGTGTAGCGGGTCAGTGCTTGCTTTTTCATCATATCCGTCCTCCCGGGCCGCGTAAGCGACCCCTTTCTCTTATGATTTTTCAGCCGGACACGCCGGGATGATACAGAATAATGGCAGGGGGCTCCGCCGGAAAACCGCTGGGTTTCACCGGACGCGCTTGACGGTGACGATGGCGGTGGCGGTCTCCGGGTCGTAATGCTCCACCCGGACGCTGTAGTCCAGGGTGCCGCCGTTATTCATCCGCGGCGCGTTGGGGAAGGCGTCGGCGCAGCGCTCCATGCTGAACTCCTCCCCGGGGCCGAAGAGATCGTTCACGCAGCCCGGGGTGTAGATCGCCCAGCTCAGCGGTGTGCAGAGGCGGAATTTGGAGCTGCCGTCGGCGGGGATCCAGTCGATCATGTGATAGAAGCGGGAGTCGCCCTCCAGCAGCGGCTCCACACCGTTGGTGTTGTAATAGGCGGTGAGCAGCGTGGAGTGCGGATCGTTCAGCGCATCCAGCATCTCCTCATAAGTAAAGGCGGGGTCGTAGACCGTGCCCGCGTTTGCGAAGTTCTGGGAGACCATGCGGCTGTCCACGTGGTAGACGCGCACACCGCCCCGGCTCTTGGGCGTGGCGTTGGGAACCAGGCGCGGCTCCATCAGCCAGTCCCAGTCGTAGCCGTTTGCGCCGATGGGGGCCAGCACGTCCACCAGAATGTACTCATCAAAGGGCGTGCCGTTCCAGCCCAGGGAGCTGGGGATCAGCAGGGGCTGATCCGGCGTGACGGCAAGGGTGATCTGCTCCGTCCCCTCCTCGATCAGCCAGGGCTCCACCCAGCCGCAGCAGAAGCGGGAATAGGGGTTCCAGTCGCCCGTGTCGTGGGACTGCATGTCGAAGGCGCCCAGCGCGTCGATGATGGCGTAATCTCCGCCGTAGGGGTAGAAATCGTAGTAATCCATCAGGCCGAAGACGTGACCCAGCTCGTGGATCAGCACCCTGGCGCCGGTGCCCTGGGCGCAGGGCTCCAGCGGCTCTGACAGCAGGGCGGCGCTGATGTCGACAAACAGACGCAGGGAGGGATTCTCCCAATTGGGGCGATCCTGCATGTCGCCCATGGAGCCGCCGCCGAAGACATAATAGGCCTGCCCGTCGCCCACGGTTTTCCGGACGTCCTCGCCGCTGAGGAGCACAACGGCGTCCACATAGCCGTCTCCGTCCCGGTCCAGCTCCCGAGGATCTCCCTCGTAGCCTGCCATGGCCTGGCGGAAGATCGAGCGGTAATAGTCGTATGCCTCGTAACGATCCATGGCGGTCTGCATCCTTTGGTACAGCTCCGCGGAGCTCAGGCCGCTGTCCAGATAGCAGAAGTGGAATTCCAGCTCCACCTTCCCGCAGGAATTGCAGCAGTAGTAGGAGGCGGCGGAGCGCAGCTCGTCCTCCCGCCCGTATTCCCCGCAAAAGAGCTCCTCAAAGGCCGCCCGATCCAGCTCCGGCCCATCGGGGCAGCCGTAATAGATCACCAGCACGGCGTTGGTGCCCGTGGGCTGGAAATACTCATCCCGCAGGGAGGACAGGGTGAGCAGCGGCTCTGCCCGGGGAGCCTCGTCCGTGTACAGCGCCCGCAGGGTCAGATCCTCCGTCAGCGGCGTCCCGGCAAAGTCAAAGGCGCCGCCGTAGTCGCCGGCGAACCAGCCCTCAAAGTGCCGCTCCGTGCTCTCCGGCGCAGGCTCCGGCAGCAGGGCGCCGGCCTCCGTCACCAGCAGACGGGTCGCATCCCCGTCCTCCAGGCGCAGCAGGCAGCAGCCCGCGTCCCGATACGCGCCGCAGTCGTCCCAGCCGTCCTCGGCTTTCAGCCAGCATTCTCCGGCCTCCGTGTCCAGATAGCAGTCGCCCGCCCCGCCCAGAGCCTCCGCCGGCGCGCCGGCGCCGAAGAGGGCGGGCTCGCCGCCGCATTGGGCCAGCCAGTCGGCAAAGTCCGGCGCGGGCGTCGGGGTCTCGGCAGCCTCCGGGACGGCGGTTTCGGCCGCCGGCGTTTCCGCCGGGGCGCTCTCCCCGCCGCCGCAGGCGGCGAGACTCCAAAGCAGCAGCAGAGCAAGCAGCAGGGAAAGCGTTCGTTTCATGGCGATTTCTCCCTTCTCCTTTTGCGGTCTTATCCGTTCAGCGAAAAGATGGCGGGGCGGCCGGCGCAGAAGAGCTCGCCCTTCCGCACGGGCACGGCGTCTCCGCCCAGCAGATTCTCATAGACCCCGTCGGGGATCTCCAGCCGCTGCTCCAGGCTCACCCAGCCGGGCTTCGCGTCCAGAGAGAAGGCCCCGGCACAGTCCCCCCGGCGAAGGACGGCGATGCGCTGCCCGTCGTCCCCCTGGCCCCAGAAGGCGTCCTCCGGGGCGAAGCGGGCCTTCTTGATTTCTGCCAGACGCCGCAGCAGGGGGCTCAGATCCCGCCCGGTCTCCCGGTCAATGGGCTCCCGCTCGAAGAGGCTGGGCAGGTGGGTATCCTCCCACTCCTGCCCGGCGTAGAGCAGAGTCGTCCCCTTGAGGAAGTAGAGCAGGGCCGTGTAGTTCACCAGCGCCCCCTCGTCCCGGATCACCGAGGCGATGCGGGGCTGGTCGTGGTTTTCCAGACACCGGAGCTTGTTGTAGTTTGCGGGGAAGACCGCTTCCTGGTACTCCAGCAGGTCAAGCCACTGGGAGAGGGGCGCGGTTTTGCGCAGCACCCGGTCGAAGACCTCCCGGATGTCGTAGTCGTACTCGATGTCGAAGGCGTCGTAGGCATCGGTATCCCGGGCGGCATGGAAGCCCAGCCGCCGGGCCAGGGCGGCGAAGCTCCGGTGCACCGTCTCGGCCAGCCAGATGCAGTCCGGATTCACCTCCGCCACCGCCGCCCTGGCGGCGCGCCAGAAATCCAGGGGCACCAGGGAGGCCACGTCGCAGCGGAAGCCGTCCACGATCCCCGCCCAGAAGCGCAGGCTCTCAATCTGATAGTCCCAGAGGGCGGGCACCCGGTAGTCCAGGTCGATCACGTCCGCCCAGTCCCCGAACTTGTTGCCGGGCTTTCCCGCCGCGTCCCGGTAGTAAAACTCCGGGTGCTCCCGGAAGAGCACCGCGTCCGGAGACGTGTGGTTATACACCACGTCGATCATCACCTTCATGCCCCGGGCGTGGATTTCGTCCACCAGGGCGCGGAAGTCCTCCATCGTGCCGTAGGCGGGGTTCACGCTGCGGTAGTCCCGGTTGGCGTAGGGGCAGCCCAGGCTGCCCTTTTTCCCCTGCACGCCGATGGGGTGGATGGGCAGAAACCAGATGATGTCCGTCCCCAGGGCGCGGATGCGATCCAGATCGGGGATGAGGGCGCGGAACGTGCCCTCCGGCGTGTGGGCGCGGACGTAGACGGAATAGATCACCTGCTGCTGCAGGCGGGGATCGGTGTTTTTGGCCATGATGCAGCCTCCTTACTGTGGCTTGGGCGCGGGCTTCTCCCGCCGGGCCGTCTCTTTTTCCTCCTGCTCCTCCAGCTTTTCCTTCTCCAGCTCTTTCATGTAGCCGGCGGTGATAATGCCGGCGGGGAGCGCCACGATGGCGATGCCGAAGAGGAAAGAGGCCATGGCAATGGCGCGGCCGATGGCGGTGACGGGGTAGATGTCCCCGTAGCCCACGGTGGTGAGCAGCACCGTGGCCCAGTAGACCGCCTCGAAGAAATCGTCAAAGGAATCCGGCTCGGCGTTGAAGATCACCAGGGCGGAGATCAGGATGTAGGCCACCGCCAGGGTGCCCACGGCGATGAGCTCCGTCTTGGAGCGTTTCAGCACCGCGCCGATGATGCGGATGCTCTTGGAATAGCGCACCGCCCGCAGCACCCGGAAGACCCGCAGCGCCCGCATGAGCCGCAGCACGCGCAGCACCTTGAAGCTGGCATTGAGAAAGGTAAGCGAGGGCAGGATGCTCAACAGGTCGATGATGGCCATGAAGGAGAAGGGGTAGCGCAGGAAGGAGAAGACCGTGTGGCGGCCGAACTTATAGTCCGCCGTGGCCCAGCGCAGCAGATAGTCTGCGATGAAGATCACCACCGCCGCCCGGTCGATCGCGACCAGAACCGGGTACGACTCCTTGAACATCAGGGGCAGCAGGCTCAGGGTGATCACGACCATCATAAACACGTCGTACACATTGCTGAGCCGGTCCCCCTCCCGGGCGACCTCGATGATTTCATAGATCCGTTTTCGCATGGCAGCACGCTCCCGTCGGAATGACATTTCTATCTATTATTATAGAATACAGGCGGGAAAAGTCAAGAAAAGACCGGAGCCCGAAGAGGAAAGACCGTCTTCCCGGTACTGTACAAGCGCCGGGCGCTGTGCTATAATACAATAAATCAGTGTGT
The DNA here is from genome assembly GCA_900319635.1 of uncultured Eubacteriales bacterium. Lineage (GTDB taxonomy): Bacteria > Bacillota > Clostridia > Oscillospirales > Oscillospiraceae > Limivicinus. Next base: position 3,796 of record ONPF01000045.1, on the reverse strand, counting down.
CCCGGAAGGAGGCTTTCCCGTGAAGAAAAAGCCCTATCCCCTCGCCCGTCGGGTGGGCGTCTGCGTGGGCGCGGCGGCGATCTCCGCAACCTTGCTCACCGGCTGCAACTGGTTCAACCCGGAGGATAATGAGCCGGTGGCCGTTTACGGCCCGCCGGAGGATTTTGAGGATTACCGCCCGGAGGACAATCAGAACGAGGACGTCTACGGCCCGCCGCCCTTCGACGACTACGACCCGGCGGACGACCTTCCCGAGCCGGTCTATGGCCCGCCGGAGGATTTCGGTCTGGAGGAGCCCGTGGAGGGAGAGCAGCCGTGAGGAGCGTCAAGGAACGGCACATGGATCAGCTGGAGGACTATGTGCGCGGCCTTTACCGCAAGCCCCAGCTGCGCCAGCTCTTCCTGGAGCTGACGCTGCAGTGCAACGAGCGCTGTTTTCACTGCGGCAGCTCCTGCACCCCCCAAAAAGGGGAGGATCAGCTGAGCCTGGAAGAGTACAAGCGTATCCTGGACGAGGTGAAGGAGGACTTCGACCTTACCCGGCTGCAGCTCTGCATCACCGGGGGCGAGCCCCTGCTGCGCCGCGACTTCTTTGAGATCCTGGGCTATGCTCACAAGCTGGGCTACCGCTGGGGCATGACCAGCAACGCTACTCTAATTACGAAGGATGTGGCGCACCGGCTGGCGGAGGTGGGGATGGGCACCATCTCCGTCTCCATCGACGGCCTGCGGGAGACCCATGATCTGCTCCGTGGCACCCCGGGGGGATATGACCTGGCCATGCGGGGCATCCAGAACCTGATCGACGAGAGAGCCTTCCGCGCCATACAGGTCACCACCGTGGTGAACCATGAGAACATCGGCCAGCTGGACGAGCTCTTCCGGATCATGGACGGGCTGGACATCGACTCCTGGCGGGTCATCAACCTGGAGCCCATCGGCCGGGCGCTCCAGTGGCCCAACCGGATGCTGACCGACGAGGACTATCTGCGCCTTTTCACCTTTATCCGGGAAAAGCGGCAGCAGGGCTATCCGGTGCAGTACGGCTGCAGCCACTATCTGGGGCCGGAATGGGAGCGGGAGCTGCGGGATTGGTACTGGCTCTGCAACGCCGGCGTCTACACCGCCAGCATCATGGCAAACGGCGACATCGGCGCCTGTCTCGACATCGAGCGCCGGCCGGAGACCATCCAGGGCAATATCCGCCAGAGCCGCTTCAAGGACGTGTGGGACAATCGCTTTGCGCTCTTCCGCCGGGATCTCTCGGAGGGCTCCGCCTTCTGCGCCGGCTGCGAGCACGCCGGCCATTGCCGGGGCGACGCCCACCACAGCTGGAACTACGACAAGAACGAGCCCATGCTCTGCTTCAAAAAGCTGCTGTTCTGAGCAATACACAAATAAAACGGCTCCTCACGATCGCGCAGGTCGTGAGGAGCCGTTTTTTGCCGCCTGGGTCACAGCAGGCACAGAAAGCTCAGGCTGAGGGCGGAGAACATGAGCCAGGCGCGAAAGCTCTTTTTCCCCGTGAGCAGCGTCCAGAGCGCGGCCAGACAGCCCGCGAAGAGCACGCAGACCAGCCAGGTGCTCTGCAGCCGCAGGGGCGTGAAGCCGAAGCAGTCGATATACAGGGCCAGCTTGGAGAAGGCAACCACCGCGAAGAGCAGGCTCTCCGCCAGCAGGATCAGACAGAGGATCAGCGTCGGCCGGTTTTCCCGGACCGGGCGGCGGCTCACCCGGGTCACCAGCCAGAGCAGGACGAAGTTGATGCCCATGACCCGGCAGAGCTCAAAGAAGCCCTGGCGCGCGTACTCCGACACGATGAAGCCCTCCGGCAGGCTGCGGGTAAAGGCGCCGAAGAGATAGCGGCTCTGCACCGCGAAGAACAGAAGGTACAGCAGGCAGAAGGCCCCCGTCAGCACCGCCCAGACCAGGTTCGGCACCTTGCGCAGGCGCTCCAGCCAGCGGCAGAGCTCCTCGCCCCGCTGCCGGAGCCTCTCGGGCTCCTCCCGCCCGGCGCCGGCCAGCAGACCGAAGAGATATTGGCCCACTGGGAGACTGAACAGGAAGCGGTAGAAGTACGCCCGATCTCCGAAGCGGAACCAGTCGCCCACACGGCCCATCAGCTTGTTGAAGCCGGCGTCTGCTTTGCTCAGCAGGGAAACGGCCAGGGCGAAGAGAGACAGGGCCACCAGCAGCGCCAGCATCGACCAGAGCAGGGTGATCCCCTTTACCTTGCGGCGGTTGCGGAGGGGGAGGCCGACGGCATAGATCACCGTGCGGATGCGGAGATAGAAATGCTTAAAAGGGAAGATCACAAAGCCGTACAGCCCGTCCAGCGGCAGCAGATGGCCGCTTTTTCCCTCACAGAGCCGCCCGCTGCGGCAGAGTACCCACCACACGGCGGCCAGGTGCAGGAACAGGGGCAGCAGCAGAAAGGCCCCCTCGCCCCAGACGGCGTCCCGCTCCAGGAGGATGCCCGCCAGGATGAGCCCCATGCAGCCCAGCCAGACCCAGCTCTCCCGGGGGCGCTTCACTCCCCGGAACAGCAGCTCCGCCAGCGCAACGAAGCCCAGCGTAAAGACCAGGGACCAGACCGGCCGGCCGTCGTCGGCACCGCCCAGAAACAGCGTGCTGCTCCAGAGATAGATCCAGGCCAGCACGTAGCTGACGAAGGCGGCGATGATCTCCCGCCGGGAGGCGGAGAAGGCTTTGGAGGCCGGGAGGGGAGAGGCGGCGGGCGCGGGCTCCTCTGGCGGCGCCAGGGGCGTCCCGCAGGCAACACAGAAGGCGTGCCCGGGCTCGCTCATAGCCCCGCAGAGGGGGCAGCGCCCGGGCGAAAAGGGCGCAGAAATTCCTCCGGCGGGCGCAGAGCCCCCCGGCATTGGGCGTTCGTTCATGTTCAATTCTCCTTATCGTCGATGAATTCCAGCAGGTCCCCGGGCTGGCAGTTCAGCTCATGGCACAGAGCCATCAGGGTGGAGAAGCGCACGGCCTTGGCCTTGCCGGTTTTCAGAATGGACAGATTGGCGGGTGTGATACCGATGCGCTCGGCCAGCTCCGCGCTGCCGATTTTGCGCCGGGCCATCATCACGTCCAGGTTGACGCGAATTTCCATATCAGATCATCAAATCCAGTTCGTTCTTCATTTCCAGGGCCTTTTGGAACACGTTGCGGACGATCCGCACGATCAGCGCCATGAAGCCCGCTGCGGCCACCGGGATCAGAAACGGCGTATAGACCACAAAGCCCAGGGCGCAGATGAAGGCCGCCGCCGCGCAGCACCAGCTCACCCGGGTCAGCAGGCGGACGTTCTCCTCGTTGAAGACCTTGCCCCGGCCCAGATTCCGCAGCAGCTTCCACATGGACCAGAGCAGGATCCACCCGAACACGCTGCACAGATACAGCGCGATCAGGATCCCGAGGCTGCGCTGCCAGTGCAGCCGACGCAGAGCGCCAAACCACTGCACGATCCACCAGCCGCCGATATCCAGCACGGCCAGCAGCCCCGCGAAGAGCAGCACGCCCAGCTTGGAGAACAGAATACTTTTGCTTTTCAGCCAATCCTGCATCTCTCTCCCTCCTATCTGCCGCAAGCATAGCACAGGAAACATCGTTTGTCAACGATAAAATATCGAAAAACAATATATTCAACTTGCTCCATCAGCCTGGGAGCGCAAAAAAGCAGAGCGATGCTTCGCTCAAGCTGTCGACAAAGTGTCGACAGCTTGAGAGCAAAACTGGGAACTTCCGAAAAAAGTTCCCAGTTTTGCGTAGATTGAACGTGAAGGGGGGCATA
>ONPF01000043.1 GCA_900319635.1 uncultured Eubacteriales bacterium | reverse complement strand
CGCAGAGCATAATGGAGATATATGGTCAAGGGAAGCAACGAAGCATGGCGCAATTCTGACCGGAAAGATTCAAAGATTTCTATTAGGTGTTAGTATTAGGTATCCCCCAGCCTCGCTCCGCGCGGCCACCCCCTTTAGGTAAGGGGTGCTTTTTCAGGCACCGCAAGGCGGAGCTGTCCGCGAAGCGGACTGAAGGGGTTTTCTTTCCTTACAGGCTCCCCTGCCTAAGGGGAGCTGGCACGGCGCGTCTCACGCCTGCGCCGTGACTGAGGGGTATTCCTTCCTTACAGGCTCCCCAAGGGGGAGACGGGTCGTCAAGGACGCCGAGCCCTACATTGGGGCTCCCGTTTCCCTATAACTCCGAACTCCGAAGTCACTTCTCTCCCTTGGTGGCCGGGGCGTAGCTGCTCCACTTCGCCGGGAAAATGTAGGCCAGCGCCGCCAGAGGCAGCGACCACAGGGTCTGCAGGAGCACCGTGCGGATCATGACGGCGGAAAAGCCGTCCATGGTGGAGGTGTGCAGCATCTGCCCGAAGGCCGTGATCAGCAGCCCCAGGACAGCCGCGCCCATGAAGGCGAAGAAGCGGCGGTTGATGAAAAACTGGGCCACAAAGCCCGTGGCAAAGGCCAGCAGAGGAAACATCACCGTAAAGAGCACCGTATTCTCCACAAAGGCCATGTCCGCAAAAAAGCCCAGCAGAAGGCTGTAGAGCACGCCGGCCACGGGGCCTTCAAACATCCCCACCGCCACGGCCGCAGCCGGCAGCGCATAGGGGCAGATGCCCGCGATCCGGGTGCGGGAGAGCAGCATGGTCTGCGCGATCAGGCAGAGGAGCAGATACAGCAGATAGCGCAGCACCCGTTTCCACTCCACCTTGGGCATCATGTATCGGATAAAGAATTCTCGAAAAGTCATACTATCTCTTCAAAACCCTTATTCTACCACTTCAAAGTCCTTGATGATGAAGACCTGCACCAGACTGTCCAGCTCGCACTGGGGCGTCACGATGCCGTACTCGATCTGGCCGCCGGCCTCGGTCTGCACATTGGAGATCGTTCCGATGACAAGCCCCGCCGGGAACGCGCCGCCGGAGCCGGAGGTCAGCACCTCATCTCCGACGAAGATCTGGGCGCCGTCAGCCAGGAAGGTGAGCTTTGCGGTCTTGTCCATCATCAGCGCATACTCGCCCACCACCATACCGGAGGAGCCGGAGGAGCCTACATAGGCGCCCACGCTCATGTCCACGTCGATGAGGGTGCTGACGGTGGCCCAGTTTTCGCCCAGCTCCGTCACCTGGCCCACCAGGGCGCCGTACTCGGTGACCACCGGGTCGCCCAGCTCAATGCCGCTGCTGCGGCCCTTGCTGATGGTGAAGGAGGAGGACCAGTTGGAGGAAGACCAGAGCACCACCTTGGCGGACTCCATCACATAGTCCGTGTGCTTCTGCCGCAGCTCCAGCGCCTCCCGCAGACGAACGTTCTCCTCCGAGGCCTCGATGCCCTCGCGGGCGGACTGCTGGGCCTCCGCCAGCTGCATCCGCAGCGATTCGTTCTCCGCCATCAGAGCGTCATATTCGTACAGATAGCCGTAGATGCTGTTGAACCAGTTGACGGTGGAGCTCAGCACCTTCTGCATGGGCGCGGCCACGATCCCGGTCAGATTCTGCACAAAGCCGATCCCGTTTCGGGCGGCGGCTCCCACCAGGATCAGGAAGGCCGAAGCGGCCACGACGATGCCCATGCGCACGCCGTATTTTTTCAGATACTCTTTCAAAGGATTTCCACTCCCTGCTCTTTCAGCATTTTGCCCAGTCTGCACAGCGGCAGACCCATCACGTTAAAAAAATCTCCCTCGATGCGTTCCACGAAGAGAGCGCCAAGCCCCTGGGCGCCGTAGGCGCCGGCCTTGTCCATGGGCTCGCCGGTTCGGATATAGCGGGCGATCTCCTCCTCGGTCAGCGGGCGGAAGCGCACCAGGCTCCGCTCCGCCTCGCTCCGCTCCCGGCCGTCGCGGATCACCGTGACGCCGGTATAGACCTGGTGCACATCCCCGGAGAGGCGCCGCAGCATGGCCGCAGCCTGCTCCTCACTGTGGGGCTTGCCAAAGGGGCGGCCGTCCACCCACACGATGGTGTCCGCTCCGATGATCACGTCTTCCGGAGCGCACTGGTCCGCCACCTCCCGCGCCTTGGCGGCGGAGAGCGCCTCCACCAGCTGCTCCGGCGTGGCATGCTCCGGCGGGATCTCCTCCCCTTTTGCGGGAAGGATCTTCAAATTCGGCACCCGCAGCATCTCCATCAGCTCCCTCCGCCGGGGAGACGCCGAGGCCAATATGATATGCATATCGTAAAGTACTCCGTTTCTATACAAAAATGAAGTCGCTCCGCTATTGAAGAAATGAAGTCGCGTTGCTAATGAAGAAATTATGGTATCGCCTTCGGCGATGAATTGAAATCCGTGCCGCGCAGCGGCACACCACAATTGGTCCGAAGGACCCTTCATTTCTTCATTCACTTCATTCCACGCCTCTGTAGTACAGCCCCCGTGTCAGCACATTGGGTCTGTAGTCCGAGAGGCCCAGATGACCCTTGGCCACCTCCACGCACTCCCGGCCGCTCTCATTGGTGAACAGGAGGCGCAGACCCCAGGCGCCGGTGGCGTAGAGGTCTTCCTTCTTGTCCGCCAGGTACAGCTTGTGGGCGTTATAGATCACGGTGCGATCCCCGAAGTCCCGGGCAACCGGGAACACGGAGCCCATCCGGTCTGAGAGCTGAGCGGTGTCCTGCACGGTGGTCTTCACCAGGCTCTGTTCCGAGATCATCAGAGGCAGCCGGCCGTAGATGATGATCTCCGTGTCCAGGGGCTTCATCAGATCCCGGATCTGGCTCAGCCGCAGCTCAAAGGAGGCCGTGGCGGAAAGGAAGCCCGCCTCCCGCAGCTTCTCCAGGCTCAAAGAGTTGAACACGTTGAGGCCGAAGTCGGCGCGCATCTTCATGCCGGCCTTCTTCGCCAGGAACACATGGCCCAGGTTCCCCACCAGGGCCTCCCGCACGCCCTCGTCAAAGAGCTTCTCCAGCGCGGCGTAGACCTCGGGGCTCTGCTCGTCGGTGATCACCCGGGGCAGCACCGCAACAGGCGTGGCCCCCTGCTCCACAAAGGGCAGCACCAACTCCGGCTTCTGCGCCATCAGCAGCGCAGGGGCGTAGAGATAGTCCGGCTTCAGGGCGGCCAGCTCCTTGGTCAGCTGATCGGCGGAGCGCACCTGGAAGATGATCTTGGGATCCGCCACAGGATCCAGGTTCCGGGGCGTGGCGGGCAGCCGCCCCACCCGTCTCGTGGGCGGCACGGCGCGGCGCTCAGACAGCTCGGAGATGAGCTTCCGGCGCAGCTCGTTGATCTCGGAGGCGGGCAGATAGAGCCCCGGCTCCGTCTTGGCCCGGTTCTCCACGCAGCTGTAGGGCGTACCGCCGGTTTTGAACATCTGCTCGGTGAGGTAGGAATCCGTAAGTCCCTGGCGCTTGGCCCGCTCCGGCACAGGGCCGAAGGCCACGGCGCGGTTGCCGTCGTCGTCAAAGGCGATGGCCTTGGCGGGCTCGCCCTTCTCCACCACAGTGTAGAAGTGTACCGGTACCCGTCTCATCTCCCCCTCGGCATAGGCCTTGCGGGCGGTGGTGAAGATGGACTCGTCGGTCTTCTCCGTCTCGCTCCGGACGCCGAACATGTCCTCCTTGTCCCCGTTCAGATAGCCCTGGGTAAAGCCCTGGCGGGAGAAAGCCCGCTCCAGCAGCTCCATCTCCTCGGCGGTGGGCTTGCGGTGCTCCCGCAGCGCCTTGCTGTAGATCCCGGTGACGATGGCGGTGTATTCCGGCCGTTTCATACGCCCCTCGATCTTCAGGCAGCTGACCCCCGCGTCCTCCAGCTCCTGCAGCCGGTCGGCCAGGCAGCTGTCCTTCAGGCTCAGAGGATACTCGTTCATGCTGCCGGTGAGGGAGTACTGCATCCGGCAGGGCTGGGCACACATACCCCGGTTGCCGCTGCGCCGCCCGATGAGGGCGGACATGTAACACTGGCCGGAGTGGCAGAAGCACAGCGCGCCGTGGCAGAAGACCTCCGTCTCGATGCTGGCGTGCTTGGTGATAAACTTGATCTGCTCCAGGCTCAGCTCCCGGGCCAGCACCGCCCGGGTCAGCCCCATCTCCGCCGCGGCTTCCACGCCGGCGAGGTTATGGATGCTCATTTGGGTGCTGGCGTGAAGCGGAATGTCCGGCAGAGCGGAGCGGATGGCCTTGATGAGGCCCAGATCCTGGATGATAATGCCGTCGGCGCCCAGGTCGGAGGCCAGCTTTGCCGCGGTGACGGCAGGCTCCAGCTCCCGGTCGTTCACCAGGGTGTTCAGGGTCACATAGACCTTGCAGCCCCGGATGCGGCAATAGCGCACGGCTTTTTCAAATTCTTCGTCGGTGAAATTCTTGGCGCCGCGGCGGGCGTTGAAATTCCCCATTCCCAGATACACGGCGTCCGCCCCGTTCTGGACGGCGGCGATGACCGCTTCCGGCGAACCCGCCGGCGCGAGAAGCTCGATCATATTTCTATCTCCTTGGGAGTCTGTGCTCCTATGGGCATAATTTCGCTATAATACATGGTATTATAACACAGCCTCCCCCCTTGCGACAAGATGATTTTGATGGTATAATGTTGCTCCGGAAGAAATATTCTGTAAATTTTTTGCACCTGCTATTGTGAGGGTTTGTCATGACGGAGCAAACGCCGCAAAAGTTCATATCGCTCCAGGCGCTGGACAGGCTGATCGCCGCCCATGACGGGGATGTGGCGCTGCTGTTTCTGCACCGGCTTCGTCAGGGCAGCCTGGATGAGGAGCGGGCGGCCAGCGACCTCTGCCGCACCATGGAGCAGATCCGGGCGGCGGAAGAAAAGCTCCAGCGCATGGAAGCGCCCGAGCGCGCGCCCGCCCCGGCGCTCTCCCCCGCCATCGGCAAGGCGGAGCCCGCCCCGGCGGAGGAGCTGCCTCAGTACACCGCCGAGGAGATCGACCGCCGCTCCCGCGGGGACGAGACGCTGAAGGCGGTCTACGCCGAGGCGGCGCAGGTGATGGGTCACGCTCTCAATTCCGGGGATCTTCAGCTGATCTTCGGCATCTACGACCATCTGGGGATGCCCCCGGAGGTGATCGTGGAGCTGCTGCACTACAGCAATGAGCTCAACCAGCAAAAATATAACGGCGAGCGGCGTCTCACCGCTCATTTTCTGGAGCGGGAGGCCTATACCTGGGCGAATCGGGAGATCCTCACCCTGGATCAGGCGGAGGACTACATCCGCACCCAGCGGGAAATGCACAGCGAGCTTGGAAGGCTGCGGACGGCGCTGCATCTCTCCGCCCTCTCCGCCACCCAGGAGCGGGATCTGAGTCTCTGGCTGGAGCAGGGCTTTGGCGAGGACGCCATCCTCATCGCCGCTGACCGCACCGTCACCAACACCGGGTCGCTCAAGTGGAGCTACCTGCGCAAGATCCTGCAGAGCTGGCAGGAAAAGGGACTGCACAGCCCCGCCGAGATCGAGGAAAAAGACCCCGCCCGCTCTTCTCGCACCGCTCCCGCCGAGCCTGCCAGGCAAAAGCCCCTGAGTCCGGCGGAATGGGACTCTATTCTGGAAAAAATCTGAGGTTTTGACTATGCCCTACGACGGAAAACTCCTGGCCCGCGCCAGAGAACAGCTGGAAAAACGCCGCGCCGACAACCAGGCCGAGCAGCAGCGCCGCCTTGCCGCGGCCTATGCCCGCGTGCCCGAGATCCAGCGCATCGACTATCAGATGCGCGCCCAGATGACCGAGCTGGTGCGGATGACCCTCTCCCGCAGGCCGGATCTGGCAGAGCGGATCGAAGAGCTGGAAAAAAGCAATCTGGAGCTGCAGGCCCGCCGGGCAGAGCTTCTGATCGAGCAAGGCTGGCCCATGGATTTCCTGGACGAGATCTGCTCCTGCCCCAAGTGCCGGGACACCGGGATCTACAACGGCGCTCCCTGCGAGTGTCTGCATAAGCTCTACAACCAGGAGCTGACGAAGGAGCTGGGCGTGCTGCTGCGCAGCGGCGATGAGAGCTTTGAGCGCTTTGACCTGACGCTCTACAGCGAGGAGCCGGATGAAAACGGGATCTCCCCCCGGGAGAATATGACCCGGGTTCTCAGCGCCTGCCGCCGCTTTGCGGCAAACTTCCCCCAGGTCGCCGCCAATCTGCTCCTGCAGGGGGACACTGGCTTGGGCAAGACCTATCTCTCTGCCTGCATTGCCCGGGAAACCGCTGGGAAGGGCTACTCCGTGTGCTATGACAGCGCCGCCGCGGCGCTGGACGCCTTTGAGAAGCAGAAGTTTGCCCGGGATCCGGAGGAGGCGGAGAGCGCCGCCCGCCGGGTACGGCGGATGCTGAGCTGCGACCTGATGATCCTGGACGATCTGGGTACCGAGATGCTCACCGCCTTTTCCGTGAGCGCCCTGTATTCCCTGCTGAACACCCGGCTCATTAACCGCAAGCGCAGCATCATCTCCACCAACTGCAGCGGCGAGGAGCTGCTACGCCGCTACGGGGCGCAGATCTGCTCCCGGCTTGACGGGGAATTCCTCCGCCTTCCCTTTACCGGAACGGATATTCGCCGCCTGCAGCGGGCGAAAAAACCTGAAAGAAACGCTTGTAATCCCTCCGGAATAGCGTTATAATTTTTTGAGCAAATTGATCGAATTCGGGAGGATCATCCATGGCCACGAAATATAAGCGCCGCTTTGGCGATCGCAAGGAAGGGCGTCTGCTCCGTTCCCTGCCCGCTTTCAATAAGTTTATCCCCTATATCATGCCTCAGCGGAACGACCGCTATGTCCATTACGAGGAAGCCATGGAGATCAGCGCCGTGGAACGCCGCCTGCGCGCCATGCGTGTGGAGGGCTACAAGGGCATGGGACTTCTGCATTTCTTCATCGCTTGCCATATCCGCGCCATCTCCATGCTGCCGGGCATCAACCGCTTCGTGGTGGGGCGCCGGATCTACGCCCGCAACAACATCGAGATCGTCATGACCGTGAAGCGCGAGCTCTCCATCGACGCCACCGAGACCACCATCAAGGTCGTCTTTGAGCCAACGGATACGATTTTTGACGTCTACCGCAAGCTCAACGAGAAGATCGAGGAGATCAAGACCTCCGACGACAACAACGGCACCGAGGACTTTGCCGAGACCGCGGCCCACCTCCCCCGCTTTGTTCTGCGCGCCGCCATCGGCTTGCTGCGGATCATGGACTATTTTGGCTGGATCCCCCAGTCTCTGCTGGATGTGAGCCCCTTCCACGGCTCCATGATCATCACCGACCTGGGTTCCCTGCGGCTTGGGCCTGCCTACCACCACATCTATAACTTCGGCACCCTGCCGGTGTTCATCGCCTTTGGCCCCAAGCGCCACGCCTATGAGCTGAATCGCCGCGGCGAGGTGGAGGATCACAAGTATGTGGACGCCAAGGCCGTAGTGGACGAGGGCATTGTGGACGGACACTATTACGCTCAGTTCTTCCAGGCCTATCAGTACATGTTCGCCCATCCGGAAATCCTGGAGGCGCCTCCCACCAAGGTCGTGGAGGATATTTTCTGAGGATTTAACGGTCACACATACAAATAGCGAAGCTGGGGATTTTTCCCCGGCTTCGCTATTTCTGTATTCTGATTCGAAAACTATTTCTTCCCCAGGCCAAGCAGATCCATGGCGCCGTCCAGCAGATTGCCGCCGCCCAGCAGGCTCGAGAGCAGGCCGCCGTCTTCGATCTTTTCGCCCTTCAGCACCTTCACTGCCGCTTCCCTGGTCTCCTTGTTGGCAGCGCGATAGAGCTCCAGCAGCTTCTTTTCGGCTGCGGTGAGCTTGATCTCCTCTTCCTTCTTGGCGGTGCCGGCGGGTTTCTTTGCCGCGGTGGTGGGCTTCTTCGCCGTGGTGGCAGGCTTCTTCGCGGTGGTGGCAGGCTTCTTCGCCGTGCTCTCCTTGGCGGCGTTCAGCAGTGAGGCCTGGGTCACGCCCGTGGCCTTGGCGATCTGCTTGAGCTGGTTCTGGGTCAGCTCCTTCTCCCCGCGCTCCGCCTTGCTGATGTCTGAGGCGGCGACCCCGTCCACCTTCTTTGCCAGCTGCTCCTGGGTCATGCCCGCTCCGGTGCGGGCTTCCTTGATCAAGGGTCCGACTTTATTTGCCATGGCTGTGGCCTCCTTCTTCTATTTCTGGTTTTATGATAGCATCCACGCTGCTGTTTTGCAAGAAAAAACGGGAAAAACGCCAGATTTCCCATACCAAAAGCCCTGAGCCCGTGCTATACTGTTTTCAAGGAATCAAGAGGGGGACTTCGCCATGCAAAAGCTCTATACAAAAGCCGGAAAGGAACTGGTCGGCGTTCCCTGGCTGCGCTATCCCCGGCCCCAGATGGTTCGGAAGGATTGGCTCTGCCTTAACGGAGACTGGGAGTTGGATTTCTGTGGAACCGCGCAGACGATCCGTGTTCCTTTCTGCCCGGAAAGTCTGCTGTCGCAGGTCATCACAGCGCCCAAAATCGGCTATAAAATGGTCTACCGCCGGCGCTTCACCGTCCCCGAGGAATGGTCGGGCCGCCGGGTGCTGCTGCACTTTGGGGCGGTGATGAGCTGCGCCGTTGTGCTGGTGAACAGCGAGGAGCTGTGCCGGCATGAAAACGGCTATCTCCCCTTCACTGTGGACGTCACCGAAGCCCTGCGGGACGGGCCAAACGAGCTGTGCGTTGCGGTAACAAACACACTTGACCACAAGCAGCCCTGGGGCAAGCAGCGCGTCGACCGGGGCGGCATGTGGTACACCCCCTGCTCCGGGATCTGGCAGACGGTGTGGCTGGAGCCGGTGCCGGAGCAGTATATCCGTTCCCTGCGCATCCAGACCGGCGCTGACTGGGCGGAGATTCGCGCGGAGGGCGTGCAGGAGGGGGAGCTTCTTTTCAACGGCCGCGCTTATCCCCTGGGTGACGGCGTCGTCCGGGTGTCGGTGGAAGAGCCGCAGCTCTGGAGCCCGGAACACCCTCATCTCTACAGCTTCAGTCTCCAGTCCGGGGAGGATCAGGTGGACTCCTACTTCGCGCTGCGCACGCTCTCGATCGAGACGGTGAAGGGCCTCCCCCGCCTCTGTCTGAACGGAAAGCCCTATTTCTTCCACGGCCTTCTGGATCAGGGCTACTGGAGCGACGGGCTCTATACTCCCGCGACGCCCATGGCCTACGTGCGGGACATCACCGCCATGAAGCGTCTGGGCTTCAACACCCTGCGCAAGCATATCAAAATCGAGCCGGAGCAGTTTTACTACGACTGCGACCGGCTGGGCATGATCGTCTTCCAGGACATGGTCAACAACGGGGATTACAGCTTCCTGCACGACACCGGTCTGCCCACAGTCGGTCTGACCCGTTTCTCCGATCGGAAGACGAACCGGGATCCCCTTACGCGGGAAAACTTCTACCGCGCCATGGACGAGACGGTACGGCTGCTGGGCAATCACCCCTGCATCTGCCTCTGGACGATCTTCAACGAGGGCTGGGGTCAGTTTTGCGCTGACGCCGCCTATTACCGGCTGCGCTCTCTGGATCAGAGCCGCTTCATTGACGCCACCTCCGGCTGGTTCCATCAGCGCTACAGCGATGTGGACAGTCTGCATATCTATTTCCGCAAGCTGAAGCTGGGGAAAGAGAAAAAACCACAGCTCCTGTCGGAGTTTGGCGGCTACAGCTTCAAGATCCCGGAGCACAGCTTCAATCTGGAAAAAACCTACGGCTATCGCAAGTGCCCGGATCGGGAGAGCTTTGTGCGCGACCTGCGCGCGCTCTATGAGCAGCAGCTTCTGCCCCTGGTTTCCCGAGGGCTCTGCGGCGCCATCTATACCCAGGTCTCCGACGTGGAGGACGAAACCAACGGGCTTCTCAGCTTCGACCGGGCGGTAGAAAAGCTCCGGCCGGAGGATTTTGCCGATTTGGCGCCCAGACTCCAGGCGGAACTGTAATTTTATTCAATCGTTATCCGATACGCAAAGGCGGCAGGACGATGTTTCGTCCTGCCGCCAGTTGTTTCATGCCAGTTTATTCGTTGGGCTCGTCAAAGCTCTCCAGCTCGTCGCCGGCTTCGGC
>ONPF01000039.1 GCA_900319635.1 uncultured Eubacteriales bacterium | reverse complement strand
AAGCCTTGAAAATACAACTTTTTTGAAGAAGAACGGATTGCCACGCCAGTGTGCGCACTGGCTCGCAATGACACACTTTGGGGTTTGTCTACACATTGACCGGCGCCGTGACTTCTGTCACGGCGTCGGATCTTTTTCTTGCCTCCCTGCAGGAAAAGGGTTATGATGAAGAAAAACAAGCTGAAAGGGCGGACGCTTATGAAAATCAAGACCAAACGCCTTCCCTACGAACAGGTGATGGCGCTGCCCCGGCCGGCGCATCAGGCGCCCCGGAAGCCCTCCCGCCTGCTGGGGCGGCTGATCCGCATCCTGGGCGCCAAGGATCTGAAGGAGACGGAGTTCCGCTATACCAGCGAGGGCATGGAGCGGCTCGGGGACGGGCCATTCCTCATCCTGATGAACCACTCCAGCTTCATCGACCTGGAGATCGCAAACCGGATCTTCTACCCCAGGCCCTATTGCATCGTCTGCACCTCCGACGGCTTTGTGGGCAAGGAGGGGCTCATGCGCCGCCTGGGCTGCATCCCCACCAACAAGTTCGTCACCGATCTCAGCCTGCTGACGGACATGCGCTGCGCCATCCACGAGAAGGGCTGCAGCGTGCTGCTCTACCCGGAGGCCAGCTACAGCTTCGACGGCACGGCCACGCCCCTGCCCCGGAAGCTGGGGGTGATGCTCAAGCGGCTGGACGCGCCGGTGGTGAGCATCCACACCGAGGGCGCCTTCAGCCGGGACCCGCTCTATAACTGCCTACAGAAGCGCAAGGTCAAGGTCAGCGCCGCGGTGAAGGGCCTGCTCACCCGGGAGGAGATCCGGGAGAAGTCCGTCGCGGAGCTGGACGCCATCCTGGATCGGGAATTTTGCTTTGACAGCTTCGCCTGGCAGCGGGAAAAGGGCGTCAAAATCACGGAGCCCTTCCGCGCCGACGGGCTGGAGCGCATTCTCTACAAATGTCCCCACTGTCTGGCCGAGGGGCAGACCGAGGGCAAGGGCGCCCGCTTTGTCTGCCGCGCCTGCGGGAAAGAGTACGAGCTGGATGAGCTGGGGCAGCTGCGCGCCCTCAACGGGGAGACGGAATTCCCCCATATTCCGGACTGGTACGCCTGGGAGCGGGCCCAGGTGCGCCAGGAGCTGGAGGAGGGTCGCTATCTGCTGGACGTGCCGGTGGAGATCGGGATGCTGGTAGACTTCATGGCCATCTATCTGGTGGGCGAGGGGCGGCTGCGGCAGGATCAAGGCGGCTTCACCCTGGACGGCTGTGAGGGCAAGCTCCATTTTGAGCGCCCCGCCCGGCTGAACTACAGCCTCTACGCCGACTACTACTGGTACGAGCTGGGGGACATCATCTGCATCGGGGACCAGGAGATCCAGTACTACTGCTTTCCGCCCGCCGGCACCCCCGTGGCCAAGGCGCGCCTGGCCACCGAGGAGCTCTACAAGCTGCAGAAACGGCAGCCCCGAAGCCGGGCAGGGGAATAAGCCGCCATGGAACTGAATTTTGACCTGCTGCTCGCCGGCTGCGACACCGAATGCCGGCACTGCTACGTAAACGGCGGGCCGGGGAGGCTCATGCCCCTGGAGGACGCCCTGCTCTGCCTCCAAAGGCTGGACGAGATCGCCGCCCTGCTCCCCTTTCCGGCCAGCTTCACGCTGGATAACGAGCCCATCAAGCACCCGGAGATCGCCGCGATCCTCCGGAGCGCCACCGGTCTGAAGCACATCGAGCACTATCACCACGGCATGACCACCGGCCTCGCCCTGCTGCGGCGGCCGGACCGGGAAGCTGTTGTAAAAAGTTATCTGGACTGCGGCTGCGTCAGCTTCGGCGTCACCCTCCACGGAGACGCCGCCCACCACGACGAGATCGTCCGCCGGAAGGGGGCCTTCCGGGCCTCTTTGGAGGCGGCGGCCTTTCTGAAATCCTGCGGCGCGGAGCTGAACGTCTCTCTGCTGCTGAACCGCTTTTTCCGGGAGGACGCCGCCGCGCTGGATCGGGTGATCCGGGAGCTGAAGCCCTCGTTCATCTACTTCGCCGTGCCCAACTACACGCCCCACGCCCGGATGATGGGCTTTGAGGACTACCGGGCCCGGCTTTCGGATCTGATTGCCCTGTCCCCCCTGCTTCGGGACTGGGGACAGGACGCAGAGGCGCTGCTGGCTCAGGCGGAGCAGAGCACCCCCGGCGCGGCGGCGGAGCGGCTGGAACGGGGGTTGGATCTGCAGGCGCTCTTCCGGCAGGACCAGCAGGAGCTCTACTGCACCGTCCACCAGGACCGACAGCTGTATCTCGGCAACACCGGGGCGGAGACCGCCCTTCTGGGCGATCTGCGGACCCTGGACCCGGCCCTTGCGGCGGAGCGGCTGAGCCGGGAGCCTGGCAACCGGGACTATACCGCTTTTTACGATCCGGACACGCTGCCGGAGGCCGGAACCCTTGCCGAGGCCCTGCGGCGCCTGCCCGCCGACCGGCTGTACAGCGATGAGGCCAGCGTGCTCTATCGGGGTCTCGCGGCGCTGGGCGTCCCCACCCGGATCCTGGCGCTCTGAGCTTCTCCAACCAAAATCGGCGTGACCGCTTCGGTCACGCCGTTTTTGTCTTCGGATATTTCAGGCAAATCCCCTGCTCGTTATGACTGCGGACAGCAGAAGACCCCTTCGGCAGGCTCGCCGTTGTTCCCTAAAGGTCGATCGAATAATCCCGAAAATCTTGCGGCTTCAGTTCATAATCGACAGAAGATTGCCGTTCGCCCAATTGATCTGTCCAGGAGTCATGATTGACCCTTACCTTTTGAAAGCCCAACAATTCGTAAACATGCTGCGCTCTATGATTCTTCAGGTTCGTATCCAAAACGATCTTCCTATAGCCCGTGGAAAACAGCTCTTTGATCAGCAAGCTCAGAACGATCCGCCCAAGTCCCCTCTCCTGATGATCAACCTCACATATTTTGATGCCGATCTCCGCGGTACGGTCGCCTATCTTGCGATAATTCATCTCTCCAATCGGACGCCCGCAGTATTCTATGATCAGCGTCCGCCCTTTTTCATCGCTTTCCCGGGCAATTTGTCTGCTGACTTCATCCGGAGTCGTGCCGAGACCGTTCGGAAATCCGGCGTGCGCCATAACCCTTCCATCATTCCACCAATCCGCAAGCTGCTGACAGTCCGCAAAAGCTGCATTTCGAATCTGAATACCCTTGAAATAAATGTTCATTGTTTCCCCCGCGCTGAATTGCGATCTGTTGGCAGGATTATACCCCCCCCTATGTATGGCGCGGTCAATCCTCTCCTGTCCAAACGAGAAGGAGGCACTCCCTTGCGAAGTGCCTCCTTCGGGATGCTTCTTTTTTGCCGGAGCGAACTCAGTCGTCCCGCTTGGCCAGGATCGACAGCAGGCGGATGAAGAGGTTCGCCAGATCCAGATAGATGTCCAGCGCGCAGTCCACAGCGTTGTCCACCGTCTTGGGGAACTGCTGGGAGCGCCACACATCATAGCCGATGTAAAGGCTGAAGAGGCCGGCAACGACCCAGTCCACCGCCGCCTGACCCTTCCCGAGGATCAGCAGCACGATCTCCAGCAGCAGCACGCCGAAGAGGCAGCCCAGCAGGGCCCCGCCGATCTTGGAGAAGAAGTTGGGGAAGGCCAGCGCCGCGCCGGTCATGCCCACGGCGATGATCATGGTGTAGAGGAAAGCGTCCCGCACGATTTCGGTGCCTCCGGGGATCTCGGCATACGCCGCCACCAGGGAGGAGATGACCAGGCCGAAGGGCACCACCACCATGTTGTAGCCCAGGAAGCTGACCCAGGGCTTCTGCGACTTGGCGGCGATGATAACGCCGGCGAAGGCCAGCACCAGATAGCCGATGGAGAAGGCGATGGGGTTGATGTATTGATAGACGTCCCCCACGGTGTAGCACAGCAGCACATTCACCAGCAGCCCCCAGAGCAGCACGCCCAGCAGGATGCCGTTATAGACCCGGGGGCTGACGAGCTGATCCTCCGACACCGCCTGGGTCAGCCGCGCCTTCCGGGCGGCCGCGCCCAGCAGAACCCCGCCGTTTGTGGCAATCTGCCGGCTTTGATTCTGCTGCTGAACGGCAGAATAGTTCAATGTCGCACCGCACTCAGTGCAGAACTTGGATCCGTCCTTGACTTCGGAACCGCAATAAGGACAACGCATTGCACTCACCTCACGGTATTATTTTCCCATTGATTGTAGCACATTCCTCCATGGGCCGCAAGAGTTTTTCGCGCCGTCCCAAGGGTGCGCCGCGCTCAAGCCGCCCGCTCCGGGAGCCGGGCCAGGACGGCGGCCGTCTCCGCCCACTGCTCCTCGGGGGCGATCCGCGCCTCCCCGTCCCCCCGCTGGGGGCCGTAGCTGCCGAATTGGGCGTGGTTCCCGCCGGGGATCGTATAGAAAACGGCGTCGGCGGGCAGGTACTGCATCCCCGCCTCCAGCTTGGCTCGGTTCACCACGCCGTCCTCCGAGCCCACGACGAGCAGCACCTGCAGCCCGGGATCCAGGGGGTGGGTGGCGTAGGACGCCAACAGCACCAGGCCCCGGAGCTTCTCCCCGTGGTCGGAGGCGTAGTTGGCCGCCACGGCGCCGCCCAGGGAGTGGCCGCCGATGTACCAGTTGGCGTACTCCTCCGTCTCCATCACCCGATCCGCCCGGTTCGGCGCCAGCACCGCCAGCCGGAAGGGCATTTCCACCAGGCAGACGTCCATCCCCTCCGCCGCGATCCGGTGCAGCAGCGGCGCGTAGGCGATCTCCTCCACCTTGGCGCCGGGGTAGAAGATCAGCGCGTCCTCCTCCGCGGGCCCGTCAAAGCGCCAGCCGTAGTCCGTCCGGCTGACGGTCACCGCGCCGTCAGATTCCAGCGCCGCCCGCGCCGTCTCGTCCGCGTGGTAGTAGATCGAGACGTAGAGAAGGAAGCCCGCCGCCAGCAGCGGCGCCAGCAGCCAGAGCCAGCGCTTTCTGAGCCTTCTGCGCGTTGTCACCATCTTCCGCTTCCCCCGCGCGCCGCTGCCCCGGCCCGCGAAGGGCCGCCTTTCCAAAAGTCTTCCATCTATGCATTCCTCCTGTTCCCTTTGGATAAAACCGCTTCCTGATTATTTGACCGGATCCAGCCGCCAGACGTGAGTCGTGGTCTCGTCGAACAGCTCGTCATAGACAAAGCCGTGCGTATCCGGTCCGCGCCATTCTGCAAAGCAGATTCGGTCTTTTTCCGTCCGGACAAGGGACATCGACCCCGGCACCGAGCAGCGGGAGACTACCTTCCCCTCCCGGTCAAAGATCGTGAGAGCACTCCATTTTTCATTCATGCCCAGGATCCGCCCGTCCGGCAGTACCGCGCGCACCCAGGTCGGTATCTCCAGAGGCGTTTTCCAGGCTCTGCCGTCCCGCAGATCCAGGAATCGGATCTCTCGCGACCCCGTGAACCCCGACATCCAGAGCACGCTGCCCCAGAGGTTCTCCGGGGAATCATAGCCAATGCCCGTATAGCCGCCCCAGCGGGCGATCTCCCGCAGGGACATGTCCAGCAGCACCAGCTCGTCCTTCTCCATGTCGCCGTAGGCGAAGGCGTCCAGCGCTTCCACATAGAACAGCTCATGCAGGCACTCCGTCTCAGGCAGTTGACGGCTGCAGAGAACTTCTCCCGTTCTCCCGTCGATACGCCAAATCTGCGTCGGAAATAGCGTTTCATCGTATCTCCCCTGGCTGCTGAACAGCGTGAGAATCCCCTCGGGCGAGGTATGAGCATAGTCCAGGGTCCGCATATATCCTTCCAGCTCCGGCTCGAAGCGCCAGCGCTCGCTTCCGTCCTTCCCAAGGCAGACCGCAAAGCCCTTTCCGGAAGTTCGGCCCCAGCTATGGATGCTCGGCCCAAAGTGCTCCTGCAGGATATGCAGGAGCAGCACAACCGGGTCTCCCTCCGGCGTCATCCAGACTGTCTGCATATAGGTCCCCCGGGGCAGCTCCCGGTCCGTGAGCTGCCCACTTGATCCGTCAAAGAGAATCAGACGATCCCGGTGCTCCGCTCCGTCCTGATACGAATAGCTGATCCAGCGGGGGCAAGTCGGGACTTGGTATGAGACTCCCCTGCCGAGATCGTATTTTCGCCACTCCGGGCGCAGACGATCGTACAGCTCCTGTCGATATTGCATCACCTCCGGCCAGTCCTCCCGAGGCAGCTCCGTGAGCATGAACTGCTTGGGGCGCCTGCGCAGCGCGGACTCCCGGGCCTTGATTTCCCGCAGGGTCGTATCGCTCCGGGGCACCCGGCGGGGCTGCTCCTCCACAGATACGTCATAGAGCGCGGCGCCCACCGTCTCCTCCAGCAGGGCGATCTGCTCCTGCAGGTCGCTGCAGCGAGAGAGATAGCGCAGCGCCTTGGCGGGGGCTTCGTCCCCAAAGAGCTCGTTCAGCTTCTTGCCCAGCTTGGCCCAGGAGCCTTCGCCTCTGCCTTCGGCGGTTTTCTTGCCACCCTGATACAAGCGGCAAAGGAACCAGTCGTCGTCATAGTAATAGAACAGCAGCGCGGCGGCGCTCCCGTTTTCCTTCGTCAGGAGCTTTCCCAGCTTTTCCAGCCGCTGCAGGTCCCCGCACGCCTCCTCGTCGGGCACCACACCCAGCCACGGCGCGTTCTGCTCCCGCAGCAGGTCTCCCGGTTCAAGTCGCGGCAAAAGCGCCTCGCGCCCGATCCCCCACAGGTGCAGCGTGGTAAAGGTCATTCCCATATACAGCCCTCCCTTTGTCCGCTTCATCGAGTATGGTACAGGTTTCGTACTTATTATGATAGCACGTCCCTCCGCCCGGGGGAAGTCCCAATCGAAAAGAGCCGGCGCAAAATGACAGATTTTGTAAAGTTGCCCTTCAAAGCGCTTCCTTTTTCTGAAAAAAGTGGTGCTTTTTGGTCAATTTCCTCTTCCCTTTTTCGATTTATTATGTTATATTGACTATACACGACCTGTTCAACTGTCGCTCATTTGGGCAAATAGCGCAGAGGAAAGAGACTGTAGAAAATTTGAATGGAGGATCCGGGCATCATGAAAAAACGCGTCAGCATCCTGGCAAGCATCCTCGTCCTTGCCATCGTCATCACCACGCTCTTCGGCGGCATCTCCGCCTTCGCCGCCAACACCCGCACCTTTACCAACGCAGCTGAGATCTATGAGTACGTACGCGACGGCTACAACGGCGGCGAAAAAGGCCCCATCAGCATCACCAAGGGCACCCTGCGGCAGGGCTACAGCAGTAAGACCGTCTACCTTGTCACCCTATCCGGCACCGAGCTGGTTCTGAACCAGTCCACCGAGGTGCTCACCGACCTGCTCTCCGGCTTCGACCTGGACAACGCCTATTACTACAACGTTGTCCGCGTGATCCAGCAGAACATCCCCCGCGGCGCCAATGTGATCCTGGCCGGCCACAGCCTGGGCGGCATGGTTGCCCAGCAGGTGGCGGCCAACAGCTCCATCAAGGCCAACTACAACGTACTGAACACCGTCTGCTTCGGCTCCCCGCTGCTCTCCGTCGGCTCCCGTGAGGGCGTCGTCCGCCGCCTGGGCGATGTGTCCGACGTGGTGCCTTACCTGTCCGGCCGCCTCTTTACCAACCCCATCACCGCCATCTTCGGCCTGAACCGGGAGAACGGCGGCTACTACGGCCGTCCCATCACCGCCCACAACCAGTCCTACTTCCGCACCGATCTTTGGGGCAAGTATGACATCACCGGCACCAAGTACGGCGGCGCCAAGCTGGAGCTGGATCTGAGCACCCGCATGTTCTTCCAGTCCCCCATTTTCTAAGCCTCATCCAACATAAATTGCCGCCCGCCTCTTTCGAGGCGGGCGGCAATGCGTAGACAAGCCCCAAGCGTGTCATTGCGAGCCGTAGGGAGCGATCCCCTGATCGCTCCGCCTCTCACCGCTCGATTCACGGAGGCATCTGGGGATGCCTCCCTACGGCGTGGGAATCCGCTCTTCTTCAAAAAACCCTGTTTTCAGGCTGTGGACATGTTTCGGGGAACCGTCTTTTACGCTTACCAAATGCTGATGCGCTTCTCCGGCGGCAGGTACATGCCGTCCGTTTCCGTCACGCCGAAGGCCTCATACCACTCGGGGAAGTTTCTGGGCTGCATGTTGGCCCGCAGGACGTTGGGAGAATGGACGTCGTTTGCCAGCAGGAGCTGGATATACTCCTCCTTGGCCTTCCTGCACCACACCCGCGCCCAGTTCATGAAGTAGGCTTGGTAGTCCGCCTCGGGGAGCGTGTGCATGATCTCCAGGGTCACGCCCATGCCGCCGTTGTCGGCGATATTCTCGCTGACGGTGAGCTCGCCGTTGACCTTGCCGCCGTGGAACTCGATGCCGTCAAACTGCCGGATCATGTCCTGGGTCAAGCCCTGGAAGGCCTTGAAGTCCTCCTCCGTCCACCAGTTTTTCAGGTTGCCGAACTCATCGAAGTTGGCGCCGTTGTTGTCGAAGGCGTGAGAAATCTCGTGGCCGATGACCGCGCCGATGCCGCCCAGATTCTCGCTGACGCTCTGCTGCAGGGAGTAGAAGGGCTTCTGCAGGATGGCCGCCGGGAAGGTGATGTCGTTGGCGCTGGGGTTATAGCAGGCGTTGACCATGTGGCCGGGCATGAGCCACTCCGTCCGATCCACCGGCTTGAGCAGCTTCTCCAGGACGTCCTTCGCGCGGATCTCCGTGAGGCGGAGCATGATGGAGAGCAGCGACTCGTTTTCGTCAAAGACCTGCTTGGACCAGATCTCCTTGATCTCATCGGGGTAGCCCATCTTGATCTCAATGGTGGAGAGCTTGCGGATCGCCTGCTCCTTGGTGCTCTCGGCCAGGAAGCCGTTCTTCCGGATGCGGAGCTTGTAGGTCTCGATGATCTTCTTCACCAGCTCCACTGCGTCCTTCTTGGCCTCTTCGCCGAAATAGCTTCTGCCGTAGTAGACGCCCACGGGCTCGGCGTACAGCTCGGAGGCAGCTTGATAGGCCTGCTTTTCCAGCGAGGGATCCACCGCAACGCCCAGCAGCGCTCTGGAGTAGGTCTTGCCCAGGGTCGCCAGCTCCTCGGAGAGATAGGGTGTCGCCTTCAGCAGCGTCTTGACATAGGCCCAGTTGCGGTAGAGGCCGAAGTTTTCCTCGGAGAAATAGTCCTTCATCTCCCGGATGGCCTTGGGGTCGTATACGATCAGCGTATCGGGGGCCTTCTCCCCGTACAGCGCCTGCAGCAGCCCTTTGATGTCAAAGGGCGCGACCAGCTCGGCCACCTCGTCCACCGGCATCGGGTTGTGGCACTTGTAGTACTCCGACCACTCCAGCTGGCTCTTGACCTTTTTGGCGACCAGGGCGTCAAAGGCCAGGGTATCGGCCAGGGCCTGCTTCTGCTCCTCCTCCGTGAGCGGCGTGTAGGCCAGCACCTTGGCCGCCATGTCCGCATAGAGCGCCAGAAGCTGCTTGCCGCTTTCGTTGTCCTCCGCGTAGTAGGTGGTGTCGGGCAGGATAAGATCCGGGCCGAGGACGACGAAGGCGTTCCTGGTGGCGTCCGCCATGTCGGCCTCCACGCCCATCCGCAGGGGCAGGTCGAACTCCATCGGGAGCAGCTCCGGCGCCGCCGCGTTCAGGTCCTCCACGGTCTTGAAGGCACGGATCCTGTCCAGAAGGGGAAGCGCGGGGGCGATGCCCTCCCGATTCCGCCGCTCGCTGTCCAGCACCTTTTTGTACAGGGCAACGGCATACTTCATCTCCGGGATGTCGGTGGTCTTGCTGCCCTCGGCAAGGGCGCGGAAGTCCGCCATCATCAGCTTTTCCACGTTCTGATCCAGCTCGGCAAAGCCGCCGGCGGTGGGCCTGTCCTCCGGGATCACGGCTGTCTTGAGCCACTCCCCGTTGACTGCCTCATAGAGATCGTCCTGAATCCTGATTTTCGTATCGCTCATGCTCCTTTGCTCCTTTCGTGTGATGCTGTTTTATATTATTATAACTCGGATCGGCCGGCGTGTAAAGGGATCGTCGGTTGAGCCGGCCTTTCCGTCGGTTGAGGGCGCCCTTCCGTCGTTTGAGGGCGCCCTTCCGGCAGCCGCACGAAAAAACAGACGCCTCCGCAGAGACGTCTGTTGAAACCATATACGCTTTAGCGCTTGGAGAACTGGGGTGCGCGACGGGCGGCCTTGAGACCGTACTTCTGAAAGTTTCAGGCTCCAAAGTCCTTTATTTATCAAGGTTTTTGAGGGTTATGCCATTGGGTTGTCCCTTAGGTTGTCCCCGTGAAGCTCCAGTTCTCGTATGGCGCTTGTTTCCCTTAGTTTTTATAATATAGCACAAGCTGATTGTTTTTTCAAGAGACAAGAAGAGGAGCCGATATTATTCGGCTCCTCAACAGGTTACTCCGCTTTCGCGTACATGTTGTTGAATGCGTTATTTACAATGGTGGACAGCGCATCGGGGCTGTTGTATTTTACCTTAGCATAGCTAATCAAGCCAACGCACACTTTATTTTCTACAATCCGCATAACAAAATATGGATGAAGCGAATATCCGTCCTGCATGCTTCTTCTATGCCCTGCTCGAATAGATCCCCTTCATATTAGCGTAAACAACGATCGAAAACATTATCTCCGGCGAGATGCTTCGCCAACGCCTCCGATACGTCCCGCGAAGCTTCCGATAGTCCAATTCGCTTAAAATTTCTGCCATCTTGAACACCGGATCGTTTTCGTCGATCATTTTCGCAACATTAAGAGGCATAACCAATTGATTTCCGATCGTTTTCATTGTACGATTAACCTGCTTTCTGTGTGGTTTTTGTGGTAAATTAATTATACATGAAAGCAGCAAGGGGCCGCTTCGTATCGGCATCCTGCGTGCTCGGAAGGAAGAGGCTGCGCTGCTCTCTGTTCCGGAGGGGAAAGCGCTGATTCAGATCCACGGCTTCGGGTATGAGGACGATGGATCTCTGAAGGAAAACCACCGCGTGATCCTGCGGCCAGACAGGATACGTTTGCTGCTTTGAGAGGTGAGAATATGAAACTTGCTGCGGTTGGAAGCAACTGCGTGGAT
>ONPF01000024.1:22741-66763 GCA_900319635.1 uncultured Eubacteriales bacterium | reverse complement strand
CCATGCGGCATAGTTTGGACACGCATGGGGGGATTGTGAAGGGGGGAGGGTATGCCCCCCTTCACGTTCAATCTACGCAAAACTGGGAACTTTTTTCGGTAGTTCCCAGTTTTGCTCTCAAGCTGTCGACACTTTGTCGACAGCTTGAGTATTCCTGCGTTTTTGTGCCTCGATCTGACAAAAATTTGCTCGGTATTCGCTCTCGCCGTATTGAATCATCGTTTACCTTTTGTTCAAGATTTACAATACAGGATGGCGAGGTAAAAATCAACCCATTCAAGAAGAAAAATAACGGTATTTTTTTATGCGGTGAAATCGGTATAATAAAATATGCCGAGACATAAAAAGCCTGTATTACGAAAGGAAAAGCGAGATGGGTAAGCTCCTGAACGATCTGAAATGTACGCTCGTGCAAAAGGCGGTCTATGCAAAGCTCTACAAGGGGCACAAGCCCAACGAGTGGGAGCCCTGGCATGCGCCGGAAGTGAAGAAGCTTCCCAGCGGCCTGATCTGCCGCAGCGACGTGAAATACGGCGAGACCTGGCCCAACAGCTTCGCGGACATCTGGTATCCCGATGACAGCGGCGAGAAGCGGCCCGTGGTGGTGTACTTCCACGGCGGCGGCTTCATTTTCGGCAACAAGTCCTCCGGCGACCCGCTGCAGACCGGCGGAGGCGGCGTGGGGAAGCTGGAAGCCATCGTGCGAGCAGGCTATATCCTGGTCAATGCCGACTACGCGCTCGCGCCGCAGTACCGCTTTCCGGTGCCGATCCGGCAGACGGACGAGCTGTTCCGCTATCTGATCGCGCATGAAGAGGAGCTTCATCTGGATATGTCCCGCGTCTGTCTTTCCGGAGGAAGCGCCGGGGCGAATATGACGGAAATCTATGCCGCCTGCGTCTGTAATCCCGAGTATGCCGCCATGCTCGGCGTCAATCCTGTGATGACAACGGAAAACCTGAAGGTACTGGCCATCGACGAGGCCGCGCTGGACGCCAGTGTATTTGACGGCAACATGTACGCCATGCTGGGCTGCGCAACGGGGGCGAAACGAAACACGCCGGAGGCCGTGGCGATGCTCAATGCGAAAACCTACATTCGTGACAGCTTTATTCCCAGCTGGATCAACGCCTCCAACGAGCCAAACGACGAGAACGGCTATTTCATAACCGAGGGACGGGGCCTCAAAAAGAAGCTGGACGAGATCGGCGTCCCCAACGAGCTGGTCTTTTTCCCCGGGGCGAAGCTTCCCCACGGCTACATGGATCGGATGGACGCCGAGCCGCATGCAAAAGAAGCCTTTGACCGGATGATGAAGTTTATAAAAAAATACATATAAGGGGTAGAGAACGATGGGAAAAAAAGAACGAATCAACAAGCATCCCGACTGGCGGCTCAGTACCCGGGAGCGTTTCAACTACTATCTCTCTGACCGCGGCAGACTATTCGGCACCTCTGTATTTCAGACCTTTATGACTGCGTTCCTGGCCCTGCGGGGCGTCGATCTGGAGGTGCTGGCCAGCGTGCTGTTGGTGCTCAAGCTGATTGACGCGGTGGACGACGTGGTTTTCGGCTACCTGATCGACAAGCTCAAGATCACGGAATGGAAGGCCTTTCGCAAGCTGACCGGCGAGGGCAAGTATCTGCCCTGGTTCCGGTTGACATTCTTCCTCTTCCCGCTGTTCACCGTGGTGTTCTATCTGATGCCCTCAACGCTGCCAGTTGGCGCGAAGATGGCCTGGTTTGTGGTGAGCTATCTGCTCTATGACTTCTCCTGCACCCTCAACGAGGTGCCCATGAATTCCCTGGTGATGACCCTGACGGACAACACCGAGGAGCGGACCCACATCATTACCGTGAAAGGAATCATTACGGTTCTGGCGGCGGTGATTGTTGGTGTGGCTTTGAACTTCCTGGTGGACCCGGTGGACGGCCCGGGCTTCAGCTTCACTTCTGTCTCCATCGGCGCTATGATCCTCTGTGTCGTTATCATGCTGCCGCTGGTACGCAAGGGAAAAGAGTACAATACCGAGCTGAAAAACGTGGAGGGCGAGAAGAACGAGAGCTACACCCTCCGGGATATGTGGAACTGCGTGAAAACAAATAAATACATGCTCATTTACCTGCTTTCCTCCCTGATTGCCGGCGTCACCGCTACCAGCGCCGCAGTCGGTTCTCTGATTTCCTTCTATCTCTTCGACGGCAGAACACTGGTCACATCCCTTCCTGTCCTGATTGCATTTGTGCCCGCCATTTTGATCAACACCCAAGCGGATAAAATCTCAAAGCGTTTCGGAAGAAGAAATTCGATGTTTCTGCTGGGGCTTGTTTTCGGCGGTATGTATATTCTTCAGTACATCGTCGGTTATGAAAACATCGTTGTGTTCATTATCCTCGGCACGATTGCGGGGCTTGCCAATTCCCTCCGCTATGTATTTATGAACTTCATCGCACCGGACACCATCGAGTACACCCGCTACAAAACCGGCAAGGACTGCTCCGGTATCTTCTATGCGCTCAACGCCTTCGTCTCTAAGGCCACCAATGGCGTCGGAGCAAGTCTCGGCCTGCTTGTCATGGGGCTATACGGCTGGCATAAGATTCAGGCGGAAAGCTATGAAGAATTGCTTGCTATGGGCACGTCTGTCGGTCAGGCAGGTTATCAGACACCCTTGGCAATTCACGGGATGTGGGTCGTTTATGCGCTGATCCCCGGTATTGGGTTCCTGCTTTCGGCCTTGATCCTGATGTTCTATAAGCTGAAGGACAAGGATGCCGAGTTGATGGCAAAGTGCAATTCCGGCGAAATCAGCCGCGAGGAATGTGAAGCCCAGCTTTCGAGGAAGTATTGATGAACCGGGAGAGCTTCAACAGCGGCTGGCTGTTCTGCCGCGGCAGCGGAACGGCTCTGGAGCGCACGATCAGCGGCGCACAGACGCCGGTTCCGGTAACGCTGCCCCATGACGCCATGATCGGCCGGGCGCGGGATCCCCAAACGCCCACCGGCAATGCCACCGGGTATTACCCCGCCGAGACCGTTCACTATACCAAAGAATTCCAATGGAATGACCCCTCCGGCGCCGCGTACCTGGAATTTGAAGGCGTCTATCACAATGCGGCAGTGACTATCAACGGCTGCCTGGCGGCGCAGCACTATAATGGCTATACCGCTTTTACGGTCGATATTTCGCCTTTCCTGAAACAGGGAAAGAATACCGTCAAGGTACTGGTGCGAAACGGCGTTTCGTCCAGCCGCTGGTATACAGGCGCCGGCATTTACCGGGACGTATGGCTGCTGCGGGCAGGCAGCGTCCATATTGCTCCAAACGGCGTGAAGATCACCGTGACGGAAGCGGATGAGGAAGCCGCGGCGCTGCTGATCCAGACCACGCTGGTCAACCGGGAAGCACGGCAGCAAACGCTTTGCCTGCGCCATCGGATCGGCGATACAGAGATCAGTGCCCCGGTAACGCTCTTTGCGAATGAAACCAAGACGGCAACGCTGCGCTTTACGCTGGAGCACCCAAAGCTCTGGAGAGTTGACGATCCCTTCCTGTACGATTGCGAGACAGTGCTTGAGGGACTGGACACAGAGCACACGCGCTTCGGCGTCCGTACCCTTTCCCTGGACGTAAGGCGCGGGCTGCGCATAAACGGCGAGCCCGTCAAGCTCCGGGGCGGCTGCATCCATCAGGATCACGGCGTCATCGGAGCGGTGGAGCACCGGGCGCTGACTTTCCGGCGCATTCGGAAGCTCAAGGAAGCGGGCTACAACGCGATCCGCTGCGCCCATTTTCCCACCAGCCGCACGGTGCTGGAGGCCTGTGACGAGCTGGGAATGCTTGTGATGCTGGAGCTCTGCGACGCCTGGACGATGCCAAAGGTGGACTCTGATTATTCCGCCCACTTTCTTTCTCACTGGAAGGAAGACGCCGCGGCCATGGTGGAGTTGGCTTTCCATCATCCCTCGGTGATCTTTTATTCTATCGGCAATGAGATCTGTGAGGTCAGCGATCCTCACGAGGCCCAATACGGCAGACAGATCTGCGATCATATCCGTGCAATGGATCCTTCGCGTTATCTTACCAACTGCGTAAACCCGGTGCTGTCGCTGATGGATCGCATTCCGGAGCTGGCAGTCAAGGCCGGGGCGGACATCAATTCCATTCTGAACGGAAATGCGGAGGAGCTGGCAAAACTCATGGCCTCCCGGGAGATCGGCGAGCCGCTGGAGGAGGCCTTCAGCTATCTGGACGCGGCGGGCTACAACTACGCCGTCTTCCGCTATGAAGCGGACGCTGCGCAATATCCCCACCGCGTTATGCTGGGGGCAGAATGTTATCCCGGCGCACTCTATGAGAACTGGAAGCTCTGCGAGAAGCTTCCGCAGCTGATCGGAGACTTCGGCTGGACGGCCTGGGACTACCTGGGCGAGGCCGGCGTCGGGCAGCATCGCTACGGCGAGGCGCTGGAGTACGATCTGTACGGCGCCTATCCCTGGCGAACGGCGGGCTGCGGTGACTTTGATCTGATCGGTGACCGCCGCCCGGTGTCCTACTGGCGGCAGATCGTCTGGGGGCTGCGGAAAGAGCCCTATCTTGCGGTGCAGGACCCGGCTCATTTCGGAGAAAAGCAGTCTCCCACCCGCTGGGGCTGGTCGGACGCCCTGCGGAGCTGGAACTATCGGGGCTATGAAGGCAAGCCCATCGTGGTGGAGGTCTATTCCGACGCCGATGAGGTGGAGCTGCTTGTCAACGGCCGCTCGGTCGGAAAGCAGAAAACAGAGCGCTGCAAGGCGCGGTTTGACACTGTTTATGAGCCGGGCGAGCTGACAGCGATCAATATCCGGGACGGAAAGAGCGTGGAACAGGATCGGCTGATGACTTCCTCCGACGAAGTGCATATCGAACAGACAGACCTTGGCGGCGGGATCATCGAGCTCTCCGTAAAGGACAAAGAGGGCGTCCTCAACCCGGAGGCGGTGTTGACGATCACGGCGGAAACGAAGGGAGATCGTTTAATCCTTGGCTTCGGCACAGCCGACCCAAAGAGCGAGGAGAACTATTTCGACAAGACCATCCAGACCTGGCACGGCCGGGCGCTCATCGTGACGCGCGGTGACGGAGAATTGAAGATTGAGGTGCAATGACATGGCGTTTACAGCAATCAAACGGGCGGTAATGAACGCCCGCTTCCATAAGGTCAATAAGCATTACAAAACCGATCCCGTTGTCGGGGATCGCAGCTATATTCAACGTGAAGGCAAGGAGCCGGTGGAGGTGCTCTTCTACTACCCCGAGAAGCGGGAAAACATGCCGGTGTTCGTCCAGATCCACGGCGGCGCCTGGGTCGGCCTGGACGCGGTGGACGACGACCGTTACTGCCAGCGGCTGAGCGAGGAGCTGGGGGCCTTTGTGGTCAATGTGAACTACAAGCGGCTCTATGACCGGAGCTTTCCCTATCCCCAGGAGGAGGTCGTGGATACCGTCAAGTGGCTGAAAGCCCACGCAAAACAGCTTGGCATCGACCCCGACAGGATCATCCTCTCCGGCGGCAGTGCGGGCGGACACCTCACGGCAGGCTCCGCCATCCTGCTGGCGCAGCAGGGTATTCGAATTGCAGGACAGATCATGGAGGTTCCCTTCCTGGACTTCACCCATACGATCCCCATCGACTTTCCGGAAGGGGACAAGCTCTACAAGCTGATGTTTGAGCTTTATCCTCCCAAGCTGCCGCTGGACAGCGAGGTGCTGTCCCCGGCGGCGAAGATCACAGCGGAAACGCTGGAAAAGCTCTCTCCGGCTGTGGTCATCGTCTGCGGCCGGGATCCCCTGCATCCCCAGGGAGAGCGCTACGCCGAGCTTTTGAAGCAGCACGGCAAGTTGCTGGATCTGAAGATGTACAAAGATGGTTATCATGGCTTCGGCACAGATAAAGCCGAGGAAAAGCCGGAGCAGGACAAGCTGCGGGAGGACTGCTTCCGCTATAAGGTGGAAAAGGCGAAAGAACTCTATGCGATGAGCGGGGAGGAAAATCATGGCAAAGCGGAAAACGCATAAGGAGGATCGGCGCGGCTGGCCTCTGTTCAACCGGCTCCTGGCCGACTATATCGAGCTGACCCGCTTCCCGGAGCTGCCGGAGCGCCCGAAGCAGGGCAAAAACTACGAATACTGGCCGGAGGGCGCCCTCTGTGCCAACGGCAATCCCTATCACGGCTGCATCCGCCTGGGCAGCACGAACAAACTGATGATCGGGTTTTCCGGCGGCGGTGTTTCGGTAGATGAGCATACCGCGGCCAGGCCCCAGCGCGTGGGCGGAAAGGGTGAGATGTTCTACTCCGACGATGTGCGGTTCGGGGATATCATCCCCCGAATCGGAACCTTCGGGCAGTCAAAAAAGAATCCTTTCCGGGACTGGAACCTGCTGTTCGTGCCCTACGCCACCGGGGATTTCCACTGCGGAACCGGGGATTTCCCTTATACGGACCTGGACGGAAAACCCGCCGTGCTGCATCACCACGGCTATACAAACTTTCAACTGCTGCTGAAAAAGATCAAGGAACTGATTCCGAATCCAGAGCAGATCCTGGTGACCGGCTTTTCGGCGGGAGCCTTTGCAACAGCCCTGCTGACCGACGCGGTCGCCGCCGCGTTCCCGGATTGCCGGGATATCACGGCCTGTGTGGACAGCGCCATGATGCATTATGACTGGCAGCGGGTGGTCCGGGAAGTCTGGAAAGCGCCGGAGGAGATCGCGGCGCGCCTCACCGGAGACGAGATCGTCTCCGACAGCCTGCTGGCACTGCATCAAAATCATCCCGAGATCAAGATCATGTACTGCTGCTCCGTGCGGGATGCTGCGCTTACCCAGATGGAGATGTATCTGGAGGACGGGCGCTGGATCCCGGACAAGGCCGCGGGAGTGAGCTTCCAGCAGAAGCTGAAGGAAATGCTGGAAAAACTGCAGAAAGAGATCCCGGATTTGAGCGCATTCATTTTTGAAACCCCGGACAAAAACAGCAAGGACGCTGCTCTGACCGTCCACTGCCTTTGCGGCTCCAATGCCGCCTTCACCACCGTAGTGGACGGCGTGAGCTGCGCCGACTGGATGATGCGCGGCGTCAGCGGTGAGGTACTGAAATTAGGCCTCGGACTGCTCTGAAAGGAGAAGAAACATGAAAGCGCAAGAGATCGTTTTATGCGAAGAAAGAAATGTTACACTGACCGCCTACATTCAGGAAGTCGATGGCGAATTTGGCTTTTCCAAGCGCCCGGCCATGCTGGTGATTCCCGGCGGCGGGTATGCCATGTGCTCCGACCGGGAGGCCGATCCCGTGGCCGCGGCCTATCTCAAGGCGGGTTATCAGGCTTTCATCCTGCGCTATACCTGCACGCCCAAGGGCAAGTGGCCTCTGCCGCTGGAGGACTACGAGCAGGCCATGGCGCTGATCGAGGAACGGGCGGACGAGTGGCATCTGGACAAAACAAAGATCGCGGTCGTCGGTTTCTCGGCAGGCGGTCATTTGGCGGCCTGTGCCGCGACCGTCGCTGAGCATAAGCCTGCCGCCGCGGTGCTTGTCTATCCGGCGATCCTCAAGGACATCTGCGATCTATGCCAGCCGGGGATGCCTTATCCCCATGAGCATGTCACGGCGGAGACCTGCCCATGCTTCTTCGCCGCGGCGCGGGACGACCGCACCGTGGACATTTCCAATACGCTCCGCATGGAGCTGGCGCTGGCGGAAAAGGGCGTTGCCTTTGAGAGCCATATCTATTCCTACGGCGGACACGGCTTCTCCACCGGCGAGGATTGGATCAACACCAACTCCGTCTGCCCGCGTCTGCCCCACTGGGTGCCGGACAGCATCGAGTGGCTGGGCGAGGTCATGGGGAAGCTGAAGCGCGGCGGCTTCACCGAGCCGACAGCGGCCATATCCATGAACGGCAATTTCGCGCCGGTGCTCAGTGTGGACTGCACGCTCTCCCACCTGCGCAGACAGGGTGAGCAGGCAAAGGCCGTCCTGGCTCCCCTGTTTGCGGCCATCGAGGCCGTTGCCAAAGCCCGGCAGTTTTCGGCAGAGGGGCTGATGGCGGCCGTGGGCAACAACACCGCCCGGGAGATCATGGAAATGGTGCAGATCCCCGGGTCGGCGATCACGGAGATCGACAAGGCGCTGCATCAGATGGTCAACGAACTGGAGGGTTAACGAATATGGTGAGAATCGATTCTCCTGACGTTCAGGAGTTTGAAAAAGAACATCTGGCGACACTCCGCGCTCTTGCGCCGGAGTGCATGGTGCTGCTGAAAAAGAACGGAGATTTCCCGCTTTCTTCCCCCTGCGAGATCGCCCTCTACGGCGCGGGTGCGCGGGAGACCATCAAGGGCGGCACCGGCAGCGGTGACGTGAATGTGCGCCACTATGTAACGGTGGAAGAAGGCTTGGAAAACGCCGGCTTCACCGTTACCACAAAGGCGTGGATGGACGGCTATAAGGCCATCCGGGACGGGTCGATCAAGGACTTTTATGAGGGTATCGCACAGGAGGCGAAAGAGCTTGGCAAATCCGTCTTCCTCGTCGGCATGGGACGGACGCCCCCGGAGCCCCGCTATGCGCTTCCCCTTGACGGCAAGGGCGAGGTCTGCGTGTATGTGCTTGCCCGCAACTCCGGCGAGGGCGCGGACCGTCCCGGCAGCGAGGGCGACTATCTGCTCACGGAGGATGAGAAGCGGGACATTCTGCGCTGCGCGGAGCAGTACAAGAAATTCCTGCTGGTGCTGAACGTGGGCGGCCCGGTGGACATCTCGCCGGTGCTGGACAAGGTGGAAAACGTTCTGCTGTTAAGCCAGCTGGGCAGCGCGACCGGAGACGCCTTTGCGGATGTGCTGCTGGGCAAGGCCAGCCCTTCCGGCAAGCTCACCACCACCTGGGCCAGGGCCGAAGATCTTCCTTCCATCGGGGACTTCGCCCAGAGAGACGACACCCGTTATCGGGAAGGCGTCTTTGTAGGCTACCGCTATTATGACGCGGCGGGTGTTAAGCCGCTTTTCCCCTTCGGCTATGGTCTGAGCTATACAGAATTTGAGACGGATTGCACCGCTTTTACGATGGAAAATGGGATCGTGACCGCAGAGGCGACGATCCGCAACACCGGCCGCTTCCCCGGAAAAGAGACGGCGCAGCTGTATGTTTCCGCCCCGGACGGCAAGCTGAAAAAGCCTCTGCGGGAGTTGGGCGCTTATGCCAAGACGAAAGAACTTGCCACCGGCGAGAGCGAGACGCTAATGCTGAAGCTTCCGCTGGAAAACATGGCCAGCTGGGACGCGGAAAACGACTGCTGGCTGCTGGAACAGGGCGAATACCTGTTTTCCCTCGGCGGTACAGCCGTCGGGATCGTGTCTCTGGACGGGGATGCGGCTTCCGCGACTCTCAGCCATTCCGGCGGCGAGGCAGATTTTGACGACTGGAAGCCGCAGATCACGCGCGAGATCCCCGAATGGCTGACCCGCATTCGGGTATCTGCTGCCTCGCTCGGCCACATTGGACACTATGATCGGAAACGCATGGACCGGAAGCACATCGGTTTGGAGGATCTTTCTGCCTTTTCTGACCGGGAGCTGGCCACGATCTGCGCCGGCAAGCATTCGGACGCGGAGGGCATGGCAGCCATCATCGGCAATTCCGCCTCCCGCCTGGCAGGCGGCGCGGGTGAGACCGCGTCTCTCGTAGCCGAAAAGGGCTATGGCGCCATCGTCATGGCCGACGGTCCTGCGGGACTGCGTCTGGCGACCAGGTACATGGAGACGGAGGACGGCCAGGAGGGTCTGGATTCCGACGCCTTTGACAGCATCCTCAATATCCTGCCGCCTGAGATCCAGCAGCTGATCCGCATGAAGCTGCGGCAGAATGAGGAAAAAGCCAAAACCCACGCGGTTCTTTATCATTATGCCTCTGCCATCCCCATCGGGACGGCTTTGGCCCAGGCCTGGAACCCGGCTGTAGTTGAGGCCTGCGGAAATCTCGTCGGCGAAGAGATGGAGCTCTTCGGCGCCAACGTCTGGCTGGCACCGGCCCTGAACATCCACCGCAGCCCGCTTTGCGGCCGGAACTTTGAATACTATTCCGAGGATCCTCTGATTTCCGGCAAAACCGCGGCGGCGATGACCCGCGGCGTGCAAAAGCACGAGAAGTGCGCGGTCACCATCAAGCACTTTGCCTGCAACAACCAGGAGACCAACCGCTTCGGCTCCAACAGCGTCCTTTCCCAGCGGGCCCTGCGGGAGATCTATCTCAAGGGCTTCGAGATCTGCGTCAAGGAGGCTGCCCCCAAGGCGCTGATGACTTCTTACAATCTGCTGGGCGGCATTCATACCGCCAACCGCGGCGACCTGATCACAACAATACTGCGCGGCGAGTGGGGCTTTGAGGGCATCGTCATGACCGACTGGGGCACCACCAACGACAAGTTCAACCTGGGCGTCTACGGCGCGTCCAGCCCGGCGCTCTGCGTCAAAGCGGGCAACGACCTGATCATGTCCGGCACCAAAGAAGATGTGGACGGCATCCTCGCCGGCCTGAAGGAAGGGACGATCACACGCGCCGAGCTGGAAGCTTGCGCGGGGAGGATCCTGGCACTTTCCAAGGAGTTGAGCTGATGGCAAAGTGGATCTGTCATCCGGGCGATGACCGGCTGACAAAGCTCGTGCCGGTGTTCCGGCGTAGATTTGAAGTACATAAGGACTTGGAAAAAGCCGCGCTTCGCCTGACGGCTCACGGTGTGTATGAGGCGGAGCTGAACGGCGTGAGCGTGACGGAAAACAGGTTCACACCGGGACTGACCAGCTATTACTATCGCATCCAGGTGCAGGAATACGACGTTGCCGCCCTCTTGAAAGAAGGCGGCAACGAGCTGCGCGTGACGGTGGGCGACGGCTGGTGGCGCTGGAACAACAACTTCGGCTATACGCTGGCGCTCTGGGGCGAATTGACGCTGCGCTATGCAGACGGCAGTGAAGAGACGCTCTCCACGGATGAAAGCTGGGAAGTCGGCCTCGGCCCCGTTGTGCGGACGGATCTGCAGAAGGGCGAGGTCTACGACGCCAGGATCAAGCTCCACGGCTGGCAAAAGGCCGCCCTCTGCACCGAGCACACCGAGGGCGAGCTGATCGAAAACCAGAGCGTCCCCGTGCGGGAAAAGGAGCGCTTTCCGGGCAAGCCCATGCGCGACGCCGCGGGGCGGCTCGTCATTGACTTCGGGCAGAATATTGCAGGCTATGTCCATATGACCCTCCGCAATACGAAACGCGGACAGACCGTGCACCTCAAGCACGGAGAAGGGCTGGACAAGGACGGCAAATTCTCCACCGCCAACTGTGACGGCGGCCGTGCGGAGTTTCAGGAGGTCACCTATATCTGCAAAGGCGCGGAGGTCGAGGAATACACGCCGCACTTTGCTGTGTTCGGCTTCAGGTATGCCCTTGTGGAGGGGATCGAGGATGCAGACTTCGAGGCCATCGCCGTCTACTCCGACATGGGGGAGACGGGAGACTTCAAGTGCTCCAACGATCTCATCAATAAGCTTGTGGAAAACGCCCGCTGGAGCCAGAAGGGCAACTTCCTGGACGTGCCGGTGGACTGCCCCACGAGAGAGCGCAACGCCTGGACGGGCGACGCCATGATCTACTGCCGCACAGCGGCGTATTTCATGGATGTGCAGCAGTTTTTCAAGAAGTGGCTCTGTGACCAGACCATCGAGCAGTACGCCTCCGGCAAGGTGGGCATTACGTTTCCTTCCACCTCCAGCGTCCACAATCCGGAGGAGCTGAAGGCAGTGCAGGCGGTCGATCCTGCCATGGCGCTGGCCGGGCCGACCGGTAACGGAAACATCGGCGAGGACAGCGTGGGCTGGGGCGATTCCGCCGTGTGGATCCCGTACCAGATGTACCTGATGTACGGCGATAAATCTTTCCTGGAGGAGCACTACGACACGGCGAAAAAGTGGGTCGAGTTTTCGCTCCGCTGCATGAAGGAGCAAAACCCCGTGTACGCGGACAAGCCCTGGTACGCAAACGGCGACGGGGACTACATCTACGACGCCCGCTTCCACTATGGCGAGTGGAACGAACCGCTGCCGCCAGCCCCGGAGGTCATCGAGCTCTTTGCCAAGGGCGGCACGGCGGCGGACTTTGTGACCCACATGGCCAAATACGGAAAGCCGGAGGTGGCCACGGCCTACACCAGGCGCAGCTGCGACAATCTTGCCCATATGGCGCGCATCCTCGGCAAAGACGAGGACGCGCAGCACTATGCCGCACTCTCCGAAAAAATCAAAGCCGCCTATGACAAGTACCAGATCGGCCCTGACGGCGCGATCCAGCCGGGCCATCAGGCAGCCTATGTCCGCGCCCTGGCGCTGGATCTGGTCAGCGAAGCGAAGAAGCCTTTGGTGATCGCTCAGCTTAAAAAAGAACTGGAAGCCGCCGACTACCATCTGAACACCGGCTTTCTCTCCACCGTATATCTGCTGCCCACCCTCTGCGACAACGGTCTGGTGGATGAAGCCTTCCGCGTTCTGGAGCAGACCGGCGCTCCCGGCTGGCTGCACCCGATCACTTTGGGCGCGACGACCATGCTGGAGAACTGGAACGGCATGGACGTGTTCCGGGACAGCTTCAATCACTATTCTTTTGGAGCCGTGTGCCAATTTCTGTTTGAGTATGTAGCAGGCATCAGGCCAACATTCGACGCTCCGGGTTTTCAGGAATTCGAACTGAAGCCCATTCTCGGCGGCAGCCTGACCTGGGCGGAGGGCGTTTACAAAACCAGGTTTGGCGCCATACGTTCCCGTTGGGAGAAAAAAGCCGATCGGATCTGCTATACGTTTACGATTCCGGAAGGAACCGCTGCACACGTCATACTGCCAGATGGGTCCAGCGAAACGCTCTGTCCCGGCACACATCAAAGAACAACAGTTGGAGGTACTTATTATGAAAAAATCCGTTAAGATCACGCTGATCATTGCTCTGATTTTGCTGATTCTCGGCGTTGGCGCATGGCTGCTGATTCGCCATCTCAGACAGGTGCCGGAGTTGGATCCCATCCAGGCGGCGGAATCTGCCGTTACCGTCACGCGGGAAGACCAAATAATCGTATTCCAGCCTGACAATACTTTTGAGCTCCAGGGGACGACGCAGATTTCAGGCTTTGCGTTCAATTTCCAGGGGCAGGGCGTGTATCAGGTTCAGGACCGCCAGCTCAGCTTTCCGGAGGAGCATCCGGTGATTTCTGTGTCAAGCGCACTCGGCAGTTTTGATATGGAAGGCGTCCTGACTGTCTCCTGCCAGCAGGGGATCTGGCATATTCATTTGGAAGCCAGCAACGAAACCGACACCTTCCAACTGATTGAGCTGGATTTGACCGCGGAGGAAGCAGCGGCGCTCGGTTTGGACGGATAAGCTGCAATGATCCAATTTCTCATTTTCATGGAGGGAGACGCCCGATGAACCATTTGCCCTATCACTTTTACGACGCGCAGCGGGAGATCCACTTTGACCGCTTTGACCTGCCCGCGCCCTGGATCAACTATCTCTCCAACGGCAGGATGCACGCTTTCGTCTCTCAGGCGGGCGGGGGTATGAGCTGGTGGCTGTCCCCGATGATATTCCGTCTGACCCGCTACCGCTTTTACAATCTGCCCATCGACTCGCCGGGCTTCTATGTGTATCTCCGCATGGCCGACGGAACCGTCTGGTCGCCCGCCTTCCGCCCCAGCGAAACGCCGGTGGACTTCCGCGAGGCCTGCCACGCGCCGGGGTATTCCACCTTCACCGCGAAAAAGAACGGACTGATCACCACCCTGAAGCTCTTCATGGCCCAGGACTATGATACGCTGGTGTGGGATCTGAAGCTCACAAACGAGAGCGGCGAGGAAATCTCCTGCGACGTGTTTGCTTATGTGGAGCTCAGCCAGTTTCTGGCGCGGGAAGAAACCACCCTCGGCTATTATCTCAAGTGGAACACCCGCGCGGTGTTCGACGAGGAGCTGCAGGCCATCACCTACGCCTATACCGCCTGGATGCACCCGCGCAAGGACGAGTCCCCGCTGGTGACATTCGGTTCGGACGCAAAGATCGACTCCTTCTGCTGCAACCGGGACGTATTCTGCGGCAATTACCGGGATGAGAGAAATCCCGTGGAGGTTCAAAACGGCCGCCTTTCCAACACCAATCTGCAGGGCGGCGAGCCCTGCGGCGCGCTGCACACCCATGTTTCTCTCGGCAAAGACGAGGAGAAACAGCTTCATTTCTTCCTCAGCGTGACCGAAGGTGCGCTGTCCGACTATGACAAGGCTGTGGCTGACGCAAAAGAAACGCTGACCGCCCTCCGGAAAGACGGCGCGGCAGATCGGCAGTTTGCAAAGCTGCAGAGCTGGTGGGACGAGCAGCTTGCCGTGTATCAGTGCGACATTCCCGATGCGGACGCCCGGCGGATGATCAACACCTGGAATCCGCTGCAGAGCGTCCAGACTGCTCGCTATTCCCGTTCCATCAGTTCGGACGCCTCCGGTGTGCGCGGCATCGGCTTCCGGGATACGGCCCAGGACATGCTGGCCCAGGCCTACCGCAAGCCGGAATGGGCGACGGAGATGCTGTGGTATCTGGCCTCCCAGCAGCTGGAGGACGGGCACGCGATCCATGCCGCATGGCCCGAGGAAAAACGCCCGCCGCAGGACATTACCCGCTCGGACGATCATATCTGGATGGTATATCTGGCCTATGCCATTACCGCCGAGACCGGCGATCTGAGCTTCCTGGACAAGGAGATCCCGTTCCTTGGGAAGGATCTGGTGACGTCCGCAGGCTCCGCTACGCTGTGGGAGCATCTGCTGCGCGGCGTGGACTTCACCGAGAAGCATCTGGGCGCACACGGTCTGCCGCTGATCCTCTTTTCCGACTGGAACGACCATCTAGGCCCCTTCGGCCGCAAGGGCAAGGGCGAGAGCACCATGGTCTCCCAGCAGCATATTCTCGCCCTGCGCCAGCTTGCGGAGCTGGCCGAAATGCGCGGAGAGCGCGCGGATCAATTCCGCACGCTCATTGAAAAGCAGGAGAAAGCCCTGGAACAGTATGCATGGGACGGCGAGTGGTTCCTGCGCGGCCTGGACGACGAGGCCCAGCCCATCGGCACACACACCCAGGAGCACGCCCGGATCTGGCTCAACGCCCAGAGCTGGATGGTCATTGCGGATGCCTGTAAGGAGCACCAGCTCGAGGCCATGGACAGCGCCGCCCGGGAGCTGGACACCGGCATGGGCCTGCTGCTCAACACCCCCGGCTATCCCGGCTGGCCAAGCAAGGAGGCGGCCATGGTCAACGGTCTGCCTGCCGGCTACTCGGAAAACGGCGGCGTGTTCTGCCAGGCCAACTGCTGGGCGATCATGGTGGAAGCCCTGCTGGGGTGCGGTGATCGGGCCTGGAAGTACTACAAGCAGATCATGCCGAATGAGGTCATCAAGAAGGTCGGCGTGGAGCGCTATCACGCGGAGGCCTACGCCTACTGCTCCACCATGCTCGGCAAGGACAATGAGAAGTTCGGCTGGGGCTGCGTCAGTCAGGTCACCGGTACGGCGGCCTGGATGGACGTGGTGGCGACCCAGTACCTGCTGGGCATCCGCCCCACGCTGAAAGGCCTGCTGATCGACCCGTCGATCCCCGCCGAATGGGACGGTTTCACGGTAGAGCGCAGCTTCCGCGGCTGCCAGCTGACGATCCGGGTGGAAAATCCTGATCACGTCCAGCACGGCATTAAGGAGCTGAGCGTGGACGGACGGGCCCTTGATCTGGCAGGGGGAGCGATGATAACAGATAATCGTATTGCGAACAGCCAAAACGCCATCGTTCATGTGACGATGGGATAAGGGAGACAATCAGATGGAGACAAAAAAGAAGAAAAGACATATTGGAAAAACCATTTTGATCGTGGTCTTGGCTTTGCTTATCGCTGCCGTCGTACTTGTGGCGGTGATCCTGGGCAAAACCGTCCTTGTCAAGCACCCGGAGCTCAAAGGAGAGCCGGAGATCGGCAAATGGTACCGCATCACACCGGCGGGAACGAAATCTTCTGACGGCAGCGAATGGCACGGGCTCATCAGGCTTGGCACGGAGAACAAGGTCGTGGTATACTTTTTCGGCGGCGGGG
The DNA here is from genome assembly GCA_900319635.1 of uncultured Eubacteriales bacterium. Lineage (GTDB taxonomy): Bacteria > Bacillota > Clostridia > Oscillospirales > Oscillospiraceae > Limivicinus. The sequence goes on along the minus strand of ONPF01000024.1, from coordinate 50,568 downwards.
CCAGTATCAACGGATACACCTCTGAACGCGGAAATGAGTTTTTTGCCACTACCGCAAGCGTTCAGGATTTCGTTGCTTCGGGCGGGATCGGGAGCGACGCAGAAGAAAACCCCTTCAGGGACTGGACCTTCCTCGTTCTTCCGTACGCCTCCGGCGATTTCCACAGCGGCACGGGTGAGTATCACTACACAGACGGCGGCAAAGAGAAGATCGTATATCACAACGGCTACAACAACTATTCGGCCTTTATGGACGCGGCCAAGCCCTATGTGGGAGAGCCGGATACCCTGCTGGTAACGGGTTTCTCCGCAGGCGGCTTTGCCACCTCGCTTCTGGCAGACGACGTGATCGACCGCTTCCCCAGCGCAAAGAATATCACGGTCTGTGTGGACAGCTCCCTGCTGCTCTACGACGGATGGCACGAGACAGCCGTAAATCTCTGGCAGTCGCCGAAGGAGATCTCCGACCGCCTGACGACGGACAATCTGGTGCTGGACAGTCTGACAGCCCTGCACGAAAAGCGCGGCGACAGCGTAAAGATCCTGTTCGACTGCTCCTATCGGGACGATACGCTGATGCAGTACCAGTCTTTCATCAATACGGGGAAGATGGACAAAACCAAGGCGCTGGGCGACCAGTTTCAGACGGATCTTTCCGAAATGGTCGCAGGCTTGCAGGAGAACATTCCCGGCGTTGGCATCTATATCTGGAATTATGGGGAAGATCCAGAGACCCACAACACGCAGCACACCATCATCTCCAGCAATGTTTTTGACAAGCTGGAAGATGGCGTCAGTGTTGCGGATTGGATCTACGCTGCCGTGAACGGCGATGTGCAAAGTCACGGTCTCGCGCTGCTCGACAAATAACAAGGGATAGAGGGAAAATGAAGAAAGTGCTGAAAATTGTGTTGATTCTGGCGGCGATACTCCTCGTGCTTGGCGTCGCTGCGTCTCAATATATCAAGTCCATGATGCCCAATGGGGATGGAAACAATGATATTGTAGAGGGCTATTATCTGAACTTCAAATCCGATGCGCCGCTTGAGATGAAGTATTCTCAGCCGGGCGATTATACGACTGCTTATACTGAGTTTTCTTCTGATAACGAATCCATCGGGAAAATCAGAGTCTGGTATCCTGCGGACCTGGAATCAAGCAGCAAGACCTGGCCGATGATCCTGGTGGTCAATGCCAGCGGAACGCCCGCTGCCTCCTATGAGCCCTTCTTCCCGCGGCTTGCCAGTTGGGGCTTTGTCGTAGTCGGCAACGAGGACGGTCAGACCGGAAACGGGGAAACGGCCTCCCTTACCCTGGATTTCATGCTGAACATGCCTGCAGGCAGCGTACTCTCCGGAAAGATCGACTATGACAGTATGGGCATTATCGGCTATTCCCAGGGCGGTGCCGGTGCGATCTGCGCCGTGACAAACTATGAAAACGGCGCACGATACAAGGCTATGTTTACAGGGAGTGCCGCCTATCCCACACTGGCGAAAAACATGGGTTGGGAGTATGACGTATCCAAGGTCACGATCCCGTATTTCATGACTGCCGGAACCGGCAAATCTGACGATTCCGGCAATGATCCGGAAACAAGCTACGGCGGCGTCTCTCCGCTTTCCGCGCTGATCGCAAACTATGACAGCATCGCGGACGACGTGCCAAAGGTCCGGGCACGAGCTGTCGGGGCCGAGCATGAGCAGATGCTGATGCGCTCGGACGGCTACATGACCGCCTGGATGCTGTACAATCTCACCGGCGATGAGGAGGCGGGCTCGGTATTCCTTGGAGAAAACGCAGAGATCCTCCACAACGCAAACTGGCAGGACGTGGAGAAGAATCGTTGACTCTCATGAATGTCAACCGGTTGAATCAGCTTCCGATATTGGCTCTGTAACCGGTGAGATCATCAAGATCAAATAAGAAGTGGGCGCCGTCTCGAACTGTTTGAATATGGCTCAGAACCTGCTTGAGATCGTCTCCCAATTCGGACGGCAATTCTCTGCATCCGTTTATGAGCTAATAGCAAGAACCCAGAGGAGTGATACTTCACTGCCTCTGGGTTCGTTTCTTCAAAAATCAGATTTCCCGCATATGTCCTTCCGTCAGTACATCGATCATGATCTTGGCAGCCAGACAGAAAGAATAGATGAAGGTCTCACAATCCGTCAGCACATTGATCTCCCGCTGGGCGTTCATGTAGTCCTCGAACATTTCCTTCTGCTCTTCGGTGAGTGTGTCGATCAGTGCATCTCCGGCTTTCACAAGTTCATCCAGAGCCTTCACAATCCCCCTCATGCGAGTCGAACCTCTGCCGCAAAGGTCTGTCTACAGTCTGACCCGCCGGGGGATACCCGGCGGGTCAGAAATGAAAAATGTCAGGATTGGCAATCGTCCGCTCAGTCGCCATCCAGTTCGGCATCGTCCACGGGGCTGGCGTTGTAGAGATAGTACACCAGTTCGCCCGCCCCCTCGACTTCGATGCGAAGGCGCATAAAGCCGTCACGCTGCAGGCGCATGTCCACCCCAAAGCCCTCTCCCTCAAAGTGCAGCGCGTCCTCCCCCACGTCCAGATCCACGATCTGATCGCCGAAGACCGGCCCGCCCAGGGCGGCGCGGCTGCCCTCCACATAGAGATCCATGAACTCATCCAGCGCCTCCACGGAGAAAAGCTCCCCATCCAGCTCCAGGAAGGCGGCTACCCAGTAGCCGTCCAGGATCCCGGCAGGCAGATTCTCCAGGGTCTCCGCAGGCACGTAGAGGGGCGCGGGCTCCTCCCGGCTGAGGAAGACCCCGGCGGCGGGCCAGGACAGACCGTTCCCGTAAACGACCAGAGGCGCTGTCTCGTCTCCGTCCAGGTAGAGGAAGCCCTCCTGCTCCTCCCAGAGGCCGGTGACGGTGGCTTCCGGGTCGTTTGGCAGGGTGACGGTATAGGCGCCGCCCTCCTCCAGCGCCAGGCAGAGATTCGTCTCCCCAAAGCTGCAGTACCACAGGCCGGTCAGCTCCTCCTCCGGCTCCTCGTAGATCTCCCCCGGGTCGTCGGGTTCGGCCGAGGGGTCATCGGGCTCGTCGTCCTCCTCCGGATCCGGGGGGACTCCGTCCTCTTCGACCGGGGTCTCGGCAGCAGGCGCCTCCGTCTCGGCGGCGGGCGTCTCCCCCTCCCCGCAGGCGGCCAGGGCAAGGAGCAGCGAAAGGGCCAGCAAAAAGGCAAGCAGTTTTTTCATGTCGTTCTCCTCCTTTCGCCCTCTGTCAGTTCGGGTAACGGATCTTGCCGGATTTATACACCTGTCCGGCCGAATCATACACGATGATGCTGTAATATGCCCAACCATGCTTTAACTCTGCTTTGCCGTTATTCATCACGACATAGCTGTAGGTCTTATATTGGGACGCAATCATCTTTCTGTGGAGAACGCCGTTTGCGCCGACTATCACGGTGATATTCGTTTTTTTGGTGGGGTGCTGCTTGTCTTTGGGTCGATGCTGGATCACAACGACTTTGTAGGGCGGCACGCCTCCCACGATCTTGCCCGTGAGGTACCGGCCGCTAAAGCGCAAATTCCTGCAGTCCAGCTTTACCCGGACAGTGGCCGTTTTGCTGATGACAACTCTGCCGGTTTCCGGATTGCGGACAACGCAGCGGTACTGGCCGCTGATCTTCCCGCTGGTGCCGCTGAGCTTGACCGTTCTGCTGTGGCCTGCGCGAATTGTGACCCAGCCGTTACCGGCCTTGCGCTGCCATATGTAAATCAGGCTGCTGTCTCCCTTGCCGTCCTGGCTGGCTCTGCACTTCAGGGTCACGCCGTATTGGTTGTTTGTCTTGCCGATCAAGGTCACGCTCTTCGGCTGGGTAACGATCCTGGGCGGTGAGCTGGCCTTGGGATCGGCCTCCGGCTTTGTAACCTTGATGGTGACGCTGGTCTCCTCCCAGACGCCGTCCTGGATACAGCAGAAGTATTCCCCCGGCTCATCGACGATCGCGGCGGGGCCGAACTGATTCAGGGGATGCTCCCTGTCCTTGCGGTACCAAGAATAGGCATATTTGCCGCTGCCGCCGCCGCCGATGCAGATCAGCTTGGCTTTGCCGTTACTGAGCTCCCTATCTTCCGGCTGCTGGGCGATATAGAGCGGATCGCCCACATAGGCGTTGTTCGAGCGCACCTGCTGGCCGGAAGAATCGCGGACGACGCAGTAATAGGAGCATTCCTCGATGTCGGCGGCATAGCTGGGGCTGTCGCCGCTGGTCATCACGATGTCGCCGTACTCGCGGATCTGCAGCTCCCGCCAGCCCCGCATGGCGCCCTCCACGTCCTCTACGCCGAGATGCTCCCGCGTAAAGCTCAGATAGGCCTCATAGAACGCGGCGCGGCGCTGATTGGCCTCCTCCGCGGCGCGGCGGGTATGCTCCTGCACCGCGTAGCCCACGGGGTGCCCGTCCACATAGACGGTCACCTTCCTGTCCACGCCGTGCCACTCATAGGTATAGGGCTCCACGCCGCCCTTCGCCTGTACCGTCAGGGTGAGGGAGGCGTCCTCTCCATCGGGCAGACTGCCGCCCACCGGCTGCTGTGTGATCTCCAGATCGGAGGACGTCTGCTTATTCTTTGTGCTGTTGCGGAAGTAATCCAGCACCGAGGAGCCGCTGGGCTGAACGGTCTCCACTTTCACGTCATAGCAGCGGTCGCAGACATAGCGCACCCGCTGCGGGGTCAGCAGGCCGTCGCCCCCGATGAGCTCCCCCTCACGCCAGTCGTGCCCCAGGGCGGGAGACGGCTCATTGTACCAGATCCCGCACTTCCGGCAGCGATACCTTCGTGTCCCGCCCTGGGTACAGGTGGCCGTATCCTCATACACGTCCCAGATGTGCTCTCCGCCCTCCCGGCAGGCCTCCTGGGGCAGCGCGGCCTGCGCCGCCGGCGCCAGGCTCAGCACCAGCACCAGCGTCAGCAGCAGGGCGAGAAGTCGTCTTGTTCGTATCATCGGCATGCCCTCCTTAAAAAATGGCAGAAGCGAATGATAGCTGAATAATGTGCGTACAAATATCTATACATTATTACATTAACATAAAGACATTGCCTTGACAATATGGATCGTACGATCCGCGGAGAAAAAAGTGTGCGATCCGCGAAGGGAATCCGCTTTTTTCAAAGTCCGTTCCAGTGCGTTCAAACGGAAGCTGCGCCGATTCGCAACTTTTCTCTTGACATTTTGCGGGACAGTCATTATAATGAATAGGCTTTTCGGGGTGTAGCGCAGCTGGTAGCGCGCATGGTTCGGGACCATGAGGCCGCGAGTTCAAGTCTCGCCACTCCGACCAAACAAAAGCAGGGGGCAAACGCCCCCTGTTTTTGTTTCACTGTGACGAGACTTGAATGTGTAATCGCACAGGCCGGTGGCCTGTGTCGCACAGGCCGGTGGCCTGTGCATGAGCCAGTGCGCACACTGGCGAATTCTTTGATTTTTCGCGTCCCCCGCAAGCGAAAAATGCATGCAAGTCTCGCCACTCCGACCAAAAAAGAAGGCCACCTCTCGCAAGGCACTCCGTAAGGAAGTTGCTTTTAGGCAGACAATAACTGGCTAAAAAGAAATGAAATAAGCGTGACCACCACGGTCACGCCTATTTTGTCTGCCAGTTACGGATTTTGTGGGACAAAATCCGATGCTCGCTATGACTGTGGACAAAGAAAACTTGAAACACTCTTCATTTTAGGATACAATATCCCTATAGCGCAATTTCACATTGTTATACACCTATGATGGAAAGAAATTGCGTGGCAGCAAACGAGGCTGTGCGTTTTTTGGCGCGTGTGGCTTCGGTTGCACGCACTTTTTTGCTTTACAGGAGAGAATCAAATGGAGATTGCAGTATCAGAGCCCTTGATCACCGTGGTTATTCCGGTTTTTAATTCCGAACAGTATATCGAAAAAGCTGCCAACTCTGTGTTATTGCAGCCAAACGCGGATTCCATTGAGCTGATTCTTGTTGATGACGGATCGACTGACAACAGTGCGAACAGTTGCGACAAGCTTTCAGAAGCCAATTCTGGCGTAAAAGTATTCCATAAGAAAAACGGTGGTGTTAGCTCTGCCCGCAATCTGGGCATAGAGAATGCTTCGGGAAAGTATATAGCGTTCCTCGATAGTGACGACTGGTGGGAACGAGATTTCTTATCTGACGATTTAGTGTCTGAGCTTTCACGTCCGGAAAGCTCAGATCTCTATTGTTTTTCTTATCAAAAAATAAGCCCTAACAAAAAATGGATAAAACCGCTACGCGTATCACCTGGGACTCACGTTTATGATAAGCCAGATCTATCGCATATTATCGGCGAAGCCCACTGCGCTATTATATATCGGTTGGATTATCTGAATTCATACTCATTTCGGTATCCTAATACAAATACCACTGAGGATGTCATTTTCTATCAGCTTTGTTGTACATTTGCAAGAACCATTACTTGCATGGATCGGATCATCTTCTCCTACTATATGAACGATCAATCCTGCATGCACACCAAGAGCAGCGTGAACAAGTTCCAAGAGCATTACAAAGCTCAACAACTTGCGAAAACTATTTATGAGGCCCATGGAGTATCATACGGCATTGATCGTACTATCATCTCGCTGATCGGCGAATGCTTAAAGGACATATCCATAGAAAACTCGTTTGGCTTTGTTAAAGAACTGATAGCCGGCGAAGAGTTCTTCTTGCTGAACCATAGTGACGTTCAGCCTTGGTCGTATCTCCAAAAAGACATCCGCCTTTGGCGGAAAAAACCATTCCTTGCATATGTCAAATGCAGAATCAACGGCATACCCAAATACGTTAAGCGTTTTTTATACACTTTACGGATTACACGTCCTCTCGCCGATTATATTCAATACCGATTAATTGAAAGATGGGACTAATTTCCGCATACAAATCACCACGTTTTTCTGACCTAATCTGTACTATAGGTGGGGAACTACCATATATTATGAATTAACTAGAAAACCGGAAGGGGGCACTACCTTACGAAGTGCCCCCTTCGGTGGCTTTCTTTTTTGCATTGTGGTGGCCTGTGCATGAGCCAGTGCGCACACTGGCGAATTCTTTGATTTTTCGCGTCCCCCGCAAGCGAAAAATGCTCGCAAGTCTCGCCACTCCGACCAAAAAAGAAGGCCACCATCCGGTGGCCTCAGACTGTAGACAAAGTCGGATTTCTGTCATCGCGAACCAGTGACCGATGTCACTGGTGTGGCGATCCGCAACTTGAAAGCCCTGAATACACGGGTTTTTTGAAGAAGAACGGATTGCCACGCCGTAGGGAGGCATGCCCACATGCCTCCGGAGCGCTTGAACGGCGGAGCGATCAGGGGATCGCTCCCTATGGCTCGCAATGACATGTTTTGGGTTTGTCTACACATTGAGGCCACCATCCGGTGGTCTTCTTTTTGTACTTTATGGAGTTGCACATGTGCTTTCGCCGATGCGAAAGAGGTTTTCTTACACGTTCAGCCCTTCGATCCAGGTCTTCAGCTCGCTCTCAGAGGCGCGGGCGGAAAAGCGCTTGCCGGGCAGCACCTTCGCGCCCTTGGCCAGCCTCTCGATGCGGCTCTGTCCCTCGCCCAGCTGGCTGCCGCCGGAGGTGAAGAAGGGCACCACCGTCTTGCCGGCAAAGTCATAGGCATCCAGGAAGCTGTCGATGATGCTGGGCTCCCGGTACCACCAGATGGGAAAGCCCAGGAAAATGACCTCGGCCTCCTGCACGGGGGCGGCGGTATCTGCAAGCTCCGGGCGGCAGTTCGGGTCCTGCATCTCCACGGTGCTGCGGGCCTTCTTGTCCATCCAGTTCAGATCCCGGCGCTCATAGGCAACGGCCGGACGGATCTCGTACAGAGCGGCCTCCGCCGCGGCGGCCAGGGTCTGCGCCAGCTTGGCGGTGCTGCCGCTGGCGGAAAAATAGGCGACCAGTTTCTTGCTCATGATATTTTCCTCCTATTGTCAAATTTTTTTATAATCCTCGTCGGAGACCGGCTCCAGCCACTCGGCGGAGCAGTCCTCCCCCGCCACCTCGATGGCCAGGTGGGAAAACCAGCTGTCGGCGGCTGCGCCGTGCCAGTGCTTGACGTTGGCGGGAATGTTGACCACCGTGCCCGGGGTCATCTCGACGGGCTCCTTGCCCCATTCCTGATACCAGCCCCGGCCGCCCACGCAGATGAGCATCTGCCCGCCGCCGGCGGAGGCGTGATGGATGTGCCAGTTGTTGCGGCAGCCCGGCTCGAAGGTCACGTTGAAGACCGGCACCTGCTGCGTGGACAGGGGGGCCAGATAGCTCTGCCCCACGAAGAACTGCCCGTAGGGGTTCTCTTCCCCGATGGGGAAAAAGATCGTGTTCTGGTAGGCGTCCTTCTCGCTCTGAGCAGGCTCTTCTTCGTTCCAGATCTCCTTGGCCTGGCGGAACACCGCCCAGCCCTTGGGCCAGCCCACATACATGGTGGCGTGGGTGATGATGGCGGCGATCTCCGCCTTGGTGACGCCGTTGTTCTTCGCGTTCTGCAGATGGTAGCCTAGGGACGAATCGGTGATCCCGGACGCCATCAGAGAGACCACGGTGATGATGCACTTGGTCTTGACGTCGATGTCCTCCTCGTTCCAGACCTCCCCGAAGAGCACATCGTCGTTGAGGTGGGCGAAGGTCGGCGCAAATGCGCCCAGCTGTGCCCGTCCCGCGGTCTGCGTGATCTTTTTGCTCATGTTTCCCTTCTTCTTATTTCCTGATAAATTGTTTGTCCGCTTCCGGGAGCCCCGCCTCATCGGAGGCGAAGCGTTCCACCCGCATGTGCAGATCGTATTTCTCCCGCAGCGCGGCGATCTGCCCCATCATGGGGGAGGCGTGGTGCGCGTCGATGGCGGCCTGATCCCGCCACTGGTCGATGAGCAGCACGGTCTCGGGATCCTCCATGGGGAAAAAGTACGCGTAGCGGAGATTCCCCTCCTCCGCCCGGATGGCGTCCACGACGCCGCTTGCGGTCATTTCCTCCGCAAAACGGCGGGCGGCGCCGTTCACGCCGCTGTAGTAGAGATTGGCTGTGATCATGCCAAGCCTCCCAGCAAAGTACGGATAAAGGTACAGGCCATCTCATAGGTGCTCATATACACATAGTCGATGCCCGCCTCCCGCATGGCCTCCCGCTGCTTCTCCGTCACCACGGTGTAGGGGTACAGCCCGTAGACAAAGGGCAGGAAGGCGTACAGGAAGGTCCGGCGCCCTTCTTCTCCCAGCCCGGGGACAAATTTCGCCAGGCAGCGATCCAGGGCTTCCTTGGATTCACCGTAGGCCGCCTTGAACTCCACCAGCCGCTCCATACGGGAATTGGCCTCCATGTCGTAGAGGTTCATGCTCAGCAGCTTCAGCATCAGCGGTCGCCGCTCCAGCGCGCGGGCAAGGGCGGAGGCAAGGGCGTCCCGTGTCAGCGTCTCCTCTCCGGCGCAGAGTTCGTCCAGCTCCCTTGCAAAAAGCTCGTATTCCTGCTGGAACAGCGCCAGAAAGATCTCTTCTTTTGTCTCAAAATAATTATAGATCGAGGTGCGGGTAAAGGATGTGCGCTGGCCGATCTCCTTGAGCGTGATGTCCTTGAAGCTCACGGTCTCATAGAGCTTCCGACAGGCGGCGATGATCTCCTCCCTCCGCGCTTTGGTCAGTTCCGCGGATCCCTTCGGCATGGCTCTCTCCTTCTCTCTATAGGCAAAAATGAATTGACACGATGTCAGAACATAGTATAGCACTGTTCTGACATCGTGTCAATCATTCTTTTTGCTTTCCAAACGCCCTCGGCGGAAGGCTGTGCTGCTTTATGCCAGCTCGCCCCAGTCGGGAACCTTGACGGTGATCTGCTCCTCGCTGGACTTCTTGGCGGCCAGGGAGTAGATCAGCGCAGAGATGCCATCGGAGAGCGGGGTCTCGAACTCCGTGCCCTCGCGCAGCGCCTTCTGGAAGGCCTGGTGGGCGTAGAAGATCACGTCGCCCGTGGCGTGGTCGTAGGAGTCGTTGAACTGCAGGGTCTCGGCATAGGGCATGTCCTCCGTCTTCCAGGTGAGCCTGGTGAACTCAAACATCCCCTCGCCGGTGAGGAAGATGGAGCCCTTGGTGCCGATGTAGGCCCGGGAACAGGTGGGAATGTCGCAGGCCCAGGAGGCGGCAATGGTGCCGATGGCGCCGTTGCGCAGGCGGATGGTGATGGAGGTGTGGTTGTCGAACTTGGGGACGGAGGCGATAGTGCCGGTGTAGTTGCATGCGATGGTGTCAAAGCCACCCGCCATGGCGGTAATGAGCTTCCAGTCGTGACTGACGGACTCCACCGTCATCCCGCAGGCGAGATTCGGATCCGTTCGCCAGGAGGCGCCCAGGTTTTTGGCGTGGAAGCCAAAGCCGGGGCTGAGGCGGGAGAACGCGATATCTACCGGCTCGCCGAACATGCCGGTTTTCACCAGCTCCAGCATCTTCCGGTAGGCCGGGCGGTAGTAGTGGGCAAAGCCCACCATGATCTTCGCGTCGTACCGGTCGGCCATGGCCTTGATCTTCATGGCGTCCTCCATGGTGCAGGCCACGGGCTTTTCCATGTACAGGGGGATGTGGTGCCTGAGCACCATCTCCACATAGTCCAGGCGCTTGGTGGGCGGGGTGGAGATGACCACGTAATCCGCCTTCACCACATAGTCCTCGATCTCCTCATAGGTGCAGGAGGGGCAGCCGAATTCCTTCCGGTAGATTTCCAGGCTCTTTTCGCTTACGTCATAGACGCCGATGACCTCGCCGCCCAGGCGCAGAACAGCGCGGCCGTGATGGCGGGCAATATCGCCGCCGCCGATCATAAATACCTTCATTTTCGCAGCTCCTTACTTCAATCCAGCATCGCCTTCACGGAGGCGACGATATTTTCAACGGTAACGCCGTTCATCTCCAGCAGCCGCTCGTAGGGAGCGGACTGACCGAAGGTATCCTGGATGCCGATGCGCTTGACCTTGCCCTTGCCCGCCTCGGCAGCCAGCTCACAGACCGCGCTGCCGAGACCGTTGAGGATGTTGTGATCCTCCACGGTGACGATCCTGCCGATCTCCTCGATGCAGGCCATGACCGTCTCATGATCCAGGGGCTTTACGGTGTGCATATCCAGCACGCGGGTCTCAATGCCCTCGGCGGCCAGCTGCTCGGCAGCCTCAATGGCGAGGCGCACGGTGTCGCCGTTTGCGATGATGGCGGCGTCCTTGCCCTCCCGGAGAGTCTTTGCCTTGCCCAGCTCAAATTCCTCGTTCTCACCATAGATCACGGGCACTGCGTCCCGGGTAAAGCGCAGGTACACCGGGCCGTCGAACTCCGCGGCGGCGCGCACCAGCTTGCGGGCGGAGACATAGTCTGCGGGCATGACCACGGTCATGTTGGGGATGGTGCGGAGGATGCCCATGTCCTCAATGGCCTGGTGGGAGGCGCCGTCATTGGCGGGCGTCACGCCGCCGTGGGAGCAGGCGATCTTCACGTTGAGGCGGGGGTAGGCGATCTCCTGGCGGATCATTTCGCACATGCGCATGGAGCCGAAGGCCGCGTAGGTGACCACAAAGGGGATCTTGCCGCAGGTGGCAAGGCCTGCCGCCACGCCGGCGCAGTTCTGCTCGGCGATGCCCACGTTCAGATACTGCTGGGGCAGGGTCTTCCGGAAGTCGCCGGTCTTGCAGCTTTTGCCGATGTCGGCGTCCACCACGAGGATGTTCTTGTTCTCCTTGCCCAGCTCCACGATCTCGTCGCCGAAGCCGTTGCGGGTGGGGATCTTTTTCTCAAACGTCATTTTCTTGCCCTCCTCAGCACACATACTGGGCGTCCAGCTCAGCCATAGCCTGCTTGTACTGCTCGTCATTTGGCGCAACGCCGTGCCAGCCCACCTGGTTTTCCATAAAGCTCACGCCCTTGCCCTTGACGGTTTTGCCGATGATGGCTTTGGGCAGGCCGTTCTTCGCGGCCACGGCCCTGTCCATGACCGCGACCAGTTCCGCCATGTTGTTGCCGTCGCAGCGGTAGACCTCGAAGCCGAAGGCCTCGAATTTCCTGGCCAGGTCGATGGGCGGCATGATCTCCTCGCAAGTGCCGTCCAGCTGCAGGTTGTTCCAGTCCACAAAGACGATCAGGTTGTCCAGCTTATACTTATAGGCGGTGCCGCAGGCCTCCCAGATCTCGCCCTCGTTGCACTCGCCGTCGCCCAGGGCGGAGAAGACCTTGTAGTCCTTGCCGTCCAGCTTTCCGGCCAGCGCCATGCCTACCGCGCAGGCCAGGCCCTGTCCCAGAGAGCCGGTGGAGATATCGATGCCGGGGCACTTGTTCATGCTGGGGTGCCCCTGGAGAGGAGAGCCCTCCTTGCGCAGAGTGTCCAGGACTTCCACGGGGAAGAAGCCCTTCATGGCCAGCGCAGCGTACTGGGCGGGGCACACATGGCCCTTGGAGAGGACGAAGCGGTCGCGGTCGGCCCAGCGGGGATTGGCCGGGTCAACATTCATATACTTGAAGTAGCAGGCGGTGACGAAGTCCGCCACGGAGAGGGAGCCGCCGGGATGGCCGCTCTGCGCTTTCCAGATCATGTCGATCACATGCTTTTTCAGGTCAATGCAGGTATTCTGCAGTTCCATGACGCTCATTTCAGTTTTCATATTGTTACTCCTTTCTTGCCATCAGGCGGTAAAGACCGTGGAGATGGCGGGGATGTAAGTGATGATCAGCAGCACGACAAGGGATGCGATCAGCAGGGGGACGACGGCCTTGGAGATCTTCTTGAGATCCACGTTGGCAACGCCGCAGGCCACATAGAGATTGACGCCTACCGGCGGCGTGAAGAGGCCGATGGCCAGGTTCACGATCATTACAACGCCCAGGTGGATCATGTCCACACCCAGGGCCTGGGCCACGGGGACAAAGAGCGGGGTGAAGATGTAGAGGGCGGAGGTGGAATCCAGGAAGCAGCCCGCGATCAGCAGCAGGATGTTCACGATGATGAAGAACAGGAAGGTGGAGCCGTTGGTCAGGTTGATGAGGCCGTTGGAGATGGCCACGTCCAGGCGGGCGCGGGTCAGCACATAGGCGAAGAGGCTGGCGCAGGCGGTGATGAACATGATGGTGGCGGTGGTGCTGGCGGAGTCGATGAAGATTTTCTTCAGATCCTTGAGCTTCACCGTGCGGTACACGAACACGCCGATAATGAGGCCGTACACCACGGCGACGGCCGCGGCTTCGGTCGGGGTAAAGATGCCGCCGTAGATGCCGCCCAGGATGATAATGGGCATCAGCAGGCCCCAGAAAGCATCCTTGAAGGCCTTCCAGCGCTGCTTGCCGCTGGCCTTGGGCTGGCGCTTCAGATCCATCTTCCGGCCCACGAGCAACGCCGTGATGATGAGACCTGCGCCCATGATCAGGCCGGGGATCACGCCCGCCTTGAAGAGATCGCCGATGGAGGTGTCCGCGATGGAGCCGTAGACCACAAAGGTGATGGAGGGCGGGATGATGACGCCGATGGCGCCGGCGCAGCCCATCAGTGCGGCGGAGAAGGCCGGACTGTAGCCGCTCTTGATCATGCCGGGGATCAGCACCAGACCCAGGGCTGCCACGGTGGCCGGGCCGGAGCCGGAGATGGCGGCAAAGAAGCAGGCAACGATGACGCACACGATGGCGAGGCCGCCCTTGACGTGGCCCACACAGGCCTCCGCCAGATTGATCAGGCGCTCGGAAATGCCCGCCTTTTCCATGATGTTGCCGGCAAGAATGAAGAAGGGAATGGCCAGCAGCACGAATTTACTGGAGGAGGCGGAGAACAGGAAGGGGACGCTGGACATGATGGTGTCCAGCGGGCGTCCGGCGCCCTCCACCAGCATGGCAAGGACGCTGGAGGAGCCCAGGCACACGGCGATGGGCGCGCCCAGGATCAGCAGCAGCGCAAAGGCGATAAACAGAATGGCAGCAGTCATTTCTTTTCTTCCTCCTTTGCAGCGTGTTTTTTCTCTTCCGCGGCGGCTTCGTCGATCATCAGCTCCGCGTCGGTTTTCACTTTATCGGCCGGGGTGCGAAGCTCTTCCAGCGTTACCTGGGCAAAGCGCAGGGTCATGAATGCCGCGCCGAAGGGGACAAAGCAGCCGTAGATCCACTCGGGCCACTGCATGCTGGGGGTTACCTGCCCCAGGATGTACTCATTGCGCACCATCTTGATGCCGTAGAAGAATACCGCGAAGGAGAACACGGTGGCCAGGCCAAAGCCAAAGACCAGCAGTGCCCGGCGCAGCTTGGGGTTCACGGCATCCGTCAGGATCGAGAGGCCCAGATGCGCACGGCGGCGGGCGGCGATGGCGGTGCCCATCATGCTCAGCAGCACGAAGAGGTTTGTGGTGATCTCCTCGGAGAAGGAGAGAGAAAGGTGCAGCACATAGCGGGAAAACACGTTGGCGAACACCAGGGTCGTCATGGCGATCAGGCAGAGGATACAGATCCCCTCTTCGATTTTATTGAGTAGCTTCATGCTTTTCCCTCCCTACTTGGTGATGCCGAAGGCGGCGCAGGCGTCTTCGCCGAAGCGATCGATCATCCCGCTCTTCCACTCGGCAATGTACGCGGCAAAGACGGCTTTCTGCTCGTCGGTCAGATAGGTGATGGTCATGCCCTCTTCCTCAAAGCGGGCAAGGATCTCAGCCTCCTCGGCCTCCAGGGCGTCGCGGCCCCATTCGCAGGCTTCTCTGGCGCATTCCTGCAGCAGGATCTGGGTGTTTTCATCCAGGCTCTCCCAGATCCTGGTGTTGATGACAAAGAGGTCGTTTTCATAGGAGTAGTTCCAGATGGTCATGTACTGCTGGATCTCGTCCATCTTCGCAGTGGAGGTAACGCTGACGCCGTTCTCCTGTCCGTCAATGGTGCCCTGCTGGATGGCGGTGAAGACTTCACTCCAGTTCATGGAGGTGGGGTCAGCGCCAAGGGCGCGGAAGAAGCCCATATACACCTCACTGCCCGGAACACGGATCTTCAGGTTCTTCAGATCTGAGGGATCGTCCACCACGGTCTTGGAATTTGTGATCTGCCGGAAGCCGTTGTGGAAGGAGCCCAGATAGGTGAGCCCCTTGGCGGCCAGACGCTGGGCGTAGTATTCGCCGCCGGTGCTGTCGATGACCTGGCGGGCCTCGGCGTAGCTGTCAAAGGACCAGGGGATGGTAGCCACGGGGAGCTGGCTGTCAATAACAGCCAGGGTGCAGGTGGCGTAAGCCGCGATGTCCACGCTGCCCTGGGCAACCATTTCGATGCCCTTGGTGGCGCTGCCGCCGGCCAGCTGGTCGTTGGGGAACACGTCCACGGTGACGTTTCCGCCAGAGCGCTCCTCCACAAGCTCGGCAAAATAATAGGCGACACGGCTGTCGATCTGGGTGTTCGTGCCGTTAACGGCCATGACAAGCCGGATCTTCTGGTACTCGGAGTTTGTGCTGCCCTCATTGGCGCCGGAGGTGCCGCAGCCTGCCAGCAGCAGTGCACAGCTCAGCACCAGAAGTAAAATGACTCTGCTTTTTTGCTTCATGTTTCCTACGTTCCCTTCCCTTTTCTTTTGCTTTGCTCAATGTTGAACATTGTACATTAAGAGAATACGATACGTGGTTCGGAATGTCAATCATTTTTAGCGTTTTCCACAAATCTTTAGAAGATACCCCAAAAATGCTCTTGTCTTCTTATGCAGAATGACGGAATCGACAGTCTGGAAAGGAAGTGCACCCGGAGCTTGCCCCTCCCTCCTCAGCGCTGCGGCGCCATCGGATACCGTGCTCTCTTTTCTTTTCCCTTGACAGCCGCCCCGCGAATTGATACACTTTTATCAATGATCAACATTGGAGGTTCTTCATGGAAATCCAAAAAATACAAAATAACGCCGTGCAGCAGATCATCGACGCCTTTACCCAGCAGCTGGTGCAGGGAAAGCTGCGTCCCGGCGATCAGATCCCCACGGAGGTGGAGCTTTCGGAGAAGTTCGGCGTTGCGCGCAACACCACCCGAGAGGCAATCAAAACCCTGGTAGCCATGGGCGTGCTGGAGATCCGCCGCCCGGTCGGCACCTTCGTGTGTCGGGGCTTTACCGAGCCGATGCTGTCTCCCCTGCTCTATGGGGTGATTCTCGGCCGCGGGGACAGCTATGATGAGCTGCTGGACCTGCGGGAGATCATGGAGACCGGAACCATGCTGACGGTGATCCGCAACGCAAGCGACGAGGAGATCGCCTCCCTCTCCGCACCCCTCGAGGCGCTGCGGGAAGCCTGTCGCAGGGATCTCCCTTCCGTGGAGGAGGTTTTCGGGCGGGACGACGACTTCCATGAGGCCGTCATGGCGCTGGCGCACAACCGGGTCGTGGAGCGCATTGCCTCCACGGTGCGTCTTATGACCCACGACATGCGGCATGAGAGCGTGGAGCTGATGCTCCACGCCGGGCGGGCCGAGGAGCTGTATGAGGCGCATGAAAAGCTCTATCGTATTTTGTCCCGGCGGGATGTGGACGGCGTGTATCGGGAGATCCGCAGCACCTATTTCGTCCCGGATAAGGACAACAGGGTCATATCCCTGTCGGAGCGCTAAGCTGCGAATCCATAACAAAAGAGCGCAGGGACGCGGGAGAGACCCGCGTCCCTGCGCTCTTTTTTGTGCTCCCCGTCCCGCTTCCCTTCTGAACCGGTCGAAAAGCCGTTTTTAGAACATCAGCAGCAGCGCATCATAGATGCTGGCGCTCCACATTAAAAAGTTGTGCCCCTCATCGATCTCCAGCAGCCGGGCGTTTTCCCCGTCCCGGATCCGCTCCACCCGGCTGCACAGCAGATCATAGAGCGCCCGCTGACCCCGGGCATAGTCCGGCAGATCCTGCAGCCCCAGCGTGGCCACATAGCTGCGGATGGGAAGCTCCCGAATCTCCTCCCCCTCCAGCGCGTCCGGCAGGCCGGCCTTGTCGGCGTTGCTGAAGCAGCAGAAATTGGCCGCCACGTCCAGACAGCGGCACAAGCCCACGCGGTAAGTCAGCATGGCGCCCCGGCTCAAGCCGCCGATGGCGATGTGCTCCCGGGCGGCCCGGATCTGCTCCGGGCTGTCTCCCTCCATCCATGTGGCGCAGCTTCGCGCCAGGTAGGGCAGCAACGTCTCTTTCAGAAAGCGCTCCCCCTTCGCCGGATTCGCCACGTCCTCCAGGCCGACGCCCACCACCAGGAAGGGCTGGCAGAGATGCTCCTCCGCTATGTGGTCGTAGACATGGCACAGCTGCACCGGTCCCCGGGCGGTGGGCTGCTCCCGATCTGTCCAGTCCCGGCAGGAGCCGTTATCGCCGTGGATCAGGATCAGCACATTGTAGCGTCCATCCTCGCTGTAGTCCCAGGGCAGCCAGAGGGCGATGCTGTGCTCCTTCCCCTCCGCGTCCGTCACCGTTTCCAGAAGGCACTGACCCGCGTGCTCTGCCGGCTCATAATAGGCATCCGGCAGTCCTTCCCCTGCCAGCAGCGCCTCCCGGGCGCAGCCCTCGCAGCGCCCGGCGATCCCAAAGTGATGCCAAAGCTGCGCGCCGCAGCGGAGGCAGCAGGCGCTTTCCGCATCGTGCTGCCCATGGTCGCAGCGCCAGCCGCAGAGAAGGCAGCGCCCCTCCGGCGTGAAGCCCTCCCCGTGGGGGCAGGGGCTGCCGCAGGTTCGGCAGAGGCCGGTTTCCGCATCGTAGCTGTGCTCATGGGGCAGCTGCTCCGTCTCCGTCGTGACCGGTGGCGCAGTTGTCTTCTCCGCAGGCGGCACAGGCGACGGGGCAGGGGGCGGCATACTGCAGGCGGAAAGCAGCAGGCAGAAAAGCAGAACAAGGATCCCCTTTTTCATGCGCGCCGCCTCCCTTTTGTACAAGTCTTTTTGATTATTGTATGCCGCTTGCCTCTTCCTGTCAAACAAGTCTTTTTGCCGCAAGGCAGACAGGCGTTTCTTTTTCCGCTTCCCCGCGCATATCCTATGCATCGGGTGATGAAAATGAAGCAAGCAAGCAAAAAGCCGTATTTGTACTGGATCCTGTTTACCGAAGCCGTGGGCGCTCTGGCCGCGCTGCTGACGCGCAGCGCCACCGAGATCTACAACAGCAGCATCGTGAAGCCCGCCCTCTCGCCGCCGGCCATCGTCTTCCCCATCGTGTGGGTCATTCTATACGCCCTGATGGGGATCGGCGCCGCCCGGATCTGGATGACGGAGCCCTCCCCCGGGCGCACCCGAAGCCTGCGGCTGTATCTCCTTCAGCTGGGCTTCAACTTCTTCTGGAGCATCCTCTTTTTCAACTTCCAGGCCTTCGGCTTCGCCTTCCTCTGGCTGGCTGTGCTGTGGGTGCTGATCGTGCGGATGATCCTCTCCTTCTACGACCAGGATCCCACGGCGGCTTGGCTGCAGCTGCCCTATCTGCTGTGGGTGCTGTTCGCCGCCTATCTGAACCTGGGCGTCTGGAAGCTGAACTGAAAAACTTAGCCTCCCCAGGCGGGGAGGCTCCGTTTGTTCGTTCACTTGCTCTTGCGGGCGGCCTTGTCCCGGCCGATGCCGCAGCCGGGGTTGGAGAGCAGGCAGTTGTGCCCGCAGCCTCCGCAGTGCATATCCCGCCGGGTGATGAGGATCCGCTCCCAGGGGCGGCAGCGGAAGATGCCGGTGCGAGCCCGGGCGCAGCCCAGGCGCCGGGCAGCGTCCATCAGCTCCTCCGCCAGCAGGCAGTCCGCGATCAGGGTGCAGTCCTTTTCCTCCTCCAGCAGCCGGGTGAGCAGGCGCTCCGCCCGCGCCCGTATCTGCTTTTGGGACTCCGGCTGTCCGCCGCCTTCTCGGCGGCGCTGCCAGTCTGCCCGCAGCCGCCAGAACCGGGGAGAATGCTCTCCCTTGCCCTCCGCCGTCTGCAGAACAGGCGCCAGCAGGGACTCCTCCCGCAGCGCACCGCCCTCCACGCAGAGCTCCGCCGTCCTGCGGGCTGCGGCCGTGGGAGCAAGCAGGACCGTTTCTTCCCCGGCCTTCATCTTTCTCTCCTGCCGCGGCTCCGGCGCTTCCTCCGCCGCACGACGGGCGCATGCTGTAAACGCAGCCGCATCGCAGCGTCGGGGCCAAAGGCCCTCCCGCTCGCCGCTGCAGATGATCCAGATCTTCATACGTTCTCCTTTGAAAAAGCCGCCACGAGGGCGGCTTTTTGTTGCTCAGAATTTCCCGCTGCGGCCGGAAAAGCCGCCGCCGCTGTGGAAGCTGCTTCCGCCGGAGCCGCCCCGCCCACCGGACGAGCCGGTGTCCCGCGGAATGGGCACACGGGTCTCCGTGCGGTTGACAAAGCGATCTTCGCTGGCGCGCAGCGTCGCGCTGCCGGGCACCACATATTCCTCGGCGGTGGTGCGCAGCTTCGCCGTCTTCATCTGCGCCTTGAAGGTGGAGCAGACGATCAGCGCGATCAGGCAGGGCGCGCCGATGCCGATGAGGAGCTTGAGCCCGACAGGCATCCTCTCGCTCTCCCCGGGGGCGTTGTATTCGTGGTATTCCTGCCCGTCGGGGCCGGTAATGATGTCGGCGCCTTCGGTGACGTCCCCGCCGTTTTCCAGCTTGGTCAGCTGCTTGTCGCAGGCCTCCAGGTAGTCGGAAAAGCCGCCGTACCAGTCGTTGCTGCGGAAGTTATCCAGAAACTCATCCTCAATGATCCAGCTGCTCTCATAGCCGCAGATGGTCTCGCCAAGCTGGCCGTGCCCCGCGAAAGCGTAGTCCCGATCCTGCATGCTCAGCAGCAGGATAACGCCTTCTCGCCCATCGCCACAGCCAAGGTCGTAGTAGTTGAAGATCCCCTTGGCAGCCTCGTACACGTCCGGGTTGTATTCGGTGTGATCCTGCACGGTGACGATATAGAGATTGCAGCCGTGCTTCTCGCTCAGCTCCGCCGCCCGATTCTCCAGGGTGCTGCGCTGACTCTCGCTCAAAAGTCCAGCGTTATCCAGCACATAGGGGAAGACTTCGTCCTCCGGCTCCTCGGCCATGGCAGCCGCGGGGAAGAGGGCCAGCAGCAGGAGGATCAGCAGGAGGGAAAAAACTCGTTTCATGCTCTCCGCCCTCCTTAAAACAGAAACAGCAGCGCCGCTGTCAAGACGGCCGCCAGGGGCCCGGCGATGGCGCCGAACCAGCCCCAATACCGCCCCTTGGACACCGGCAGATCGCCGATGAGCTTGCCCGTCTGCCCGTTCATGGCGAAGAGGAAGCTCTTGCCGTTCCAGCGGGTGGAAAGCAGCCACACCGGCAGCATCACATACTTCACCGTGCCGCGGCGCATCCGCACCTGCTTTGCAACCGGCGCGCAGGTGGAATAGCCCCGCCCGGCGGTGGAGGCGATCATCTGCTCGGTGGTGTTGGTAGCCCGCAGCTTTGCCCGCTCGGCGCACTCGTCCACATCCACATCGTAGCGCTCGGCCAGGTAACCGGGCATGTAGGCCGTGGAGAAGGGCTTGAGCTCGGAATAGTCAAAGGGCTCAATGGCGTCCATATGGGCATCGGGCATCTTCCGGGAGCTGTCCACCGGGATGCGGGAGAAGTTCACGGTTCCGGCCCGGCGGACGTCAAAATAATCGGTGATGGTCACCTGATAGTCCCCCGTGCGATAGCTGTTGACCCGGGTGGCCTTGAAGCGGAGATCCGCGTCCCCCTGCCCGTCGAAGAGCCAGAAGGGCACATAGACGCCCTTGATCTCCTCGATGTGATTCTCGTTGGAGAAGGCCTTGGGCAGCAGCCGCTTTCCCCTATAAAAGTCCCGCAGCGCCCGCTTGGCCGCCTCCTTATCCAGCTTGAAGGGCAGAATATAGTCCGGCTTCAGCATCCCGTGAAACTGTCCCGGCAGCACGGTGGGATTGCCGCAGTAGGGGCAGCTGGTGGCGGCGGTGGTCTCGTCGCAGATGAGCTCCGCCCCGCAGGAGGGGCAGTTGTAGGCCTTCATGCCGGCCTGCTCCTGCTCCCAGTCGGGATCCTCCCCGCCGGGAACCTGCTGGGCGGCGGCCTGCTCTTCTTTTTCCGCCTGCTGGGCGGAGGCCTGGGCGGCCTGCTCCAGCTTATCGTCGTAAAGTGCCTCGATCTCCTGCACGCTGAACTCGCTTCCGCAGTAGTCGCACTGGAGCTTGCCGGTGCTTCCCACGAAATGCAGCGGGCCGGTACAGGCCGGGCACTGATAGTTCGTCATTTGCGAGGGCATACGATGCCTCCATTTCTTCCATGCTATGCTCTTCCCCGGGAAACGCAGTCAGCCGATCCGCTCGGGCATGGCCGCGCCGTCCTCGATCAGGGGCAGATACCAGTCCTCGTAGCGGAAGGGCAGACGTCCGCCGGACTCCTCCCAGCGTGCCCCCCAGGGGCGCAGCCGGATCTCGTAGGAAAAGCGCTCGTCTCCGGCCTGGGCGGCGCCGCTGAGCGCCGTCTCCTCCGCCGCGGGATCCAGGCGCCATTCCCCTTCCCTGATCTCAGTGCCGAGGAACCAGCCGGATCGGGAAACGATGAGCCCGTCCTCCCAGCGCAGCTGCACCAGGGCCAGAGGCTCCTCCCGGGAGCTCTCCTCGTCCCAGAGGCGAAGCTCGGCGCCATAATCTCCCGTCGTCAGACAGGCGCAGCAGTCCCGCCAGGAATCCGGCAGACTTCCCGTGGATCCCTCCACGCTCCACCAGCCGTACCAGGACAGGCTCTGGGGAGCTGCCTGCTCTTCCTCCGCAGGCATGGAATCCTCCCGCGCAAAGCGCAGGGAAAGCCCGGGCTCCAGCTGCAGAAGGAGCAACCCGTCCCGCAGCTCAGCGTCATAGAGCTTTCCTCCCACGTCCAGGCGCAGCAGATCCCCCTCCCGGCTCCAGGAGAGGCGGCCCTGGGCTTCGCCCCGGGTCAGGGTTCCTCTCCCGTCAGCCGTCAGGTTCAAAGCCGTGGACTCCTCACCCAGGAGGGCGGCGGACATCTGGATGCCCTCCGCCTCCGCGCCTACGCAGAGATAGCGCCCGCAGACCGGGTCGGCGCTGCCGCAGGCAGACAGGCACAGCAGCAGTGACAGCGCCAGAAGCAGCGCCATCACCCTGCAGCCGTGCCTGCGCCAAGGGGAATCAGCCGACAATGTCGTTGTTGTCAAAGGGGTCGCCGCACTCGGGGCAGAACTTGGGGGGCTTGGACTTGTCCGCAGGCTCCCAGCCGCACTTGTCGCAGCGGTACTGCACAGCGCCGGCGGGCTTTTTGGTACCGCACTCGGCGCAGAACTTGCCCTTGTTCACCGTGCCGCAGCTGGGGCAGGTCCAGCCGTCAGCCGCCGCGGGCTCCGGCTTCTTGGTGCCGCACTCGGGGCAGAACTTGCCGGTGGCAGCAGCGCCGCACTTGGGGCAGGTCCAGGTGCCGGCAGCGGGGGCGGCGGGAGCCGCGGGCTGCTGCTGGCCCATCTGGTACAGGCTCTGGGCGTTGACGCCGCCGGCCTGGGCGGCCATGTTCATGCCCATGAAGGCCATGGGGGCGCCGGTAGCCTGGTTGGAGGCGGCGGCCTGCATGGCAGCGGCCTGGGCGCCCACCAGGTGAGCGGCGGCCATGTTGGGATTGCGGAAGGTGGCGTTGCGCTGCAGTTCCTTGATCATGGCCTCGTCTTCCTCGCTGGCCTTGACGCTGGAGACGCCGACGGAGGCGATCTCAATGCCGCGCAGGTCGCGCCACTTGCCGGAGAGCTCCTCGTTGAGGGCCTGGGCCAGCTCGGTGGTATGGCCAGGCAGAGCGGAGTAGCGGATGCCCATCTCGGAGATGCGGGCGAAGGCCGGCTGCAGAGCGGTCAGCAGCTCGCTCTTCATCTGGCCGTCCAGCTGCTCCTTGGTGTAATCCGCCGTCACGTTGCCGCAGACATTGGTGTAGAACAGCAGGGGGTTGGAGAGCACATAGCTGTACTCACCGAAGCAGCGGATGGAGATGTCGATATCCAGACCGATGTTGTTGTCCACCACGCGGAAGGGAACGGGAGAAGGCGTACCGTACTTGTTGCCGGTAATCTCCTTGGTATTGAAATAGTACACGCGCTGATCCTTGGGGGCCTCGCCGCCGAAGGTGAAGCGCTTGCCGATCTGCTTGAAGATGTTCAGGATCCCCTCGCCCAGCTTACCGGAGAAGATGGAGGGCTCGGTGGAGGAGTCGTAGACATACTCGCCCGGCTCGGCGCAGACGTCCACGATCTTGCCCTGCTCCACGATCAGCATGCACTGACCGTCGGCCACGGCGATGACGGAGCCGCTAGAGATGATGTTGTCGCTGCCCCGGGTGTTGGAGGAGCGGCCGGAATTGCGCTTTCTGCCCTTGACAGCGAGAACGTTGTTGGGCAGGGATTCACAGTAGAAATACTCCTTCCACTGATCGGCGAGAACGCCGCCGGCGGAACCCAATGCTGCAAGAATAAGACCCATAGTTGTTTCTCCTTTCCATGCATACGAAAAAATATCACAGAGTTTCGGTGAAACCGATACTTGCCTACAATCAAATATAGTAGAACCCGGCGGAAAAATCAAGGGGCATTTGCCCTTTTTCTGTTCTTCGCTGTCGAAGTACAGCGCTGCTTCCCGGCGGCTCCACCCTTGTCGGGGCGTCCGGCGAGCCTCGTGCGCCCCTCAGCCCGCCTTCCGCCCGTCCGCATGCCTTTTCAGCATAGCGCCGGCGCAGCGCAAAACACGGCGAAAAAAATTGAGGGAAAAGGGATTGATTATTTTTCCTTCGCGTGTTATACTCCCTTTACACGCGGATGTAGTTCATCGGTAGAACTCCGGCTTCCCAAGCCGATAAGGTGGGTTCGACTCCCATCATCCGCTCCAGAAAAGGCGGGACCCTCAAGGGTCTCGCCTTTTCTGGCGTTGAGGGGAGTCGAATGTGTCATCGCACATGCCGGTGGCATGTGCATGAGCCAGCGCAAACGCTGGCGAATTCTTTTATTGGTTTTCCCGTCCCCCGCAAGGGAAAACCAATGCATGCGACTCCCATCATCCGCGCGGCGGGGTTATTGAACGTGAAAGACACCCTTCCTGGGCGTAGGGTTCTTTCACAGTATCTTCCTTCCCGCTGTCATAGTCTGCCTCTCTATATTGAAATAAAGTACTCGAAAGCTGTCGTGCCGTTGACACGGCAGTTTTCTGGCGTTTAGGGGAGTCGAATATGTCATCGCACATGCCATAGGGCATGTGCATGAGCCAGCGCAAACGCTGGCGAATTCCTTTATTGGTTTTCCCGTCTCCCGCAAGGGAAAACCAATGCATGCGACTCCCATCATCCGCTCCAGAAAAGCTGTCTTGCCCTTGGCACGGCAGCTTCAAAGTGTAGACAAACCGCAAAGCATGTCATTGCGAGCCGTAGGGAGCGATCCCCAGATCGCTCCGCCGTTCAAGCGCCCCGGAGGCATCTGGGGATGCCTCCCTACGGCGCAGCAATCCGTTCTTCTTCTAAAAAACTGTATATTCAAGGCGTTCAGGATGCGGATCGCCCCTAAAGGGACTAAGCACAAATAGGACGCGGGCTTGCGCCCTCGGCAATGTGCCGTCGCCACCCCGTAGGGACGAGCATTGCTCGTCCGTGAATACCGGCGCGGTGTGGACAGACGGACAACCAATGGTCGTCCCTACTGGTTCTCGATGGCAGAATACCGACTTTGTCTACAGCCTGAAGCTGTCGTGCCCTTGGCACAGCAGCTTTTTTGTCAGGATTGCGCCATCGCGCCGAGATAGACGGGCTCGCACTTTTTCCTTGAGGATTTTTGTCCGTTCTGCTATAGTAAGCTGGAAAAACCGAAACAAGGGAGGCTTTGCCATGTCCAAGCAGTGTCTGATCATCACCGGGGGTGAGTTTGCCCCCTTTGCCCCACCGGTGGAGGGGGAATATGTCATCGCCTGCGACCGGGGCTATGAGCATGCCCGCCGCGCCGGGATCCGTCCCGATCTGGTGGTGGGCGACCTGGACTCCTGCCGGGTGGAATTGGAGTCCGGCGTGCCCCTGCGGCGGCTGCCCGTGGAGAAGGACGACACCGACACCATGAGCGCCCTGCGCCTGGCGCTTTCCGAGGGCTTTCGGGACATTCGCCTGGTCTGCGCCCTGGGCGGGCGGCTGGATCACCTGCTGGCAAACCTGCAGTCGCTGGCCTTTGCCGCCGCACGAGGCGCGTCTGTGCGGATCGAGAGCCCGGACACCGAGATCCGCACCCTGCGAAACGGCAGCCTGCGTCTCCCCCGGCGGGAGGGCTATTCTCTCTCTGTCTTCGCGGTGGATGGGATCTGCCGCGGCCTCTGTATCCGCGGCACGAAGTACACGCTGGAGGATGCGGAGCTGCGGCCCGACTTCCCCCTGGGCGCCAGCAACGAATGGAGCGCTGAGGAGGCGGAGATCTCCGTGCGGGAGGGGACGCTGCTGATCGTGGAATCCCGGATCCCCTGATGTGTGATTTTATGTAAACCGAATTATGTTAACTTCTGCTTCCGGGCAGCGGGACGGGGAACGTTTCTCCCCATTCTGCTGCCTGGAAGCATTTTCCTGCCCGTCCCTGTCATTCTTAAGACTTCTTATGTTTCTTTTTTGAAACGGATGTACTATAATGGCCTCAGAACACAGGAAAGGGGGCTGACGCTTGAATAAAACCGTCAAACTTCTGCTGGTCATCGTCTCCGGCATTCTGGTGGGGATCATGATTTACAGCGCCTACAACATCATTGAGGATAAGGTCGTGCACAGCGAGGCGCGCTCCAAGGACAATCAGGTCGTGGAAAGCTATGTGATCCAGAATCCGGTTTCCCCCACGCCCCGTGTCTACGAGGAGCAGGTAACGAATCAGATCCTGCTGGACGATGAGGTGTCCCCGCTGAACAGCATGGTCGATCTGAGCAAGTTCTTTGCCGACTACAAAGATGCCGTCGCATGGATCTACAGTCCGGACACCAAGATCAACTACGGCGTGGTGGAGGCCGAGGACAACGACTTCTACCTGCACCGGGCCATGGACGGCAGCTACAGCATCAGCGGCTCCCTCTTTGTGGACTGCAACAACAAGCGGGACTTCTCCGACGAGAACACCGTGATCTACGGCCACCACATGAACGACGGCACCAAGTTTGCCAGCATCATGGGCTACCGGGAAAACGGCTACTACGCCCAGCACCCCGTCCTGTATCTCAGCACCCCGGACATGAACTACCGGGTGGAGGTCTTCTCCGCCTACCTGACCGACGCGGACTCCGACACCTACACCTTCCGCTTCAGCAGCACACAGGAATATGCCGCGTGGCTCCAGCGGATGCGCAGCCAGTCCGATTTCCAGACGGACGTGATGTTGAGCACCAGCGACCGGGTCATCACCCTGTCCACCTGCTCCTACGAGTACACCGACGCCCGCTATGTGGTGCAGGGCAAGCTGGTTCCCATTCACTGACTTATGAATGTTTAAGATTTGCGCAGGGCCCGCGCACTTGAAAAAACCGCATTTCTTCCCTTATAATTGAGACAGACAAAAACAGATCGAACGCACACTTTGCATATGAGGTGATTATCCATGAAGCACAACATTCGTTCCCTTCTCTGCCTGCTGCTGGTAATGGTCTTTGCCTTCCAGTTCGCCGGCATGGCCCTTGCGGATGACGCAAACGTCACCGTCACCGGGGCGGAGGCTCTGGTCTTTGAGCTCTACCGCACCGATCCGGATTCCGCCGACAAGACGCTCCCCATCAGCGCCGAGCAGGAGGCCGAGCTTCTGGGCGGCAAGCCCTACGCCATCCAGCTTGTCCGCGACGACGCAGACAAGACCACGGTTCCCCTCTCCCGCACGGCCGGCAGCATCACGCTGAACGACCTTCTGAAGAGCGACCTGCGCATCACGCCGCCCGAGGGCTTCTATGTCTCCCAGGTCTACCTGCGGGGCGACGCGCTGGAGAGCAACAAGCCCAAGAAGCTGCCCATCAGCGCCGACAAGGAGTCCGCCGCCCTGACCCTGAAGGCCGGCGCCCTGGCCGTCAAGGATCCCAACACCGGCAGCGAGAGCTTTGATAAGAACGCTCTCTCCACCTATTCCACGGTGAACCCCCAGATCTATGCCCTTGTGGTGGTGCTCGCCCCGGTAGAGACGGAAAAGCCCTCCACGGTCACGGAAGCTCTTGACAAGGATGCTTCCGGCACCGAGACCCAGGTTGCCTCCGGCAGCGCCTACACCGTGCCCGGTGCCCCCGCGGACACCGAGGCTCACCGCTTCGCCGGCTGGCAGCTCTCCTACAAGAGCGGTGCGAGCCTGATGCTCCAGCCCGGCGAGAGCTTCAAGCCCTACGCCGACTGCCGCGTGGAGGCCCAGTGGACGGAGATCATCACCGTCACCGCCAACACCCCTGTCCAGAGCGGCGACGCCTTTACGCCCAACGGCTACACCTACAGCGGCAAGCTCGCCGAGGGCGACACGATCAGCAATGTGGATCTCATCGTCAACGAGACGGGCGAGGGCTTTGTTGCCGTCCCCTCCAACGCACAGATCCAGCATGACGGCAAGGACGTCACGGCACAGTATGAGCTGCGCTATGAGGCAAGCGCCCCCGCCGCCAAGGAAGAAACCGATCCCGTGACGCCCGAGCCCCCCGAGACCGAGAAGGTGAAGCTCACCATCACCGCAAACGAGCCTATCACCAACGACGGCGGCAAGACCTATGAGCCCAACAGCGCCGTTCTTTCCGTGGGCACGCTCAACGAGGGCGACGCCTTCGCCGCCATCGCCATCGACGTCAAGCAGAACGAGGACGGCACCTACATCGCCGTACCCCGGGACGCCGTCATCAAAAAC
>ONPF01000024.1:0-22735 GCA_900319635.1 uncultured Eubacteriales bacterium | reverse complement strand
CACCTACATCGCCGTACCCCGGGACGCCGTCATCAAAAACGGCGACACCGACAACACCGCAAACTACGAGATCACCTACGTTCCCAGCCAGCCTGTGACGCCCCCCGCGCCGGAGAAGGTGAAGCTCACCATCACCGCAAACCCGCCCGTCACCAAGGACGGCGGCAAGACCTACGAGTCCGATAACGCCACCCTCACCGCGGGCGCTCTCAACGAGGGCGACGCCTTTGCCAGTCTGGCCATCGACGTCAAGCAGAATGAGGACGGCACTTACATCGCCGTGCCCCGGGACGCCGTCATCAAAAACGGCGACACCGACAACACCGCAAACTACGAGATCACCTACGTTCCCAGCCAGCCCGTGACCCCTCCCGCCGAGAAGATCGCCATTACGATCCGCTCCAAGGATCGCACCGCGGAGTACAGCGGCCAGCTCATCACCGCCGACACCTATGAGATCGTCAGCGGCGCCCTGGCCGAGGGCGACAGCATCGAGGTCAAGTACGAGGGCGGCAGCACCAACGTGACCGCCTCCCCCGTGGCGAGCCCCATTTCCTCCGTCGTCATCAAGGACAGCGCCGGAAACGACGTGACCGCGAGCAAGTACGCCGTGACCCTGGACAACGATAACGCCGGCAAGGTCACCGTCACCAAGCACAGCATCACCGTCACCGCCATCACCGGCACCGTGGAGACCGACGGCACCAAGGTCATCTACGCCAAGGACTGCAAGACCCAAAACGGCAACTTCACCAAGGGCCACAAGGTGGAGGGTCTGCTCCCCGGGCACGCCCTCAGCGGCGATTTCGTCAAGGGCAGCGGCTCGGAGACCTTCACCACCAGCATTGATCTGAACGCCCTGCGCGTCGTGGATACCAACAACGCCAATCTGGACGTCACCGCCAACTACGACATCAAGACCGTGGACGGCAAGCTGACCATCAAGGTCAAGGCGCAGACCGGCGTGCCCGTGGCCGTGACCACCAAGGATCAGTCCTGGAACTACGACGGCGCCGCCCACGCCCCGGATCAGAGCCAGTACAACATCAGCGGCCTGCTGGACGGCGACGTGGCCACCGTGAGCCTCAAGCTCAAGCAGGGCGAGGGACAGGTGGATTCCGTCACCAACGCCGGCAGCTACAGCATCATTCCCGTGGTCACCATCAAGACCAAGGACGGCGCCGCGGTCGCCCCCGACAAGTACAGCATCACCGCCACCAACGGTACCCTCACCGTGAAGAAGCTGGACATCACCCTGGAGGCCGTTTCCGACTCCAAGGCCTACGACGGCAAGGCCCTGGTCAACGACAAGGTCAAGGCTCCCTCCCTCCCCAGCGGGCTCAAGTATCAGGTGAAGCTGAACATCTTTGACGCCAAGGGCAACCTGATCAAGAACGGCGCCAAGGAGGTCGGCACCTACACCAAGAAGATCACCGAGGTTCATGTGCTGGATGCCAACGGTACGGACGTCAGCGCCAACTTCAACATCAAGACCGTGGACGGCAAGCTGACCATTACCTCCAGCTCCATGAACAACTCCAACAACCCCAAGACCGGCGATGAGTACCAGGGCAGCAGCACCCTCTATATCATTCTGATCATCGCCTCCGCCCTGCTGCTGGGCCTTATCGTGGCCTTCCTGATCCTGCAGAACCGGAAGAAGGCCGCAGTCCGGCCCGAAAAGCCGGAGGATCTGGATGCCTATTATGAGCCCGGCGAGACGGGCGAGGATTGGCAGCAGCCGGAAGAGACCGCCGGCGACTGGGATCCCCAGATCCCCGATGACGGCTGGAAGAAGCCCTGATCAAGCAAAAAACACATGAAAAAAGCGCCTGGATCACCAGGCGCTTTTTTCATGGACTTTCGTAAATCGCGTTCATGTCCACATCGCTGCGGATGCCGTTCACTCTGCCCCGATCCGAAAACTGCCAGATGTCATAGCGTTCATAGAATCTCGGCAGCTTGTTGTTGGCGGTGTAGCTTGCAAGCCAGACGGTGTACTGATCCACGGAATGATAGTCGATATAAGCCTTCAGATAGTTCTGACTGGCGTAGACCCCGGCGCGGTAGCCGCTGTTCTGCACCGTCTCACAAAAGGCGATGACGATGTCCGCCCGCTCACTGGGAGAGAGCTGATCCGAGCGCCCCTTGGGGTATTCGCCGGAAAACTCCATGTCGATGAAGATCGGATACTCCAGAGAGATCCCGTCCAGGACGCGCAGCGTCATGTTGGCCTCCTCCACCGCCTCCCTGCGGTCGATGGCCGTGGAATAGAAATACACGCCGATTTTGACCCCCGCGGCCCGCGCCCCGCGCAGATACTCCTGGGTGCGGGAGTCGTCATAGATCGCGCCGCTTGTCCAGCCCCGGCCGCCTATGCGGATGATGGCAAATTCGATGCCCTGGGCCTTCACCGCGTTCCAGTCGATGGCGCCGTCGAAAAAGGAGACGTCGATCCCCAGCGCTCTGGCCTTCTCGCCGTTCTGGTTGAAGTAATAGAGCCGCCCGTCGATCTCCTGCAGTCCCACGGCATAGCTGCCGTCCTCCAGCACAAAAAACCGCTTGCCGTCCACGGTTTGCCAGCCATCGTTTTTCTCCGGCTCCGCGAGCTCCACCGGGATGAGCTCCGGCGTCTCCGTGGGCAGGGTCTCCGCCGCCTGCGCGGCAATGGGCTCCGCAGTCGGTGCAGGCGCCCGGTCGCTGCCGCCCCGAAAGACGGGGAGCAACAGCAGCACCACCAGAACCAGCGTCAGGCAGGGCGCCAGGATCATCAGGGGGATCCGCAGCCTGGGATTGCTGATGCCGTCCAATATTCGATTCAGGAAACCGGTGATCGTTTTCATGCCGTGCCGCTCCTGACTAAAAATGCCTCTTCATCATAGCGCAGAACGGGTCGCTTTGCAAGAATATTTGTGCCCTTGCGCCGAATTTGGACGACCGGCGATTCTTCCCTTGAGAATCCCGCCGCTTCGTGGTACAATCGGTTTTATGATGACGAACTTTGAAACGCGCTACTGCGAGGCGCGAAACAAGCTCATTCGCAGCCAATTTCACAAGCTGAACGACCGGCAGATCGAGGCCGTGATGGCCACGCAGGGCCCCCTGCTGATCCTGGCCGGCGCCGGCAGCGGCAAGACCACCGTGCTCATCAACCGCATTGCCAATCTCCTGCAGTTTGGCCGCGCCAGCGACAGCCGGGAGCTGCCCCCCGGCGCGGACGAGGACGCCCTTTCCCGGCTGGAGAGCGGCGATCCTGAGGCCGCGCCCCTGGCGGCGCTGGAGCCGGTGGCGCCCTGGCGGATTCTGGCCATCACCTTCACCAACAAGGCCGCCGACGAGCTGAAGGCCCGGCTGGAGCGGATGCTGGGGGAAGCGGCCAACGACATCTGGGCCTGCACCTTCCACTCCGCCTGCGTGCGGATCCTCCGCCGGGACGCGGACAAGCTGGGCTATGGAGACAATTTCACCATCTACGACACCGCGGACTCCCAGAGTCTCGTCAAGCGCATCCTCAAGGATCTGGAGCTGGATGAGAAGAGCTTCCCGCCCCGCGCGGTGCTCTCCGAGATCAGCCGCGCCAAGGACGCCCAGCAGAGCGCTGCCGCCTTTCTGCAGCAGGCGCAGTTTTCCAACGATTTCCGCCGGATCCGGGTGGGCCGGGTCTACGAGGAATACACCCGGCGGCTCTTCGCGGCCAACGCCATGGACTTTGACGATCTGATCGCCAACACCGTGAAGCTCCTGCAGGAGCAGGAGGATGTGCGCGCCTACTGGCAGCGGCGCTTCCAGTACGTGATGGTGGACGAGTATCAGGACACCAACCACCTGCAGTATCTCCTGGCCTCCACCCTGGCGGGGGGCTGGGGCAACATCTGCGTGGTGGGCGATGATGACCAGAGCATCTACAAGTTCCGCGGCGCCACCATCGAGAACATTCTCTCCTTTGAGAGCCAGTTTCCCGGCTGCCGCACCATCCGCCTGGAGCAGAACTACCGCAGCACCGGCCACATCCTGGATGCGGCCAACAGCGTGATCCGGAACAATCTTGGCCGCAAGGGCAAGGAACTGTGGACGGACGCCGGCGCCGGGGAGAAGATCGAGCTCTACTGCGCCGACAACGAGAATGAGGAGGCCCAGTATGTGGCCTCCACCATCCTCTCCAGCTTCAGCCAGGGCGCAAATTGGCAGGATCACGCCGTGCTCTACCGGATGAACGCCCAGTCCAGCCAGCTGGAATTTGCCTTCAAGCGCAACGGCATCCCCTACCGGGTCATCGGCGGCACCCGCTTCTTTGACCGGGCGGAGGTCAAGGATCTGCTGGCCTATCTGAACGTGATCGCAAGCCCGGCGGACGATCTGCGTCTCAGCCGCATCGTGAACAGCCCGCCCCGGGGCATCGGGGAGCGGAGCATGGAGCTGGCCAGGGAGCTTGCGCAGCAGGAGGGCTGCAGTCTCTTCTCGGTTCTGAGCCGCGCCGACCGCTACCCGGATCTGAAGCGCGCCGCGCCGAAGATGAAGCTCTTCACCCAGATGATGGAGGAGCTGCGCGCCTTCTCCGAGCTGAATCCCCCAGACGCCCTCTATGACGAGCTGCTGGAGAAGACCGGCTATCTGCGGATGCTGGAGAGCTCCGAGGAGGACAAGGATCAGAGCCGCGCCGAGAACGTGAAGGAGCTCAAGAGCAGCATCCTCAGCTTCATGAAGGAGTCCGGCGACCTGACGCTGGACGGGTATCTGGCAAACGTGGCGCTCTACACCGATCTGGACAACTACGACCGGGAGGCGGACAGCGTGGTGCTCATGACCATGCACAGCGCCAAGGGGCTGGAGTTCCCCACGGTGTTCCTGGTGGGCATGGAGGAGACCATTTTCCCCGGCATGCGCGCCATCGGCGAGCCGGAGGAGATGGAGGAGGAAAGGCGGCTCTGCTATGTGGCGCTGACCCGGGCCAAGCGGCGGCTCTATCTGGTCTGCGCCCGGCAGCGGATGCTCTTCGGCCGCACCACCGCAAACCGCGCCTCCCGCTTCGTGGACGAGATCCCGGAGGAGCATATCCGCAAGAACCTGCCCAAGGGCTACGGCTATCACGACCGGCGGGAGGAGTCGGGCTTCGCCGCCCGGGGCGGCTGGGAGGAGCCGGCGTATTCCGCCCGGCCGCGCTGGACGGAACCCGCGCCCGCGTCCCGCCCCGCAGCGCCCAAGCCCCGCCCCGCCTATACTCCCGCGCCGCGCAAGCCCGCCGCTCCGCCCCAGAGTTTCGCCGTGGGCGACGCGGTGCGCCACAAGGCCTTCGGCGATGGGAAAATCGTCAAAATGACGCCCATGGGCGGCGATTTTCTGGTGGAGATCCAATTTGAAAAGGTCGGCGTCAAGAAGCTGATGCTCCGCGCTGCCGCCCAGCACATGACAAAAACATAAAAAGACAGCCCTCTTCGTCCCGTTCAGACGAAGAGGGCTGTCTCTTTGTATGCTTCAGCCGAAAAGCCCCGTGATCCAGGCAGCAACAGGGAAATAGGCGATGGGCAGGAAGATGGCCGGCAGCATGTTGGCTACCTTGATCCGCTCCTTCCCCAGTCCCAGCATGTTCACCGCCATGCCGATCAGGATGGTGCCGCCCACGGCGCTCATCTCCGTGACCACCGCCTCGCTGAGCGCGGGGCCGACCAGCCCGGCCAGCAGGGTCAGACCTCCCTGGAAGAGCAGGATGAACACGACGGAGCAGGGCACGCCCACGCCCATGGCCGCCGCAAAGGCCATGGAGGACACGAAGTCCAGGGCGCTCTTGGCATAGATGATGCTGTAGTCGTGCTCGATGCCCGCCTTCAGCGAGCCCACAATGGTCATGGAGCCGATGCAGAAGAGAATACAGGCGGAGACAAAGCCCTCGGTAAAGCGGCTGTTGCCGGTCTTGCCGCGAAAGAGCTTGTTTTTGATGGCGTCCCCCGCGTGCTCGATGCCGTCGTCGATGTGCAGCAGTTCGCCCAGCGCCGTGCCCAGCGCCATGGAGAGGATCACGCACAAAAGTTCCTTGGTCCCGATGGCGGTGGAGACGCCGATCACCACGGTGCAGAGCGCCAGCGCCTTGATGAGGGCGTTCTGAAAGCTCTCCTTCAGGCGGTTGCGCAGCAGGATGCCCAGCAGGCTCCCCAGCAGCACCGTGCCCATATTCACAAATACCGCGATCATGCGTCCCTCTCTCCTCTCAGATAGGCCGCGAGGAAGCGCAGCGCCTGCCGGTAGCCCTCAAAGCCAAGGCCGGCATAGGTTTTCAGGCAGGCCATGCCCGCGTAGGAGATCTGCCGGAAGGGCTCCCGCGCGCTCACATCGGACAGGTGCACCTCTACCGCAGGCAGCGCCACGGCCTTCAGCGCGTCCAGGATGGCCACGCTGGTGTGGGTGTAGGCCGCGGGATTGAGTACGATCCCGTCAAAGCGCCCCAGCGCCTCCTGGATCCTGTCCACCAGGCAGCCCTCGTGGTTGGACTGGTAGATCTCCACCTCCGCGCCCAGCTCCGTCGCCGCCGCTTCGATGAAGCGCTGCAGCGCCGCATAGTCCTGTCTGCCGTAGATCTCCGGCTCCCGGACGCCCAGCAGGTTCAGATTCGGCCCGTTGATCACCAGAAATTTCATGCCAGCACCTCCAGGATCATGTCCACCGCCTCGTCCACGGTGTCCGTCTCCTCGATGACGGCGTCCGCGAAGCGGGCATAGAGCGGCGCCCGCTCGGCATAGAGCTCCCCAAGGTCCCGGCTCTGGGAGATGGGTCTGCCCGCGCGGCTCAGTTTTTCCAGGGCGCGCTTGCGCCAGAGGATCACGCCGTTCTGGTGCAGGAGGGGGTAGTTCTCCTCCCGCGTCACGCAGCCGCCCCCGGTGGCGAGCACGATGCCAGAGCGCTTGCCCAGCTCCCGCAGCACCGCGGTCTCCCGCTGCCGGAAACCTTCCTCCCCCTCCCGGGCAAAGATCTCCGGGATGGACATGCCCGCAGCCTTCTCGATCTCCGCGTCCGCGTCCAGCACCGGGCGATGCAGCCGCGCCCCCAGCGCCTCCGCGACGCTGGTCTTGCCGCAGCCCGGCATTCCGATCAGGACGATGTTCTCCATCTCCCGTGTGAGCCTGTCTCGGATCTGCGCGATCTTCTCATCCGGGATCCGGCTGCCGGTGAAGATCTCCGCGCTGCGCTTGGCCTGCGCCACCAGCATTCCCAGGCCGCCGGCCTGGGGGATCGCCAGCTCCTCCGCCTGCAGCAGCAGCGCCGTGCGGGCAGGGTTATAAATCACGTCCGCCACCCCCGCGCAGCGGGGAAAGCGGCGCAGATCCAGGGGCGCCTCGCCGTTGTGAGGGAACATGCCCACCGGCGTGGCATTCACGATCAGCTCCGCGTCGGCGTGGCGCTCCAGATTGTCGTAATTGTTTTCGCCGCCGCGGGAGATCACGACCAGCTCCCGGGCGCCCGCCTTGCGCAGCGCCCAGCAGACCATCACGCTGGCGCCGCCGCTGCCCAGTACCAGCGCCTTTTTCCCCGCAGGATCCAGGCCGCTGTCCCGCAGCAGGAATTGAAAGCCGTAAGCGTCCGTGTTGTCGCCGTAGAGGCTGCCGTCGGAGCGGCGCAGCAGAGTGTTCGCGCTGCCGATCTCCCGCACGGCGTCGGAGAGCACGTCGCAGTACGGCAGGACGGTCTTCTTATAAGGGATGGTCACATTCAGCCCCTGCCATTCACCCTGGCGAAGGAAATCCTCCAGCTCCTCCGGCTCCCGCTCAAAGAGGCTGTAGGAATAATCCCCAAGCTGGGCGTGGATCTGCGGCGAGTAGCTGTGCCCCAGCTTCCGCCCCAGGAGGCCGCAGCTCATACCGGCAGAGCGCCGCTGCTGCAGGGCGCGGCTCTCGACCAGGATGGCGCGGAAGATCCCCCGCAGTTCGCCCCGAAAGGCCTCGGGGCTCTGTTTTTCCACAGCGTCCAGCTTCTCCCGCTCCCGCTCCGCGTCCAGAATGGGCAGGCCGCGGGCTTTTTTATAGTCTCCGATCTCCCCGCAGAGCTCCATTCTCCGGGAGAGCAGACGGCCAAGCTCCGCATCCAGCGCGTCCAGCTCAGCCCGATAGTCCTTCAGCTCCATTGTGCCAGCTCCTTTCTCCGCGTGAGCAGCGCGTCATATACGGCCAACGCCGCGGCAGCCTCCACCACCGGCACCGCCCGGGGCACCACACAGGGGTCGTGCCGCCCGGCAATGCGCAGTTCTGTCTCCTCCATCCGCTCCAGATCCACACTGCGCTGGGACAGGGCGATGGAGGGCGTGGGCTTGAAGGCCGCCCGGAAGCACAGGGGCATCCCGTCGGTGATCCCGCCCAGGAGGCCGCCGCAG
The DNA here is from genome assembly GCA_900319635.1 of uncultured Eubacteriales bacterium. Lineage (GTDB taxonomy): Bacteria > Bacillota > Clostridia > Oscillospirales > Oscillospiraceae > Limivicinus. Next base: position 14,379 of record ONPF01000024.1, on the reverse strand, counting down.
CGATTCGTCTCGGTCACAATTTCGCCCTCCCGCAGCAGGAAGGGGTCGTTATTCTCGCTGCCCCGCAGCCGCGCCGCGCCGAAGCCCGCGCCGAATTCCACGCCCTTGACGGCGGGGATGGCGAAGACCAGGGCGGCAATGCGGCTCTCCAGCCCCTCGAACAGGGGGCCGCCGAGCCCCGCGGGCAGGCCGAGCACCTTGCACTCCACCACGCCGCCCAGGGAATCTCTCTGGGCTTTGATCTCCATAATACGGTCGATCATGGCTTTCCCGGATGTGTCATTCACCACCGGGAAGTCTTTTTCCGATATATCCGCTTCCAGTTCCCCCACATCTGAGATCCCGCCGATCTCGGCGATGCGGGCGATCACGCGGATCCCCTCCTTTGCCAGCAGCTGCAGGCAGATGCCCCCCGCGATGCAGAGCGGCGCCGTCATCCTGCCGGAAAAGGCTCCGCCCCCGGCGTTATCCCAGGCCGCGCCGTACTTCACCGCGGCGGTGTAGTCCGCGTGGCCGGGGCGGGGCGTGCGGGCAAAGGCGGCATAGTCCCCGCTGCGCCGATCCAGATTCCGGATCACCGCGGTGAGGGGGCCGCCGTCGGTCAGCCCTTCGCACAAACCGCAGGTGAATTCCGGGCGATCCGGCTCCCGCCGAGCGGTGGACCAGGGCGTTCTGCCCGGGGCGCGCCGATCCAGAAAGCGCTGCAGCGCCTGAGGGTCAATGTGCTCCCCCGCCGGGATGCCCTCCAGGGTCATTCCGATGGTCTCGCTGTGGGAGGCGCCGAAGATGTTCAGCTTGATGTTTTCTCCGCTTGCAAGCATCATGATCCCCTTCTCAAAGTCTCAAAATCTTTCCAAAACCCGGGATAGGACTTGGCGACGCAGTCCCCGTCCGAAAGCTCCACGGGCTCCCGGCAGAGGCAGGAAGCCACCGCCGCGGACATGGCGATGCGGTGATCCCCGGCGCTGTCCACGGCGCCGCCGCGCAGGCTTCCCCGGCCATGGATCACAAGCCCGTCCTCCAGCTCCTCTACAGTGCCGCCCAGATCCCGCAGCAGTGCGGCGGTGGTCTTGAGCCTGTCGGACTCCTTCAGGCGCAGGCGGCCGGCGTTCACGATGCGGGTCTCCCCCTCCGCCCCGGCGGCCAGCACGCTGAGCACCGGGATCAGATCCGGGATGGGGGCGGCGTCGATGACCTGGCCCCGGAGCGCGCCCCGGCGAACCAGAATGCCGTCCTCCCCGGCCTCCACCAGTGCGCCGAAGCCGCGCAGCAGCTCCAGCACCGCCCGGTCGCCCTGGGAGGAGGCTTCAAGCAGCCCGCGCACCCGCAGGCCCTCTTCGCTCAAAGCGCCCATGCACAGGAAGAAGGCCGCGTTTGACCAGTCTCCCTCCGCGCGGTAAGCCCCGGACAGGGCGGGCCGCTGCCCGCCGGGGATGGAATAGTTCCACTTGTCTTTTGCAAGGCGCAGACCGCTGAGACGCAGCGCGTCCTCGGTCATGCGGATATAGGCGGCGGATTCCACCGGCTCTGTCACCGCAAGGCGGCTCTCCCCCTCCAGCAGGGGCAGCGCCAGCAGCAGGCCGGAGACGAATTGGGACGAGACGTTCCCCGGCAGGCGATAGTCCCCCGCCCGGAGGCTCCCCCCCGCATACAGAAGCTTCCCGTCCTCCGCAAAGCGCATTCCGTGATCGCACAGCTCCCGATCCAGCGGCGAAAGCGGGCGCTGCCACAGCCGCCCCTCCCGCCGAAAGCAGACTCTTGCGCCCAGCGCCCCCGCCAGGGGCAGCAGCAGGCGCAGGGTGGTGCCGCTCTCCCCGCAGGGGAGAAGCGCCTCGCCCGCGGGCGGCTCCCGCAGCGGCGTCACCCGCAGCGCGTCCCCTTCCTCCCGGATCTCTGCGCCCAGCGCCCGCAGGCAGTTGACCGTGGCCAGCAAGTCCCGTGAGAGCGTCCCGCAGCGGATCCGGCTCTCCTCCCGGGAGAGGGCGGCGCAGAGGAGCAGCCGGTGCGCGTGGGATTTGGAGGCCGGCGCCGTCACAGTCCCGACTCGGCTCCCGGGCAGGATCCGGCGCTTCATCGCGCGCCTCCCAGCCGCAGCCAGTCCTCCAGCGCCGCAAGCGGCACGCTCTCCGTCCTGCAGCGGCCGATGGCCTCCGGCAGGATAAGCGTCATGCGCTCCCCGCTGCGCTTTTTATCCTTTCGCATTGCCTCCGCCAGTTCCCCGACGGGAAAATCGGTCTCGGCAGGCAGCCCAAACTGCCCCAGCAGCGCCAGCAGCCGCACCTTCGCCGTCTCCGGGAAAATGCCTCTTGCCGCGGCGGCCCTTGCGGCCATGGCCATGCCGGCGGCGACCGCCTCCCCGTGCCGGAGGGCGTAGCCGCTGCAGCTCTCGATGGCGTGGCCGAAGCTGTGCCCCAGGTTCAGAAGCCTGCGGCTGCCCCGGTCAAACTCGTCCTCCTCCACCAGATCCCGCTTGATCTCCAGGCAGCGTTGGATGACCGTCTCCCCGCAGGCGGCGGCAAGGCCGCCCCGCTCCAGGGTCTCGAACAGCGCTCTGTCCCGGAGCACTGCGTATTTGACGACTTCCGCCGCGCCGCAGCGGAGCTCCCGCTGATCCAGCGTTTCCAGCAGGGCTGGATCGCAGAGCACGCTCAGGGGCTGCCAGAAGCAGCCTGCCAGGTTCTTCCCGGCGGCCAGATCCACCGCCGTCTTGCCTCCCACGGAGGAATCCACCATGGCCAACAGCGTGGTGGGGATCTGCACATAGTCCAGGCCCCGCTGATAGGTGGCGGCGGCAAAGCCGGTGAGATCGCCGGTGACGCCGCCGCCCAGAGAGAGCAGCAGGTCGCTCCGGCTCAGCCCCTCTCCTGCCAGAAACTCCAGGAGCTCGCCGTAGGTTTTCAGATTTTTATGCTGCTCCCCGGAGGGATGGATGAAGCACAGCGTCCGGAAGCCCGCCGCATGCAGGCTTTGCTCCAGGCGCTGCCCGTAGAGGGGCCAGACCTGCTGGCCGGAGACGATGCAGACCGTCTCCGCCGCGGTCTTCTCCCGCAGCAGCGCGCCCACACGATCCAGCAGACCGCTCTCGATCCGCACCGTATAGGCGCGGGAGGCGTGGATATCGACCGTGAAACTCATCCGTCTACCTCCTCCTTGCGGCGTTTGCCTTCCTCCAGCAGACGCTCCAGGGTCACGGCGTCCTCTTGCTCCAGGGCCTCCCGATACTCCGTAAGGCTCCCCATCAGCTGATTCAGCTCCCGCAGCAGAAAGTCCCGGTTTTCCAGGAACAGCTCCGTCCACATCCGCGGGTTGAGCCAGGCCACCCGGGTCATGTCCTTGTAGCTGCCGGCGGAAAAGCCCTTGGGCCCCAGGGCCGTGGGGCTCTTGATATAGGCGTTGGATACCACATGGGCAAGCTGAGAGGTGAAAGCGATGCTCTCGTCATGCTTCTCCGCCGTGGTGACGGAAAAGCGCCCGAAGCCGGCGGGAGCAAGCAGCTCCTTCGCCCGGCTGAGCAGTTCAATATCATCAAAGGCGGGCGGCACCAGCACCATGGGCGCGCCGCGGAACAGATTCGCCCGGGCGTGCTTATAGCCGGAATACTGGGTGCCCGCCATGGGGTGGCCGCCCAGGTAGGAAAAGCCGTGCTCCGCCGCCAGGGGGAAGCAGGCGCGGCATACCACCTGCTTGGTGCCGCAGCAGTCCAGTACCATGGGCTTTGGCCCGATCACCGGCGCCATCTCCCGCAGCCAGGCAATGGCCGCCTCCGGGTATACGCACAGGAGGATCAGGTCGCAGCTCGACACGGTTTCGGAATCCAGCTTCCCGTCCACCTCTCCGCTGAGCATGGCGTATTCCAGGATGGCGGGGCTGCGGTTCCAGGCCAGGACCCGGTGCCCCGCGGCATGATAGGCCTTGACGAAGGAGCCGCCGATCAGCCCCAGGCCCACAACGCCCAGCGTCATGGTGCTACCACCTTTCGGATCTCCCGCACCTTCGCGGCCAGGGCGGCATACTCCTCCGGGCGCAGGGACTGGGCCCCGTCGCAGAGGGCGCGAAGCGGGTCGTTGTGCACCTCGATCATGATGCCGTCCGCCCCGGAGGCCGCGGCCGCCAGCGCCATGGGCGGCACCAGCCGGGCAATGCCCGTGGCGTGGCTGGGATCCACGATCACCGGCAGATGGCTCAGCTCGTGGAGCATGGGCACCGCCGAGAGATCCAGGGTGTTGCGGGTGTAGTCCGAGTAGGTGCGGATCCCCCGCTCGCAGAGGATCACCTGCTCGTTGCCGCCGGACATGATGTACTCCGCGCTCATCAGCAGCTCCCGCAGGGTGCTGGCAAGACCGCGCTTGAGCAGGATGGGCTTGTCACAGTGCCCCAGCTCCCGCAGCAGGTCAAAGTTCTGCATGTTCCGGGCGCCCACCTGGATCACGTCCACGTCGGCAAAGAGCTCCAGATCCCGCACATCCATCAGCTCCGTGACGATGGGCAGCCCCGTCTCCGCCCGGGCGATGCGCAGCAGCTCCAGCCCCGTGGCCTTGAGGCCGGAAAAGTCATAGGGCGAGGTGCGGGGCTTGAAGGCGCCGCCCCGCAGCAGATCCGCGCCGGCGGCCTTCACCGCCTTTGCCACGGTGACGATCTGCTCCTCCGTCTCCACGGAGCAGGGGCCGGCGATCATGGCAAAGTGGCCGCCGCCCACAGGGACGCCGCCGGCGCTGACCACCGTGTCCTCCGGATGGAAGTGCCGGTTGCAGCACTTGAAGGGCTCCGTCACCCGGCTGACCTTGTCCACAATGTCCAGGCTGCCCACCAAATCCAGATCCAGGTGGCTGGGATCGCCCACCAGCCCCAGCACGGTGTGCACTTCCCCCTCGGACACATGGACACGCAGTCCCTGATGCTCCAGCCACTGGATCAAACGTTCTTTCTTCTCCGGCGCCACGCCCGGCTTCAATACGACAATCATCCCGTTGCATCCTCACTCTCTGGTTTCATTTGAGAACAAAAAAAGCCGCCCAGGATCGACCTGTGCGGAAAAAGCAAGTTCTGTAGCCCTTTCTTGCGCCGCAAAGCAGCCTTACCGCACAAAAACCGTAAGGCAATAGCAATAGCAGCAGCTCATAAAGGCCATTTTTCTGTCTCCTATTCTCTCTCTGGAGATGGTATTACTATAATCGCATCGCGTGCCAAAGTCAAGCCGCGTTTTCGACAAAAAAAGGCGCGAAAGCAAGGCAAATTCTGCCGTTCAAGCCAAGCTGCGGCGCAGCTGGTCCATGGCCCGGCGCTCCAGACGGGAGACCTGCACCTGGCTCACGCCCAGCACCCTGGCGCAGCTCTGCTGGGTCATGCCGTGGTAATAGCGCAGGGCGATGACCTTCCGCTCCCGCTCGGGCAGCTTTTCGATCTGGGCGCGGAGCGAGACCTGCTCCAGCATCCGCTCCTCCGCCTCATAGTCTCCCAGCACCAGCTCCAGGCTGAAGCCGTCCTCCCCGGTCTGGCGGTGGATGCTCTCGGCGGGCTCGGTGGCCGCCTCGGCAAAGGCGATCTCCTCGGAGCTGATGCCGGTCTCCGCCGCCAGCTCCGAGAGGCTGGGCTCCCGGCCGCTGCGCTGCTCCAGCAATCGCCGCGCCGCGTGAATCCGCACCGCCTGCTCCTTGACCCCCCGGCTGACCTTTACCATGCCGTCGTCCCGCAGAAAGCGGCGGATCTCCCCGGCGATCTTGGGCACCGCGTAGGTGGAAAAGCAGGTGCCGTAGTCCGGGTCAAAGCCCTCGATGGCCTTGAGAAAGCCCAGGCAGCCCAGCTGATACAGATCCTCCGCCTCCACGCCCCTGCCGAAAAAGCGCCTGGCCACGCTCCAGATGAGGCCGCTGTTTTCCTCGATCAGCTTCCCCGCCGCGGCCCGGTCGCCCTCCCGGGCGGCGCGCAGCTCCTCCTGCTGCTGCTGGATCATCCCGGCTCCCCGCGGCTGCGGATCCGGCGCAGCAGGGTCACCGTCGTCCCCCGCCCGGGCTTTGAGCGCACCCGCAGCCTGTCCATAAAGCTCTCCATGATGGTGAAGCCCATGCCGCTGCGCTCCTCCCCGCCGGTAGTGAAGAGGGGTTCCATTGCCTTGTCCACGTTCTCGATGCCCCTTCCCCAGTCCTGCACGGCGATCTCAAGCCGGTTCTCCGGCAGGATCCGCAGGCGCATCCGGATCCTGCCCACGGTATCCGGGTAGGCGTGGACGATGCAGTTGGTCACCGCCTCGCTGACGGCGGTTTTGATGTCCCCCAGCTCCTCCAGGGTGGGGTCCAGCTGGGCGGCAAAGGCCGCGGCAGCCGTTCTGGCATAGGCCTCATTGCAGCTTTTGCTGGGAAATTCCAGCTTTATGTAGTTTTCGGCATTCATTGCTCTTCCCTCCTACAGATTCCGCACCGTCACCGGGATCAGCCGGTCGATCCCCGCGGTGTCGATCACGCGCTTGGGCTGCTGGCCGGGGTTTTCGATCCACATCCTGCCGCCCGTCTCCCGGATCCGGCGGCTCACCCGGATGAGCAGGGCGATCCCGGAGGAGTCCATAAAGTTCAGGCCGCTCAGATCCACCACCAGATCCCGGGGCAGGTATTCCTCCAGGAGCTCGTCCATGGTCTGCATGGCCCGGCGCGCCTCGTGCTGGTCCAGCTCCCCGGCAAAATAGGCGGTCAGGCGACCGTCTGCAAACGCGGTGCTGATGTTCATGCTCCCGCCTCCTTGGCAAAAAAGTACGCCGCATCTTGCGATGCGGCGTTATTGTATCGTTTTTCGCTTACAAATGCAGTCGAAGCGCGTTACTTGCCCAAATTCTCCAGGCTCAGCTTCAGATTTTCGATCAGCGCCTCCAGCTTGGCCTTCTTCTCCCGCTCGGCGTTGACGACGGCCTCCGGCGCGCGGGTGACGAAGTTCTGGTTGGAGAGCTTGCCGATCTGCGCCTGCAGCTGCTTCTCGGCGTTTGCCAGCTCCTTCCCGATGCGGGCGCGCTCCTTCTCCAGATCCACCAGCTCCGCCATGGGCATGAACATGCGGGCGTTGTCGGTGACGACGGAGACCATGCCCGCCGTGCTCTCGGGAGCGGCGTCCTGCACGGTGACCTTGCTGGCATAGGCCAGCTTGCAGATATAGCCGGCGCCGGCCTCGAAGGCGGCCTTCCGGTCGGTGGCGATGATGAGGTGCGCCTTGCGGGAGGGGGGCACGTTCATGTCGCTGCGGCGGGTGCGGACAGCCTTGATGGCGGTCATCACCATCTCAAAGCTCTGCTCGTCCTCGGGGAAGCTCAGGCTCTCCCGATACTCGGGATAGCGCTCCACCATCAGCGCCTCGCCCTCGTGGGGCAGGGCCTGCCAGATCTCCTCGGAGATGAAGGGCATGAAGGGGTGCACCAGCTTCAAAATCTCGGTGAGCACATAGAGCAGCACCTTCTGGGCGCCGATCTTCGATTCCTCGTCCTCGCCGTTGAGGCGCGGCTTGGTGAGCTCGATATACCAGTCGCAGAAGCTGTCCCAGATGAAGTCGTAGATCTTGCCCGCGGCCACGCCCAGCTCAAAGCTGTCCATATTCTCGCAGACCTCTTTGACGGTGTCGTTGAGCTTGGAGAGGATCCACTTGTCCTCGATCTCCAGCTTCTCGGGCAGCTCGTTTTTGTCGATGGTGAGGTTCATCATCACGAAGCGGCTGGCGTTCCAGAGCTTGTTGCAGAAGTTGCGCATGGCCTCGCACTTTTCCACATAGAAGCGCATGTCGTTGCCGGGGGAGTTGCCGGTGATGAGGTTATAGCGCAGGGCGTCCGCGCCGTACTTTTCCACGATCTCCAGCGGGTCGATGCCGTTGCCGAGAGACTTGGACATCTTGCGGCCCAGGCTGTCCCGCACCAGGCCGTGGATAAAGACGGTGTGGAAGGGCTCCTTGTCCATCTGCTCCATGGCGGAGAAGATCATGCGGGCCACCCAGAAGAAGATGATGTCATAGCCCGTAACCATCACCGTGGTGGGGTACCAGTAATCGAGCTCCTTGGTCTTGTCCGGCCAGCCCATGGTGGAGAAGGGCCAGAGGGCGGAGGAGAACCAGGTGTCCAGCACGTCCTCTTCCCGACGGATCTTCTCGCTGCCGCACTTTTCGCAGCGGCAGGGATCCTGGCGGGACACGGTGATGTGGCCGCAGTCGTCGCAGTACCAGGCGGGGATCTGGTGCCCCCACCAGAGCTGGCGGGAGATGCACCAGTCGTGGACGTTCTCCATCCAGTTCAGATAGGTCTTGGAAAAGCGCTCCGGCACAAAGCGGACGCGCCCGTCCTTTACCACCTCGATGGCCTTCTTGGCCAGGGGCGCCATCTTCACGAACCACTGGGGGCTGGTGAGGGGCTCCACCACGGTGCCGCAGCGGTAGCAGGTGCCCACGTTATGGCTGTAGGGCTCGGTCTTCACCAGGTAGCCCTGCTCTTCCAGATCCTGAACGATGGCCTTGCGGGCCTCGTAGCGATCCATGCCGTCATACTTGTAGCCGCCGCAGATCTTCGCGTCCTCGTCGATGACCTGGATCTGCTCCAGATTGTGGCGCAGGCCCACCTCGTAGTCGTTGGGGTCGTGGCAGGGGGTCATCTTCACGGCGCCGGTGCCGAAGCCCAGCTCCACATAGTCGTCCGCCACGATGGGGAGCTTCCGCCCCACCAGGGGCAGGATGGCGTTCTTGCCCACCAGGTGGGTGTAGCGCTCGTCCGCCGGGTTCACGGCCACGCCGGAGTCGCCCAGCATGGTCTCGGGGCGGGTGGTGGCGATGATAAACTCCTCATCGGAGTCCTCGATGGGATAGCGGATGTGCCAGAAGTGGCCGGGCATGTCCTTGTACTCCACCTCCGCGTCGCTGAGGGCGGTTCGGCAGTGGGGGCACCAGTTGATGATGCGGCTGCCCTTGTAGATGAGTCCCTTCTCGTACAGGTCGCAGAAATTCTCCCGGACGGCCTTGGCGCAGGTCTCGTCCATGGTGAAGCGGCTGCGGTCCCAGTCGCAGCTGACGCCCATGCTCTTCTGCTGCTCCACGATGCGCCCGCCGTACTGCTCCTTCCACTGCCAGACCCGCTCCAGGAACTTGTCCCGGCCCAGGTCGTAGCGGGTCTTGCCCTCTTCCTTGCGCAGCACCTCTTCCACCTTGATCTGGGTGGCGATGCCCGCGTGGTCAACGCCGGGGAGCCACAGGGCGGCGTAGCCCTGCATGCGCTTATAGCGGGTGATGATGTCCTGCAGCGTGGAGTCCATGGCGTGACCCATGTGCAGCTGCCCCGTCACATTGGGGGGCGGCATCACGATGGAGAAGGGCTTCTTTTCGGGGTCGATGACGCCCTTGAACCAGCCGCCCTGCATCCAGAAGTCGTAGATCTTCTTTTCCACCTTCTGGGGTTCGTAGACTTTCGGTAGCTCTTTCATGTTGTCCTCCTGTATTCTCAATTCAATTCTTTCACTTCAAGTCCCGTCTTCTCGGCGAGAAAGGCGCCGAAGGCGGCGGGGTCGCCCTGGGTGAAGCAGTGGCTAGGCAAAATAAACGGCTGGGTCCTTGAAATGAAAAGATAATAGGTGCCTCGAAACTGATACAACTCAGTAAAACCTTCGTAGGAGCTTTCCGTGCGTTTTTCGCCTGTTTCGAAAACAATTTGTTTTTCAGTAAAGCGCACGGTAAACGGGCCGGTTTTCCTATGGCCTTTCAAGGCCAGGCTTATGCGGAATTCGTTGGAGAGAAACCAAAACCCTGCAAATGCATACAACAGCACGACCCGTACGACTGTATCCCGGGTCAAGTTCTGTCGCAGTCCCAAATATAGCATGAGCAGTGCAGCCAGAGCCAATACGGTCACGACCACGACATACATGGCCGTATAGAGCTTTTGATAACGAAGACGCCTGGCAAAGGACATGTACTGCGCCAAGTCCTTCCGGGCAAACTGACAATAGATCGTATACTCCATATTTCTGTCTTATCTCATTTCCTTGACTTCAAGTCCCGTCTTCTCGGCGAGAAAGGCGCCGAAGGCGGCGGGGTCGCCCTCCACAAAGCAGCGCTCGGGGATGTCCAGGATCTGTCTGCCTCCTGAAAGGAGATAGTACGCACCTTTGGTATGATAGATGCTCTTAAAATGTGTGTAATCAAACGTCCCCTGAGAATGTTTTCCCCGGATCAGAATCTTCTCCTCGTCAAAGGTCATTTCCTGCGTTGGAAACTGCTTATATCGCCGATGCAATTTGAGGGCGTTGATCTGCGGCGTCAGCATCAGAAAAACAATGCCCAGCGCACACAGAACAAGCACAACAGCGATCTCCGGCATAAAGCCATGTTTTGGAATCGCAACCACGGACGCATAAACTATCTCCGCAAGCAGCAAGGCGGCAAGGAGCAGTTGACCAACTCGTGATGCTTTGCCTGCTGTCCGGTAATAGACCTTTAATAGGGCCAAACAGTCTGCATATTCATGCTGAACGCTCATCCGAAATAACATTCAGATTTCCTCCCAAAAACAGCTCCGGATCTTCAATTCAATTCTTTCACTTCAAGTCCCGTCTTCTCGGCGAGAAAGGCGCCGAAGGCGGCTGGGTCGCCCTCCACAAAGCAGCGCTCGGGGATCACCAGCGCCTGCTGGCGGTTGATAAAGAGATAATAGGCGCCGTCGGAATGACAGACGCTGTCAAAGCCACTGTACTGGTAGATCGTCTGGCTTGTCCTGTTGCGGATATTCGCCTCCTGTTCCCCGAAGTCCATCACGGTGGTGCCAAGCTTGCGATAGGTTTTGGTCATGGAGAAAGCATTGATCCGCGGCAGCAGCAGCATCTCTGCCGCCAGGATCGGCATCAGCACCATCAGGACGATAAACGTGGTGTCCTTCACACGGTAGAGGATCGTTGTCACGATCAGCAGGATCTCCATCAGACAGCATACCGCCGCGCATACGAGCTGCACGATACGCTGCTTCTTCATTTTTGTGCGCAGATGCACCTTGGAAAAGGCGACAAAATCGGATTTTGTGTAGTCGACCTTTGCTTGAAAGCTCATATGCGATCCTCCCATCAAAAAAACGCCCTGAGACCTTCGTCTCAGGGCGATAAACTACCGCGGTACCACCTGAATTCCGCCTTGCGGCGGCGCTCCTCGAACCCTTAACGCGGGTCAAACGCCGGGACTACGCAGTTTCCCTTCCCCCCGGGCGCTCGGGATCGACCTTCCGGGCTGCATCACAGGGACTTGCACCGTCCGTCCCCTCTCTGCGATCCGCCAAACCCGTACTCCTATCCGTCACAGCGCACAAATATCAGATGCCGAGATTATACAATGTGCCGAACGCTTTGTCAACAGCTTATACTAATATCTGATAGAAAGTAGACAAAGATTTGCGAGGCAGAATTGCGCCAGACGAGGCGGGCCCCGCAGAGCATAATGGAGATATATGGTCAAGGGGCCCAACGAAGTATGGCACAATTCTGACCGCAAAGATTGTCTTGTTTCTATCAGATATTAGTATTAACGCAAAAATTCAAACATCACGGTGTTGTTATCCTCCAGCGCGCCGGGGTTATAAAGCACCAGCACCATGTCCGGCTCCGTCTCGTCGATGTAGGAGAGCAGGTCCCCGTCCCAGAGCCGCAGATCCAGATAGTCCACCCGCTCGTAGCCCAGGGAGAAGAAGGGGATCACCACCAGGGAGAAGGAGTCCTGCAGCACCAGCAGGCGCTTGCCGTTTCCGCCCAGCAGATTCTCCACCCGCAGGAGACCGTATTCCCCGCCGGTGTACACATCGTAGGCGGCGCTGTGCATTCTGTCCGTCTCCTCCAGCTTCTCCGGAAAGAGCATGGTCTCCGCAAAGCTCCCCTCCCGCACAAGCTCCAGTTCGGGGACGGAGAAGCGCAGCCGGGTCTCGAAGCGGGGCGTCAGGATGCTCAGATCGTCCGCGCCGGCGTACCACTCCCCCACCCGGCGGCCGTGGCTGCCCAGGAAGACGCCCTCCCGGACTTCCTGGTCGTAGTTTTCAAGCTCCATGCAGGACAGATCCGCCGCCAGGCTCGGATCCCGTGCCTCCAATGCCGCGGCGATGCGGCTGGAGGCCCAGAGTCCCGTCTCCGGCGTCCAGTGGTGGTCTGTTGGGAAAAAGAGGCTGTAGTGCTCCAGCCCCTCGGCCTTCTCCAGCTCCCGCAGATCCAGACAGTCCACCCCCTCCCGGCGCAGGATGGCCAGGAAGCGGTCGGCGTTTTCGTTGGAGAAATCCTCCACCCCCGGGGGCAGCTGCTTGTCCGTCTCATCGATCTTGAACAGGAGATTCACATAGAGGAAGGGCACGTCCCGCTCCTCCAGGGCCCGGGCGAAGGCCACGGTGTTTTGGGCGATGGGCTCCATGTCCAGCTCCGGGATGATATAGGTCATCTGGCCGTTATCCAGGCGGTAGCGCTGGTTGACCTCCCGCCGCCCCAGCAGGCGCTGCACACCGCCGTTCAAGGTGACCAGGGCATCCTTCCCCGGCAGAAAATCGTTGAAGCGGCTCTCCGCCAGGGCGGTGCCGCCCCCGGCGCGGAGGGCATAGTAGCTCTCCCGGGCGAAGGGGCGCAGGCTCAGCAGGAAGAAAAGCGCCAGAAACAGCAGAAAGCACAGGGCGGTCAGATACCGGAAAGAAAACAGCTTTTTCATCCTCCCGCCCCCTTAGAATGTAAAGTAGATGAAGGGATTGTGAGATCCCATGGCCAGGTACGACACGGAGAGCACCAGCAGAAGCATATAGAGCGCCGCCTGGCCGACGGCGATCAGCGGCCGCTCCTCCCGCCCCGCTGTGAGCTTGCGGAGCGCCCGGGGGATGAGGGGCGTTGCCAGCAGCGCGCCGGAGACCAGAAAGACCCAGGATTCCGAGAAGAGGAAGCGCGCGAGATCCGCACTGCCCCGGACGCCGATGCCCAGCATGGCGCCCAGCTGATAGAGCGCCGCGTCCAGAGACTGGGCGCCAAAGAGCACCCAGCCGGCGTTCACGATCAGGAAGGTCAGCACGGCGCAGCCCAGCCTTGCCGGGCGGGAGCGGAGCTTTGCGGGAAAGCCGGTGAGCTTCTCCAGGGAGATCAGCACCCCGTAGCCCAGCCCCCACACGATGAACTGCCAGGCTGCCCCGTGCCAGATGCCGGTGAAGAGCCAGACAGCAAAGAGATTGCGCAGAAGCTTTCCCTTCCCCACCCGGGAGCCGCCCAGGGGGAAGTAGATGTAATCCCGGAACCAGCGCCCCAGGGAGATGTGCCAGCGCTTCCAGAACTCGGACACTGAGCGGGAGATATAGGGATAGTCAAAGTTCTCCTCAAAGCGGAAGCCGAACATGCGCCCCAGGCCGATGGCCATGTCGGAATAGCCGGAAAAGTCAAAATAGATCTGCAGGCTGTAGCTCAGAGAGCCCAGCCAGGCCATGGCCGCCGAGAGCTCCCCCGCCCCCGCCAGGGCGAAGGCCCGCTCCGCCGCCACGGAGAGGTTGTTGGCCAGCAGGATCTTCTTGGCAAAGCCCAGAATAAAGCGCTTGACCCCCTGCTGGAAGCCCTCCGCGTCCACGCTGCGACTTCGGATCTGCTCCGCCACGCTGTTGTAGCGCACGATGGGGCCGGCGATCAGCTGGGGGAAAAAGGAGATGTACAGCCCCAGATCCAGGATGTTGCGCTGCACCTCCGCCGTTCCCCGGTACACGTCGATGCAGTAGGAGAGCGCCTGGAAGGTGAAGAAGGAAATGCCGATGGGCAGGCTCAGCCCCACCGGTTCCAGGTGCAGCCCCAGCAGGGCGTTCAGGTTCTCGATGGTGAAGTCCAAATACTTGAAGGCAAAGAGGATCCCCAGGTTCAGCGCCACGGCCAGGATCAGCAGGGCCTTTTTCCCGCCGCCCTGCCCGGCGTCGATCCCCCGCCCCAGGAGATAGTTTGCGCAGATGGAAAAGAGCATCAGAAAGACGTAGACCGGCTCCCCCCAGGCATAGAAAAGCAGGCTCGCCCCCAGCAATAGCAGGTTGCGCGCCCTCTGTCCCCGCAGCAGGTAGTAGCCCAGCAGCACCGCAGGGAGAAAGATGAAGAGAAAGACAGAGCTTGAAAACAGCATCGGTCAACGATCCTTTTCGTGGATTTCTTTGGTTTCCAAATTTGTATTATAACAAGTTTCACGAAGCGTGTAAAGAGCCGGGGGATCCAACTTCCCCCGGCTCAATGTGTAGACAAACGCCAAAGCATGTCATTGCGAGCCAGTGCGCACACTGGCGTGGCAATCCGTCCTATTCTAAAAAAAGCTGAAAAATCAAGACTTTTAGGATGCGGATTCCCACACCAGTGACGTCGGTCACTCACTACAAGTTCTTGGCGACGAAGGAGCCTTAGAACTTGTGCG
>ONPF01000037.1 GCA_900319635.1 uncultured Eubacteriales bacterium | reverse complement strand
ATGCCCACATGCCTCCGGAGCGCTTGAACGGCGGAGCGATCAGGGGATCGCTCCCTACGGCTCGCAATGACATGCTTTGGGGTTTGTCTACACATTGAACAGCCGCCTTTCGCCGGCTGTTTGCTTTTTTCTGCCGGCTGTGCCATCGTGAAACAGCCTCCCCTGCAAAGGGGGGGCTCGCAGTACCACCGGCTGCGCGTCTTCTGGCCGGAGGAAGGGCGGAGCTCTTTGCGCGGGCTTTGGCTGACCGGCGCCAGTTTGCAGTTGACGGAATTGGAAAACAAGACTAAACTAAGCACAGAAAACAGAACCGACAGGAGGTAGCCCTATGAAAGTAACATCAGCCGAGGCAAACAAGCTTCTTCGGAAGCTCAATGACGATCACGATGCGCTCAAGCGGATGGAGGCGGAGAGTAGGATTTTTGTGGCAGCCACCACGGAAAATCTGGAAGACGCCCGCCCCGACTACGATTACGAAGCCACGCAGCGCAGCCTTGCGGAGCTGGAAATCCGCATTCGGAAGCTCAAGCACACGATCAATCTCTTTAACGTTTCCCAGACCATCGACGAGAGCGGCATGACCATCGACCAGGCGCTGATCGCCATTCCGCAGCTTTCCGACCGAAAGCGGAAACTTTCCGTCATGCGGGCAGCGCAGAAGAAAAAACGGAATGAGAACACCCGGAGTACCAACCTGATCGAGTACACCTACGCCAATTACGATGTGGAGAAGGCGGAGCAGGACTATCAGGCCACGATTGCGGAGCTGGGGCGGATCCAGAACGCGCTGGATCTGGTCAACAGCACCGTGCAGTTCGAGATCGACGATTAATAAGTCTTCCGTCAGCTGCGGTTCCTGCATCCCCTTTTTCTATCAACACGGAAAGGTTCACGGTCTGCTGTTATCTGTTATTCCACTCTGTTATCCGTGCCGGTCATGGTTCAAGGTTGCAGAATGGGAGTTTGTCCTATGACTTGAGCTTGATGCTTGCGATCGCAGCTGAAAAAACTTGACCCGCGCGGCGGAAGTACGGTTATACGCCGCGATAAAATCCGCGCGGCGGCTATCGCGCCGACTGGCGGGAGGCCACGCCTTTGGAATGGCGTCGGCCACGCTGGATCCACGGGATGGACGCGGCGCAGTCCTGCCCGGAAGAGAAAACGATCCTCTGCGGGCACTGGAATTGCTCTTAGGGACACGCACAGCTTGAGCACAAGGGCTCGGCGTTCGGCCCCGACGCGGATTTCAGCCCCTACTAAGGCCCAGGCATCATTGCCCTGGACGCCTGCACCGCCCACAGCGGTGAAGTGAATACGCTTGTTCTTGACGACTAAGCGCATCAGGAACATGAAAGCTGGCATAACCGGGAGGAATTTAGCATTCCCCGGAATTGCCGTTTGACACTTTGCCCGGAGCAGCATATAATAGGCGCTGCGGAGGCGGCGCGGAAAAACACAGGAGCGGCAGCGCTGCCGCCGGCAAAGAGAAACAAACAGCCTGTGATTCGCTGAAAGGAGACGATGGGGTGCTGATACCGAGTTTTTCCGTTGACCACAGAGCCATTGTGCCCGGCATCTTTACCAGCCGGGTGGATCAGGTCGGCAACGGGATCATCACGACCTATGACATTAGACTGACGAGGCCGAACCGGGAGCCGGCCGTGGATGTGGCGGCGATGCACTCGCTGGAGCACATCATCGCCACCTTCCTCCGGAACGATCCCGTCTGGAAGGACGAGATCATTTACTGGGGGCCGATGGGCTGCCTGACCGGCTTTTACCTCATTCTGAAGGGCGACCGTGCGCCCCGGGAGATCTATGAGCTGATCCTCCGCGCCTTCCGATCGGTTGCGGACGCCCAGAGCGTTCCCGGCACCGCCCCGGAAAACTGCGGCAATTACCTCATGCACAATCTGGGAATGGCAAAATGGTACGCGGCCAGATTTGCCGACTACCTCGCCGCGAACGGAGAGAATCCCGAAATCTTCGCGTATCCGAAAACAGAACGCCTCATCACGGAGGATGGACAGCAGTTCTTCGATTCGTGAGCAGCTGTGCGTGGCCGATGCGCTGCGCGACAGGCTGCGCCCTGCCCGGGCAACGTGAGTGATCCAAAACGAAAAACCCGTCCTGTCTGCAGATGAACAGACAGAACGGGTTTTTCGTTTTTTTATGTCCTGGCGCTTCGATTTTGCGCCTCGGCGCTGCCCGGTCTTTCCCTACAGCTTGAGATCCGTGCGGCTGGCCAAAAAGCCGGAGACCAGGCCGATGAGCACGCCCGTCACCGTACCGCTGAGGATCAGCACCGGCAGGTAATAGATCACGTTCGGCCCCATGATCGCCCAGGCCACCAGGATCTGGCCCAGATTGTGCAGCACGCCCCCCACGACGCTCACCGCCACGCAGCCGAAGATCCCGGACTTTTTCAGCAGGATCATGCCGATCAGGCTCAGGGCCGCGCCGGCGGCGCTGTACATGAGACTTGCGGCATGGCCGAAGAGGATAGACACCAGCAGCACCCGCAGCAGCGAGATCCCCGCCGCCGCCTTCCAGTCCAGCCGGTACAGGCAGAAGACCACCACGATGTTGGCCAGGCCCATCTTCACCCCCGGGATCCCCAGGGAGGGCAGCTGAGCCTCCACATAGGAGAGGATCATCGCCAGGGCGATGCACATGGCAGTCAGAGCGATTTTTTTGGTTTTCATCCGTCCCTCCGCTCAGCCTGCCACAAGATCCACCCCGTTGGACTCGCCGCCCTCCACGGTGACCGTCAGGCGGTTGGGCAGGCAGGTGATGACCTGCCCGGTGTAGTGGATCTTCCCCTGCTTGACGCAGAGGAGGTCCGGGCAGTTCGCCTCCGAGAGCCAGGCCTGCCCGTCCCGAATCACCAGGATATTGGTGCCGCCGTTAAGGGGAAAGGTGCCGTCCACGGCAAGGGAATGCCGCTCGGTCTCCACCCCGTTCACGCGCACCACGGCTACGCCCCCCTCCTGTCGATTGGCGTTCAGAGTCAGATACAGGGCTCCCGCCAGGAGCAGGAGGGCGACGACCAGGATCAAGTCCGCCCGTTTCTTATTGGATAACAGCTTCCTCATCCGATGGGGAAGGCAGTCAGCGCCAGGGCGAGGATGCCCGCCACCAGCAGCTGGATGGGCAGACCGCGAAAAGCCTTGGGCATGTGCTCCGGCTCAAGCCGGTTCTGCACACCGTCCAGCAGGAAGAGGACGCCCAGGAAGCCAAGCCCGTAGCCCAGAGCCCAGAGCAGCGTGGGCAGCAGCCCGTCCGACTCCAGCCGAGGCAGGTTCAGAAGGGCAATGGCCGCGGCGGCCAGGGCGATGACCGGCAGCCAGATGCCCAGGGGCTTGCGGCACGCCAGGGACAGCAGCCAGGTCAGCGCCAGGGCCAGCACCACACCGGCCAGGACCGTGAGATACGCGGGGATGAAGCGCAGCAGCGCCAGCAGGAGGCTGTCCAGCAGCGTCACGACAGCGACGGCCAGGCCCAGGGCCAGCAGCTTGCGGCCGGGTTTGTCCTGGCCCAGCAGAGGAGTGCCGCTCAGGAAGCCGTTCTGGGCATAGAGGTCCACCAGGGCCAGACCCAGGATCAGCAGAATCATGTCTTTCATGCTCAGGCCTCCTTTTCCGCTTCCGGCAGAGCGTCCGCCGGGGCCAGGTCCGCAGCCTTCTCCTGTCCGGGGAAGAGCTTATTGACCACAGCCAGCAGGATGGCGAACAGGATGAAGCCGCCGGAAGTCTTGCTCAGCGGGGGGATGGTGCAGGATTTCAGCAGGGCCACGGGGGCACCGGCGATGCTGGCGGAGCCGAAGAGCTCCCGCAGAGCGCCGAGCACCAGCAGAAAAGCAAAGAAACACAGCCCGCTCATAAGCGCGGAGCCAAGGGCGGCGCCCGTCTTCTCCTCCCGGCCGAAGATCAGCAGCTCCGCGGCCAGGATCGCGGCGTAGTAGCCCAGCATGTCCGCAGCGCCGGGCAGGAAGGCCCGCAGCAGCAGCTGCGCCATGGCGGCGAAGGCCGCCACGGTGATCAGCGTCGCGGCGAAGCGGGCCGCGGGGGAGAGCTGCGCGCGCAGCAGGCTCAGCACCAGGGTGGAGCAGAGCAGCACGCACAGCGCCGCAAGGCCCATGCCCAGGGCGTCCAGCAGCGTGGCGCTGGAGGCCAGGGCGGGGATCACACCCAGAAACAGCAGGGTTACGGGATGGCAGATCAGTTTCTTTTTCATATGCTCACCCTCTGCTTTCCGTCAGAAGCCAAAAGGCCTCGAACACGTCTTTCACCGCGGTATCCGCGGCGTCGGAGCTGATGGTCGCGCCGGTGATCTGCGCCTGCTCGCCGTTGTAGTTCTCGGCGGTCAGGCCCAGGTAGCCCTCCTGATAGGCGGCCTTGTCCAGCTGCGGGAGGTTGGGGAAGTAGTCCTCTTCGATGAAGATGGCCTTCACCCGCATGGCGCTGATGGCGCCGGCCTCGTCCAGCACATAGAAGAAGTCCATGGGCTCGTTGCCGTAGCCGTAGGGACGGGCATGGAAGGCGTAGAGCGTGCCCTCCTCCGTCTCCACAGTCCAGGCGCCAACGACGCTGTTGGTCAGGCCCGGAATGTCCACGGGCTGGGCCTCGGCGCCCTCGGGCAGCATCTTGGAGAGCGTGCCGGGCAGCTCGGTGTTCCGTTCGCCGATGACGGCAGTGCTGAGCTCCACAATTTCCTCGATCAGCGCGGGATCCGCCGCATCGGTCACGATCTCGCTCTGGGCGTTGAAGACGGAGACGCCGCCCACATGGCTGTACACAGCCAGCAGCTTTTCGCCGTTCTGCTCCACATACCAGAAGCAGCCGCTGCCGTTTTCGGCCGCGAAGCCGGAACTGGCGCTGCCGGAGCCCTGCAGCTCCTCACCTTGGAGGACGCGGGAGGCGTTGGCGGCGCCGGAGAAGGCGATGGGCGCCAGCTCCTTGAGGAGCTGCTCGTCGCTCTTCTGGGCCTCGGCGATGAGGTCGTTTTCGATCAAGGTGTTGAAGCCATCGGCCACCGCGCCGTGGATGGCCCGGGAGGACAGGGTGGCGCCGCCCACCAGCTCCACGGCGGCCAGCGTGGAATCCTGGCCGACGAAGCTGGGCAGGAAGTTCGCCTGATCCAGGTCGCCCATCTTGGTCTCGGCGCCGGGATCGTCCACCGTCAGAGACACGATGCGTCCCTCATAGTCCACCACCAGGGTCAGCCCCATGGAGGACTGCCAGCCCTTGGCGGTGGTGAGCTTCAGGGTGTAGATCTCCTCGGCGTCGTTGCGGTACACGCTCTGCACCGTGTCGGCGCTGACGGTGAGCTGGGCGCCCTCCGGGGCGCTGCGGTCAAAGAGCAGGGTCCCCTTCCGGGCCTGGATGATGGGGTCGGTCAGAGCGTTGACACCGAAAACCGCGACTGCCAGCACTGCCGTCAGCAGCACCAGACACAGGATGGATTTCAATGCATTTTTCTTCATCTCAGACACCTCCCAGCGGCTTTCTGCGGGTCCATCTCTCCAGCCAGGGGGCCATCAGGTTCATGCACAGGATGGAGTAGGACACGCCCTCGGGCAGGGTGAAGAACCAGCGGATCACGAAGGTGATGAGGCCGCAGCCCAGGGCGAAGAGCATCCGCCCGGACGCGGTGATGGGGGTGGTGGTGTAGTCGGTGGCCATGAACACGGCGCCCAGCACCAGGCCGCCCGCCAGCAGCTCGTACACGGCGACGGTGAAGCCGCCGAAGACCAGGCTGAGGACGAAGACGGTGCCCATGAAGATCACCGGCGTCTGCCAGGAGATGACCTTGCGGATCAGCAGATAGGCAAAGCCGATCAGCAGGGCCAGGATGCAGGTCTCGCCGATGGCGCCGCCGCGCTGGCCCAGGAACATCTGCAGCAGGCTCGGCAGCTCCCCGGTCTTGCCCTCGGCCAGGAGCGCCAGGGGAGTGGCGCCGGAGAATGCGTCCACGCCGCGGGGGGCGATAAAGCCGGATGTGAGAGAGCTGAAGCTCAACAGCAAAAAGACGCGGGCGGTGATGGCGGGGTTGGCAAAGTTATGGCCGATGCCGCCGAAGACGCATTTCACCAGCACGATGGCGAAGACGCTGCCCAGCGCAGCCTGCCAGAGGGGCACGTTGGCGCTCAGGTTCAGTGCCAGGAGAAGGCCCGTCACCACGGCGCTCAGATCGCCCACGGATTGCTTCCGCTTGGCGATGAGATTGAACAGGAACTCGGAGAGCACGGCGGCTGCGACACAGACGAGGATGAGCCACAGGGCGTCCTCGCCGAAGAGAACCACCGCCGCAACAGACGCGGGGAGCAGGGCGATGATCACGTCCAGCATGATCCGTCTGCTGCTGTCATGGCTGTGGATATGGGGTCCGGAAGACATAATGGGGTTTTCCACGGCTTACTTCCCCCCTTCTTTCTGATTCTTTTCCCAGGTACGGATCCAGCCGATGGCGTCGGTATTGGTCTCCGCCAGAGGCCGGTGGGCAGGGCAGACATAGCTGCAGCAGCCGCAGGACATGCAAACCCGCACCTGCTCCTTCTGCAGGATGGCAGCCCGCAGCTCGTCCTCGCCCTCGGGCAGCTCCATGGCCCGGGAGAAGGCGGTGGGATTCAGGCCCAGGGGGCAGGCCGCCACGCAGCGGCCGCAGTGGATGCAGGGAGAAGGCGCGGTCTTCTCGGTCTCCTTCTTGTTCATGAGCACCACGGCATTGGTGGCCTTCAGGATCACGTTGTCCAGGGATTCCTGGGTCTTGCCCATCATGGCGCCGCCGAAGAGGATCTTGCCGGGCTCTTCCTTCAGCCCGCCGCAGGCCTCCACCAGCTCCCGCACCGTGACGCCGATGGGGGCGATCAGGTTCTTGGGCTCCTTCACGGCGGAGCCCTCCACGGTGAGGATGCGCTCCACCATGGGCATGCCGGTGACGAAGTACTCCGCCATCTTCACCAGGGAGTAGACGTTGATGATGACCACGCCCAGGCTTGCCATACGCTGACCCTTCTCCACCACCTTGCCGGTGGCGTTATACAACAGCACCTGCTTGGCGCCCTGGGGATAGACGCTGCTCAGCGGCAGGATCTTCACCGCGGGATCGTCCTTGAAGCGCTCGGTCAGAGCGGCGATGGCGTCGGGCTTATTCTTCTCGATGCCGATGATATACTCCTCGCTGCCCATGAACTGCTTCATGAGCTCGATGCCCTTCTGGATCAGATCGCCGTGCTCTAGCATAACCCGGTGGTCGCAGGTGATATAGGGCTCGCACTCGGCGCCGTTAATGAGCACGGTGCTGATGTGGCTCTTCTGCGCGGCGGAGAGCTTGGCCCACACAGGGTACGCCGCGCCGCCCAGACCCACCGTGCCGCTGTCCCGGATGCACTCCAGGAACTCGTCCAGATTGGTGGGATGGGGGACCTTCAGGTCGGGGCATTTCTCCATCTTGCCGTCGCTCTCGATGCGGATGGCGATGGCCTTCCGCCCGCCGGCCACATAGGGCTCAATGGCTTTCACCGTGCCGGAGACGGAAGCGTGGATGTTGGAGCTGCCGCGATCCTTCTCCTTGGCGATGAGCTGGCCCACCGTCACATGCTGGCCTACCTCCACCACCGGCTCCGCGTTGACGGCGGAGTGGGAGTTCATGGGGGAAACCGGCAGCAGGACTTCCTTGGGCTGGGGGATGCGCACGGGGGCCAGGCCCGCCGTGCCCTTCAAATGGGGTAACTTCAGGGTCGAGATGTTTTTCTTCAAATCTCCCGCCTCCTCAGGATTATTGCAATTGCGAAACGCGTTTCGCAATCGGTTGCTTAATTTGTATCTTGTTCTTGGATCAGCGCGGCAAAGCCGGGGGTGCTGTACTGCTCCCCGTCGGGGAAGATCCAGAGCACCTCCACGCCGCCGATGGTCTCCGCAAGCTGCATGCCCTCTTCCAGGGGCATGCAGAACAGGGCGGTAGACAGGGCATCCGCCAGGGCGCTGTCCCGGGTGATCACGGTGAGGGACGCGAAATACGCCGCGGGAAGCAGGGTATCCCGGTCGATAATGTGGTGATAGCGCTGGCCGTTCACGGTGAAGTACCGCTCATACACGCCGGAGGTCACGCAGGCCGTGTCCCGGATGCGGATGCGGCAGGCAAAGCTATCGGAGGAATTGTCCGGATCCTGGATGGCCGTGACCCAGCCGCTGCCGTCCGGCCGGTCGCCGATGCAGCGGATGTTGCCGCCGATGTTGAGCACATAGCCCGCGGCGCCGTCTTGCTCCAGATATTCCGCCGCCCGCTCGGTGGCGTAGCCCTTGCCCAGGGCCCCCACGTCGATGGACGCCTCCGGATCTGCGATGCGGACGGTGTTGCGCTCCGTGTCGATCTCCAGCAGCTCGATGCCCGTGTGGGTATAGGCCTCCCGCAGGGCTTCCTCCCCGGGGATCGCGGCGTTGGCCGGATCCTCGGCGGCATTCTCCCGGCAGTCATGCCAAAGGCGGAGCACCGCCCCCAGCATCACGTTCATCTCGCCGTCGGTAAGCGTGTACATGTCCTTGGCATAGACCAGAAACTCCACCAGCCTGGGATCGACCTCCAGCGCCTCGCCGCCGGCGTTTTTGTTCAGGGTGCAGAGGTTCACCACGCCGCTGTATTCATGGTAGATATCGAAGAGCTGGTGATATTCCTCCAGAATATGCGAAACTTCGGCAGAACGGTCGTCGAACCGTTCTGCCGAATCTCCTGCGTAGTCATAGACATAGGAGACCGTGTCAAAATAGGCGTAATACACCTTTCCGACCGGTTCGACCGCCTGCGGGACGGAGGTTTCCTCCTTGCTCTCCCCCTGCCCTGCGCAGGCGGAGAGGAGGAGCAGCGCGAGCAGCAAAACGCATGCCCAGCTTCGTTTCGATTGCCGCAAAGCGTTCATCTCCTATGAGCGTTTTGAAAGATCAGCGGGCGTTGTCAGCGGCCTTGGCGACCACGTTGATCATGCCGTCCACGCTGATGGAAACGCTGGCGTACAGCGTCTCGTCGGTGAAGACCTGGTGGCCCTCATCGTTGGTGTGGGTCTCGGTGGCGCGGAGCTCAGCGGCGGTCTTGCCCACGCAGTAGTCGGTGAAGTTCTTGGCCTGCTGGTACCACTCCAGCGTGGCGTCGGAATAGGCGACCATGTTGTAGCCTTCCTTCAGCTCGCGCTTGGTGCCCTTGAAGGTCTTGTCACCGATCTCGCCGGCGGCGTCGATCTTGATCTGGGGCTGGGTGGCGTCGGTCAGAGCGGCCAGGATCTTGCCGTCCTTGTCCAGCACCACGGCGCCGAACTCGCTGTACATCTTCACAACGCCTTCCTCCTCGGCGGTGGCGGCGGTGGACTCAGCGGCGGTGGAGTTGATGGCCAGGCCCAGGGTGAAGGTGCCGTCAGAGGTGAAGGTGGCAGCCTGATCGTCGTTGCAGGCCTTCACGACAGCGTCCTGGAAGTCGCCGATGGAGATGGAGCAGGAGGCGTACAGGGTCTCGTCGGTGGTGACGGTGTGGCCCTCTTCGTTCACGACGGTCTCCATGCCGGCGATCTCGTCGGCGGTCTTGCCGATGCAGTACTGCTCGAAGGCAGCGGCCTGCTCGTACCACTCGTGGGTGGCGTCGGAGTACTTGACCATGTTGTAGTCGTCGCCCTTCTCATACTTGGTGAGGAAGGTGGCTTCGGTGTCGACCTGACCGTCGGTCACGTCCATCTTGTTCTGGGCAACATCCAGGCGGCAGGCAACGATCTTGCCGTCCTTGTCGAGAACGACGGTGGCGCAGCAGGCGTCAACCTGCGCGTTGCCGGTCTTGGAGCTGTCCATGTTCAGGCTGATGCCCATACCCAGCTTGTACTCAGCCGCAGCGGCAGAACCGCCGCAGGCGACCAGTGCGAGCATCATGCAGGCCAGAAGCAGCATTGCAAGAATCTTTTTCATGTTTGTACTCCCAATCATAATAATGTTCTCCTCGCCGCCTGTTATACAGGCACTCTTGGAGACAAAGATACTGTAACACGTTTCCATGATTTCGTCAAGAAATAAACAATATTATTTGTCACTTTCTCATTGTGCGAGAAAAAATCCCTGTAAATACCAAAAGCTGGCAAAAAACCCCAACTTTTCCGCCGGTTCTCATGGCCTGGCACTCCCCTGCCAGCGGGTGTGATCCCGGCCGATCTCCCCCTGGATCGAGGAAAAGTAAGAACCGAACATGGTTCCGCTCTCGAGCCAGCCCTGCAGCAGCTTTCCCTCCGGATCCAGGGCCGGGATTCCCGTCAGATCCCCGGAAAAATAGGCCTCGTTCAGGGCGCAGGCGTAATCGACCAGGGCCGCGCGCTCCTCCGGCGAAACATCACGCTCCGCCAGCTGCTCCTCCGCCTGGGCGCGGGTACGGCGGGCCATGCTCTCCGCAGCCGTGGCGCCGAAGTTCAGAAGCGCCTCATCCGTAAGCCCCTGCTTCTTTGCCCACGCGGATACCTCCACCGAGTGCGCCTCATAGCGCAGCACGCCCTCGGAGGCCTCCAGGATCCCGTACCGGCAGGCCCCCATGGTCAGGGAGGAGGTGGCGATCTCGGTCACCTTGCCCTCCGTCTGCACATGCTGGATATGCATGTGGCCGCTGAGCATCAGCGGCACCTCATACTGCTCCAGCAGGGCGGCAAGCCGCTGGGAGCGGTTCAGCACATAGCCTCTGTCAAACAGGGAGTGGCGGAACAGGTTCTGGTGGCAGCAGACCAGCACCGCCTCCCCCTCCCGCCGGGCCTCGGCAAGCTGTTCCTCGACCCAGGCCAGACTTTTCTCGGACAGGCCGCAGAAATCATGGAGGGTGTTGGCGTCCAGCATCAGCACCCGGGTGCCGCTGTTGAGCCGGGCGGCGTAGCTGAGGGAATCCGGATCGGAGGCGATGGCCTCGTCAAAGCCGTAGGCGCCGTAGATTTCCCGGAAATCCTCGGCGGAAATATTGGGCACCCACTCCGCGCTGTCCCCGAAATAGGCGTAGGTCTGACTGCGGTACAGATCGTGGTTCCCCGGCAGCACCAGCACCGGGATCCCCGCCTCCTCCACCGCCTTGAGCTTCTCCGCCAGCGCAAGGTGGCTCTCCCTCTCGCCGTTAAAGCTCAGATCCCCCGTGAGGATCAGCGCCTCCGGCCGCAGCTCGATCACCTCCAGCAGGAAGGCGTCCAGGACCTCGTCGCAGTACTCGGTGCACTTGCCGTCGCTGTTTTCCATCATCCGCTGGAAGATTGGCCCGTGATCCGTCAGCGAAGGGGCCAGATAGTGCAGGTCCGTCGCCACCACCACCCGGTATTCCGCCTGGACTCTGCCGCCGCAGCCTGCCAGAGCCAGGCTCAGGCAGCAGGCCAGGGTCAAAGCCAAGCCCAAGCCTCTTCTCCTTCTCGCCCCCATGGCGCACCCCTCTCCCCCGCTCCGCCGGCAGGCGGGCAGGCTTTTTTCCATATTATAATAGCCCGCTCCGCTCCCTTCAAGTGTTTTCCGTCTCCAGTCTTTCCTACTCGCCCGTCGATGCAGAAGCGCCGTGACGCCCGTGTTTCGCCCGGTTTTTCAGGCCGCGGCGACCCTGCGTGAAAAATTCTTTTCCGAAATCTTTCAACATCTACGCAGCAAACCCGCCTTCGGCCTCAGCCTAAAGCGGGTTTGTCTACGGTCTGAGCGCCGGAAGCAGCTGCTTCCGGCGCTCAAGCTGTCGACAAAGTGTCGACAGCTTGAGCGCAAAACTGGGAACTTCCGAAAAAAGTTCCCAGTTTTGCGTAGATTGAACGTGAAGGGGGGCATACCCTCCCCCCTTCACAATCCCCCCATGCGTGTCC
>ONPF01000032.1 GCA_900319635.1 uncultured Eubacteriales bacterium | reverse complement strand
TTTTTCACACCTACAACTTTAACGCAAAACGAAGCACCAGCCAAGTCCTTTTTGGACCTAACTGGTGCTTTTGTTATTCTGCGCTATTTTGCAACGCGCTCCTTTTTGTGATTCATTTGGCGCGGGAAGTCACCGCCGTGCCCCGGCTATCTGAACAGCCGGATCAGCAGCCAGATCAGCAGCCACAGCACCACGACGGTGCCGAGGATCGGCAGCAGGAAGCTCGTGACCTCGGAAAACAGGCCGAAGATCAGACACACCGCCATCACCAGCAGCACAAGCACCCCAACGCAGGGGAGGAAGATCATGTGAAAGGAGGACAGCAGCATCGAAAACAGATCGCCCCGCTCCAGCTTCACTCTCTCCTCTTCCTGCCGCGCCTTCCGGACCTCCGGATCGTCCAGACCCAGCGCACGGCGCTGTGCCTGGCGCGCGCGGTTAAATTTGTTGCCAAACTGCATGTGCGGCTCCTTCTCCCGCGGCGGGGGTGTTATTTCTGCTTGTTCCCGTACTCCATGCCGTTCATCAGCGGATGGTGGCAGGCGACGAAGTGGTCAGGCTCCATCTCGCGCCACTCCGGCGTGACCTGCTCGCAGATCTCCGTGCAGTAGCGGCAGCGGGTGTGGAATTTGCAGCCCTTGGGCGGATTCACCGGGCTGGGAATGTCGCCCTCCAGGATCTGCAGCTCCTTGCTGTCGTCCGGGTCGGTGGTGGGGATGGCGGCGATCAGCGCCTGGGTGTAGGGGTGGATGGGCTTCTTGAAGATGGCCTCGGAGGGAGACAGCTCCACCAGGTTGCCCAGGTACATGACGCCGATGCGGTCGGAAATGTACTTGACCACGGAGAGGTCGTGGGTGATGAACAGGTAGGTCAGGTGCTGCTGCTCCTTCAGATCCTGCAGCAGATTCAGGATCTGGGACTGAATGGACACGTCCAGCGCGGAGACAGCCTCGTCGCAGACCACGAACTTGGGCTTCACCGCAAGGCTGCGGGCAATGCAGATGCGCTGCCGCTGGCCGCCGGAGAACTGGTGCGGGAAGCGGTGGACAAAGTAGTCCGCCAGGCCGCAGTCGCTCATGACCTTCAGCACCTCAGCCTGCATCCGCTCGGAGCCGGCCTTGTAGAACTTGTGGGCCACAAGACCCTCGCTGATGATCTGGCCGACGGTCATACGGGGATTCAGAGAGGAGTAGGGATCCTGGAAGATGTACTGGATCTGGCAGCGGAGCAGACGTACCTCGGGGTAAGTCAGACGGGCCAGGTCGATGCCGGTGTCCCGAAGCGCCTCGTGCTTCTGGAACTCGGGGTCATTCGCGTAGTTGGCGCGCAGAGCGTCCAGCTGCCTGTCGATCTCGGCGATCTCCTGCCGATCCTTCTCGATGACCTTGTCCCACTCGTCCAGCTTCGCCTTATACTTGGCCATCTTGGCAGAGGCGGAGGCGCGGCGCCGCTCGGAGAAGTCCTCGCTGCCGCTGATGAACTCGTTTTCTTCATAGTCCAGCTTCACGGGGCGGCGCTTCTCCACATGATTGTGCAGGCGGGAGCAGAGGGCATAACGCTGCTTATAGAGCCGGATGGGCTCGTTCAGGTCTTCCACGCAGATAAAACCGCCCACCAGGTTCACGATGTTCAGATAGGCGTCGTTGGAGGCCTTCTTGGCGGCGTTCAGATGGTTTGCCAGCTCCATCTGCTTCTTCTCATCCGCAGCGTCATACTCAGCCTGCAAATGATTGGTCTTCTGCTGCAGCTCGTGCATCTTGTGGATGTGCTTGTGCAGGTGATCAATGGTGTTCGCCACATACTTGGGCGCCAGCTCGTCCAGAGAAGCGCCGTAGTACATGGTGCGTCCGTCCGTCTGCCGATACAGCTGCAGAACCGTGCGGCCGAAGGTGGACTTGCCGCAGCCGGATTCGCCCACCAGGCCAAGGGTCTCGCCCTCGTAGATATCCAGGGTGATGCCGTCGTTGGCCTTGTTGAACAGGCCGTGTCTTCCCACGGGGAAGTACTGCTTCAGGTTGGAGATCTTCAGCAAAATCTTTTCATTCTCATTCTTTTGCATGCTTGCGATCCTCCTTTCTCGGGTAGAAGCAGCGGATCTGCTGGGTCTCGGAGACATGGATCATGGTGGGCTCCTCCTCCTGGCAGCGCTCGGTGGCGTACTTGCAGCGGGGAGCGAACTTGCAGCCCTTCGGCAGCGCCAGCGGGTGGGGCACCGCGCCGGGGATAGCGTCCAGACGCTCGTTGGCGGGGGTGGTCAGACGGGGGATGGAGGTCATCAGACCCTCGGTGTAGGGGTGGGAGTACTCGCCCTGGCGGAAAATGGTATCCGCCGGCGCCATCTCCACCACCTGGCCGCAGTACATGACGGCCACGTCATCCGCGATCTGGCGGATAACACCCAGGTCGTGGGTGATGAACAGAACGGAAGTGCCGTGCTCGGCCTTCAGCTCGTTGATGAGCTTCAGGATCTGGGCCTGAATGGTCACGTCCAGAGCCGTGGTGGGCTCGTCGGCGATCAGGAGCTTGGGCTTGCAGGCCAGGGCCATGGCGATCATGACACGCTGCCGCATACCGCCGGAGAGCTGGTGGGGATACTGCTTGGTGACGATCTTAGGATTGGGGATCTTCACGTCGGCCAGCATCTCGATAACCTTCTCAGCGGCCTCCTTTTTGCTCATCCCCTGGTGGATGATAAAGGGCTCGGAAACCTGCTTCTCCACGGTGAACACCGGGTTCAGGGAGGTCATGGGCTCCTGGAAGATGACGGAGATTTCGTTGCCGCGCACCTTGTACATCTCTTCCTTGGAGCACTTGGTCAGATCCTTGCCGTCAAAGAGGATCTCGCCGCTGTCGATATAGCCGTTGCCGTCCAGCAGCTGCAGGATACTCATGGCGGAGACGCTCTTGCCGGAGCCGGACTCGCCCACGATGCCGAGGGTGCGGCCGGGCTCCACAGAGTAGGAAACGCCGTTGACTGCTTTCACGATACCCTTTTTGGTGCGGAAGAACGTGTGCAGATCTTTTATCTCAAGTAATGCCATCGTTTTCCCTCCTTTACTTGTCGCGGTCGGACTTGGGGTCCATAACGTCGCGCAGGGTATCGCCGACGATGTTGATACAGATACAGGTGATGGCCAGGAACAGAGCCGTGAACAGCCACTCCCACCAGAAGTTGGTGATGATGGTGGCGTTGTTGGCGCCGTTGAGCATGTTGCCCCAGGTCGGCCGCGGGTAGGTGACGCCGAAGCCCAGGTAGCTCAAGCTGGATTCCGTCAGCATACAGGTCGCAAAGTCCAGCGTCAGAGTAACGAAGATGATGGAGACGATGTTGGGCAGGATGTGCTTGAAGGCGATCGCGCCCTCCTTCACGCCCATGGCCTTGGCGGCGGTCACGTACTCGTTCTCACGGGCCACCAGCACCTGGCCGCGGACCATACGGGCCAGGCCCGTCCAGGTCAGCACGCCCAGGATCACCATGAGGATAAATATCTTGTTGTCCTCACTGATGTCGGACTGGGCCAGGATGGCGGAGAGGATCAGCGCGAAGGGCAGGAACGGGATGGCCGCGAAAATCTCGGTCACACGCATCAGGATCAGGTCGACCTTGCCGCCGAAGTAGCCGGAGATGCAGCCGACGATGATACCGATGATGGTGGAGATGATAACGGCGATGGCGCCGATGGTCATGGTCATCTTACCGCCCTGGATGATACGCTGGAAGATGTCCGCGCCGCGGTTGTCGGTGCCGAAGAGGTAGCCCTTCAGGCCCCACTTGCCGACCAGCTCGTTGTTCTCGTTCACAGCGTAGCTCTGGAAGGCGCCGGCGTAGATCCGGGTCACGCCGGTCATGTTCTTGGGAACCTGGGTCTGATCCAGGGTGTCGCCGCCCCAGGAGAGGACGCGACCCTTGTCGGTCAGCGCGGTGTAGTGGTAGGTACCGGAGACGATCTGGACAACGCGCTCGCCCTCCTGCAGGGCAGGCATGGGCTTGGCGCGGGTGCCGAAGTCGCCGGTGAAGAACAGGGTGCCGTCGTCCAGCTCGCCGCAGACGGTGTTGCTGGTAGCGGTAATGGCGACGATCTTGCGGCCGTCCAGATACTGTCTGGCGGGAACCGCCTTCTCGTTCAGGTTGGAGCGGTACTGGTCGTAGAGGCCGCGCTTGCCGGTGTAGATGCTGTTGCCGGCTTCGGTCACGCCCACCACGTAGTTCAGGGTGAAGTCGATGTCGATCAGATCTTCCTTGCCGACGAACAGATCGATGTTCTGGTAGGTGTTCTTGTTGCCCCAGATGTACAGGGTGCCGTCATCCATCAGAATGGCGCTGCACTGGTAGCCGCAGGTCACCTTCTTGATGTGATTTACGTCGATGGTGCCGTTGAGCAGGATGTCAGGCTCAGGCAGGATGTTGGCGTTATCCTTGTTCTCGGGGTCGAAGTAGCCGAACTGGCCCAGCTTGTTGTAGCCCCAGCAGTAGACCTTGCCCTCCTCGGAGATGGCAACCACATGGTCGATACCGGCGGCCACGTACATGATCTTGGCTTCCTTCACCTCATCCGGGATGTCGCGGGCATCCAGACCGGTGGTGCTGATCTTGGAGTCGCCCCAGATGAAGACCTCGCCGGAGTTGTTCACGCCGACGGTGAAGCTGCCGAAGCTGTCGATCATGCGGATATCGTCCTCCAGATCACCGGGCACGGACAGCATGCTCATGGTGGGGTGGACGTTCTGCTGGGTAACTTCGGTGTAGGAGTCGTAATATTTGGGCATGAACAGCGGGCCGATGAAGACCAGCAGGAACATGGCGATCACGACGCAGAGGGCAAACACAGCGAGCTTGCGCTCAAAGAAGCCGCGGACGATCTGCTTGAAGGGGCTGACGATCTCCTCCACCTTCATGTTCTTGGCATTCTCTTCCATTTCGTCGGCCATGGTTTTGCTGCCGCCGAAGAAGAGACGCTTGAACCAACCGCCGATGGTGCCGAAGAAGCCTTTATTCTTTTTCATCTTCGCACCTCCTTATGCGTTGACCCGGACACGCGGGTCGACAAGGCCGTACACGATATCGATGATCAGGTTGCCCAGCAGGGACAGAGCCACGTAGAACAGCTGCAGCAGGATGATCACGTCCGTATCTGCGGTACGCAGGGACTGGATCATCAGCTTGCCCATGCCGTTGATGCCGAACATATTCTCGAAAATCAGCGAACCGCCGAAAATGCCCAGGAACCAGCCGACGACCAGGGTCACGATGGGGATCAGGGCGTTACGCCAGGCGTGGGAGTAGATAACGGTCTTCTCCTTGACGCCCTTGGCGCGGGCGGTGCGGATGCAGTCCATGGACAGCGCGTCGATCATGGAGGCGCGGACGTAACGGGTCATGCCGCCCATGGAACAGAAGGTCATGGTAATGAGGGGCAGCGCCATGTAGTACATTCTGTCCTTGAACCACTCCCAGCCGGTGAAGTTGTTGCCCGGCGTGCCCATGCCGCTGGGCGGGAACCAGTGCAGCAGGGAACAGAAGATCCAGATGAACAGAATACAGGTAATGAAGGTCGGCAGCGAGTAACCGATGATGGTGACGACCTGGGTCGTCTGGTCAAACTTGCCGCCCTTGCGCACTGCGCAGAAAATGCCCAGGGGGATCGTGATGCCCAAGGCCAGGATCACGTTGAAGATGTTGATGAAGATGGTGTTCTTCATCGGTTCCCCGACGATGTTGACCACATCGTCCTTCAGCTCGTAGGAGTAGCCGAAGTTGCCCTCCAGCAGGCCGTCATACTTGCCGAAGTAGTTGGGGTATGCGCCGATCCAGCGCAGATAACGAACCGCCAGGTTCTTGGTGTCCGTGCCGTATAGCCGCTGATAATACAGATAGCGTTCCTGGAACACCTGCTCCTTCTCCGCATCCGACTTGCCGCGAAGCTGCTGCTTCATGGTGACCATGTCGGCCTTGGCGTCGGTATGGGCGCGGTTGCTGGGAATGAGATTGTATATCAAGAACATGAGGATGGATAGAATGATCAGAACGACCAGCATGTATCCGATCCTCTTCAGAACGTATTTTCCCATTCTGTATCTCCAGTCTGTCGCACATGCGACTGGTATTTTGGCAGTCAGGGGCATCACCCCTGCCTTGCCAGGTGCGGGGGTTCAGACAAATACTTGTCAGCGTGCGATTGATGCTTTGAGTTCCAAAAACGGAGAATATGACGCTGCTTGGCTCATATTCTCCGTTTTGATGCTGAGGTGAAGTCTATAAACACAGGATGGGGGCAAGCCCCACCCTGTGTCCATAGTCGCTTAGAGCTTAACGCTCATTGGGAAATCTGCGAAATTAGTTGTTCCAGTAGATGTCAGCGATGTCCTTGATGTAGTACTGGCTGTAGTCATCGTACATGGAAGGATCGATGGTCATGTTGAAGGCGTAGTCGTACACGGCGCTGTTGAAGCCGGTAGCGAAGTTGAAGCAGGTGTACATGGGAGTGCCGCTGTAGTAGCCGTAAACCTGCTGCTGATACAGCTCGTCGAGCATGGGAGCGAAGTCGCCGATGGTCTTCTGCACGGTGAAGCCGGCGTTGATGATGTTGTCATTCTGCTCAAAGCCGGTGACCAGCAGATCGGAGAACTCGTTGTTGACCGTGCCGTACCAGTTCAGAGCCAGAGGCATGTAGTAGTTGCCGTCGATCTCAACGGTCTTGTAAGCGCCGTCGATGGACTGGTAGTTCTTGTCGTACTCGGTGGCAAACTCGCCGGGGATCATCTTGTAGCGGACGCCCTCGGTGTACTCGCCGCCCTCGGCGTTGTAGACCCAGCCGCCGGCCTCGAGGGTCGCGATGGCGGTGTCAACAGAGGTATCGTAGGCGTTCAGCAGCATGCCCTGGTTGGTGGCAGCCTTGTACATCCAGGAACCGGTGTAGTAGGGGCCGTCGACAACACCGCCGTAGCCGCCGGTGAAGTCCTTAGCAAAGGTGGCGCGGTCCATGCAGAAGGCGATGGCCTGACGGACCTCGGGGAACTGCACGGGGCCGAAGTCGGCACGGAAGCCCAGCTTGCCGTAGCCGGCGCGAGAGTAGTGGGTGTACACGAAGGCGCCATCGGAGCCGTCAGCCATAGCAATGGCCTCGTCGGTGGCAGCGCCGCCGGTGATAGCAGCCAGGCAGTCAACGCCGCCGGCCTTCAGGTCCTCGAGCTGAGTCTCGGAGATGATCTTCTTGTAGATAACGGTCTCGATCTGGGGCTTGGTACCCTCGTAGTTGCCCTTGAAGTAGGGGTTCAGCTTCAGGGTAGCGGTCTTCTCGGAAGCGTTGTAGTTCTCAACGGTGTAAGGACCGGACCAGGGGTACAGGGTGTAGGTGTCGCCGATACCGGAGTCGTTGATGTGCTGGGCCAGAACGTAGCTGTCGCCGTTCTTCTCATAGAAGTTGCCGGTGATGTACACGCCCTCGCCGTCGTCGGCGATGTCAGCGTCAGCGCCGAACCAGACGTCCTTGTAGACGGGGGCGAAGCTGCCGTAGATGATGGCGTAGAAGTACGGATAGTAGTCAGACTTGATGGTGACGGAGAAGGTGTAGTCGTCGATCAGACGGACACCGGTCATGACCGGGTTGCCGGAGCCTTCGGTGCCGTCGTAAGCAGCAAAGTCTTCGTAACCGACGAAGCTCAGCATGGAGCGAGCGTCACGGCCAGAGCCTTCAGCAGCAACAGGAGTGGAGAAGGCCATGGGGAAGTACAGGTAGTTCTTCGCAGTGATGGGGGAGCCATCGGAGAACTGCAGGTCGTCATAGATGGTGATCTGATAGGTGCAGGTGCCATCCTCGTTCTCGATCTGCTGGAAGTCCTTGACGACGGTCTCGTTCACAACGTAGCCGCCCTCTTTGGTGTTGACAACGGTGTCCAGGCCGTTGACCAGGCCGGCGACATCGTTATCGGAGGAGCCGGGGCTGGAGGAGCCGAAGGTGGCGTAACGGAACTTACCGGACAGGTCGGTGGAGCTGCCCATGATGAAGGAACCGTCGGCCTTCTCGGAGGACCAGTCGATCAGAGCGGCAGCGGGGCCCCAGAAGGGGTTGGTGGGATGCTCTTCAACACCCTTGATCTGGGCATTGTAGACATCGTAGTACTCGTTGGAGTACAGGGGGATCTCGGGCAGCAGGTAGTTCCAGCGGGTGATGTAGAACTTCCACCACTCGGCGTACACTTCATCCTCGGTCTCGAAGTCAGTGCCTTCGGTGGAGGTGTTGTACACCATGGCCATGGTCAGGAAGTCCAGGCCCAGCTCGTACTTGTTGCCGTCGGGGGCATTGAAGTACGCGAGGCCGGTCTCGGGATCTTCCTCCACGTCAGCGATGGAGGCTTCCTTGCCGAACTTGTCGTACAGGGAGATGTAGTCAGCATCAACGCCGTACTCCTTGCCGTTCAGCAGCTGGATGGAAGAGGGCTTGTAGCCTTCCTCTTCCTCTGCCTCGGGCTCGGTGGTCTCGGGCTCGGTGGTCTCGGGCTCGGTGGTCTCGGGCTCGGTGGTCTCAGTCTCGGGCTCGGTGGTCTCGGTCTCTTCCTCAGCGGGCTTCTCGGCAGTTTCGCCGCAGGCCGCCAGAGCAAACACCATGACCAGAGCCAGAAGCAGGGCCAAGAGTTTCTTGAGATTGCTCATTTTCATTTTTCCTCCTATTTTTTCTTTATTAAACGCATTAAGATATCATAATGCGATTAATAAGCCTTTGGGTTCCCTCCTCCGCGGAAGAGGAAAAAGCAGACATTCGGCACGAGGCAGCCTGTCGCTAACCACTCGTATGTCCAAACAGCCGCCTTCATGCACCCGTGCTCTGAGATTTCCAAACCGGCCGCGGAGCTTTTCCGCTTTGCTGTCACAGAGCCCCAATGTCGCTTCCGAGCTTGATTATAGCATAGAACTGTTTGTATTTCAAGAAAAAAACTCCGGCACTGCTCTCCGAACTTCCAAAAAAACAGGCCTGTTTTTGTGAAAAAACACCAATAATTCGGGGCAGCGGCGGCAAATTCGTCTTTCCCCCCTGCTTTTTTGCTCAAAAAACGGGCTTTTTTACCGATTTATTTCTCTATTTTGCTACATTATTGAAATATAAATCTTCCCGTGCGCGGCGGGGGGTTCTGTTATTTTTGTCGATTTTGCAGAGAGCTTCCCCCTGCTCCGGCGCCGCCTGCGGAACGTCCGGTAGGGCCTGGGCGGCCGCTTTCCCCGGACATGAAAAACAGCCCCGAGATTGCTCTCGGGGCTGTTTTTGTATCAAGTATTGATCAGAGCAGCTCGATCACGGCCATCTCGGCGGCGTCGCCGCGGCGGGCGCCGATGCGGGTGATGCGGGTGTAGCCGCCGTTGCGGTCGGCATACTTCACAGCCAGCTCGTCCTTGACCTTCTTGGCCACGTCCTCGCGGGTAATGAAGCTGATCATCTGGCGGTAGGAAGCCAGATCCTTGGCCTTGCCGAGGGTGATCATCTTCTCGGCCATGGGAGCGATCTCCTTGGCGCGGAAGAGGGTGGTCTCCATCCGACCCTTATCCAGCAGGTCGGTGGTCTGCTGACGCAGCATGGCCATGCGCTGGTCGGTGCTCTTGCCGAGCTTTCTTGTTCCGGGCATATTGCAAATTCCTCCTAATTACTGATTATCCTCGCTGGCCAGGGAAAGTCCCATCATCTGGAGCTTGTGCTCCACTTCCTCCAGAGACTTGCGGCCGAGGTTGCGGACCTTGATCATCTCGTCTTGCGTCTTGTTGACCAGATCCTCGACAGTATTGATATTGGCACGCTTGAGGCAGTTGAAGCTTCTCACGGACAGATCCAGCTCTTCGATGGTCATCTTGAGCACGGTATCCGGCTCCTTGTCCTCCTTCTCCACCACGGTGGAGTTGGCGCCGATGGTGTCGGACAGGTCCGTAAAGAGCGTAAAGTGGTCGCAGAGTATTTTGGCGCCCAGGCTCAGCGTATCGCGCGCCGCCATGGTCTTGTCCGTCCAAACCTCGATGGTCAGCTTGTCAAAGTCGGTCTGGTTGCCCACGCGGGTGTTCTCGACCGTGTAATTGACCTTGAGGACCGGGGTGAAGATGGAGTCGACGGGGATGGTGCCGATCGCAGTGGTGGGAGTCTTGTTCTTCTCAGCGGGAACGTAGCCTCTGCCATGGTCCAGAACCAGCTCCATGTTCAGAGCGCCGTCGGGACCGAGAGTTGCAATAGGCTGCTCGGGATTGAGGATCTCCACCTCAGCGTCGGGCTTGATGTCACCGGCGGTGACGACGCCCTCGCCGGAGGCCTCGATGTAGACGGTCTTGGGGCCGTCGCAGTGAAGGCGGGCGATGATGCTCTTGACGTTCAGGACGATCTCCGTCACGTCTTCCTTCACGCCGGGGATGGTGGAAAACTCATGCTGCACACCGGCAATCTTGATGCTGGTGCAGGCCGTACCGGGGAGAGAGGAGAGAAGTACCCTGCGAAGAGAGTTTCCAAGCGTAGTGCCATAGCCGCGTTCCAGAGGCTCAATGACATACTTGCCGTAATGGGTCTCGGTGGGGTTCTCGATGCACTCGATGCGCGGCTTCTTAATTTCGATCATGTGGTTAATGTACCCTCCTTGTTCAATTTGCGCCGCTGATGGCGCGGTGCGTGTTCAGCTTACCAATTTGAGGGTGTCGGGAAGCGCCGTCGGCGCCTCCCTCGTATTCTGATTACTTGGAGTACAACTCGACGATGAGGCGCTCTTCCACGGGGAAGTCGATGTCCTCTCTGGTGGGGGCAGCAACGACCTTGCCGATCATGTTGGCAGCGTCAAACTCCAGCCACTTGGGGATGACATGGTAGGCGTTGGCCTCCAGGTTCATCTTGAAGCGCTCAATGCTGCGGCTGGACTCGCGCAGGGCGATGACCATGCCGGGCTTGACCTGGTAGCTGGGGATGTTGACCTTCTTGCCGTTGACGGTGAAGTGGCCGTGGTTAACCATCTGACGGGCCTCGCGGCGGGTAGCGGCGTAGCCCAGGCGGAACACCACGTTGTCCAGGCGGCTCTCCAGCTGGATGAGCAGGTTGTCGCCGGTCTTGCCGGTCATGCGCTCGGCCCTCTCATAGTAGCCGCGGAACTGCTTCTCCAGAACGCCATAGATGAACTTGACCTTCTGCTTCTCCTGCAGCTGGGTGGCGTACTCGGACTTCTTCTTGCGGGTCTGGTTGTTGCTGTTGCGGGTGGTTTCCTTCTTATAATAGCCCATGGCGGCGGGGCTGATGCCCAGCGCCTTCGCATGCTTTGCGATGGGCTGTCTGTTCTTAGCCATTACAGTGTCCTCCTTTCCTTATACACGACGACGTTTCGGAGGACGGCAGCCATTGTGAGGAATGGGGGTGACGTCCTTGATCATCGTCACTTCGAGACCGGCGGTCTGGAGGGCGCGGATGGCGGCCTCACGGCCGGAGCCGGGACCCTTGACGAAGACCTCGACGGTCTTCAGGCCGTGCTCCATGGCTGCCTTGGCGGCAGTCTCAGCGGCGGTCTGGGCGGCAAAGGGGGTGGACTTCTTACTGCCACGGAAGCCGAGGCCACCGGCGGAGGCCCAGGAAATCGCGTTGCCCTGGGTGTCGGTGACGGTCACCATGGTGTTGTTGAAGGAAGAGCTGATATGAACCTGACCCTTTTCAATGTTCTTGCGCTCTCTGCGGCGGGTTCTGACGACTTTCTTCTTAGCGGTTGCCATTGTTCATATCCCTCCCTTACTTCTTCTTGTTGGCGATGGTGCGTTTCGGGCCCTTGCGGGTGCGGGCATTGGTCTTGCTCCGCTGGCCGCGCACGGGGAGACCGCGGCGGTGCCGCAGACCACGGTAGCAGCCGATCTCGGTCAGGCGCTTGATGTCAAGCGCGGTCTGACGGCGCAGGTCGCCTTCTACGATGAAGTTGTGGTCGATGCACTCACGCAGCTTGGCTTCTTCCTCGTCGGTGAGGTCTTTCACGCGGGTGTCGGGATTGATCCCAGTCATGTCCAGGATCTTCTTCGCGCTGGTTCTGCCGATACCATAGACATAAGTGAGACCGATTTCGATTCTCTTGTCTTTGGGCAGGTCAACGCCGGCTATACGTGCCATACTTTTTTCTTCCTTTCGAAAAATATTTCCGCACTTTGACGGTATCAGGGGCTTATTCCCGCCGGAGGGAGTCCCTGATCCATGCGGGATTTGATTGAGACAGGAGCCGTTCGCCCTGTCGCCGGGGCATTTTGCCGCGGTGGAATTTTTAGCCAAAACAGCATACAAGGAGTCGATCCCCAGCAGCTGCTTGTACAAAAATACCCAGTCGCAGCGAAGAATTATTTTATCAAAGACATAGTGAAACTGTCAAGTAAAATTTTCTTGCTGCAAAGATTTTTTTGTCGCAGCCTGCGACCGACCCTTGTATCTCGGATATTTTAACCCTGACGCTGCTTGTGCTTGGGGTTTTCGCAGATGACCATGACTTTGCCCTTGCGCTTGATGATCTTGCACTTCTCGCACATAGGCTTCACGGAAGGTCTGACTTTCATTTGTTATACCTCCTGCTTTACTTGCTTCTCCAGGTGATGCGGCCGCGGGTCAGGTCGTAGGGAGACATCTGAACCGTTACCTTGTCGCCGGGAAGGATACGGATAAAATTCATCCGGAGCTTGCCGGAAATATGCGCCAGGATGATATGGCCGCCGCCGATATCCACCTGGAACATGGTGTTAGGCAGGGATTCTACCACCGTGCCTTCGAGTTCGATCACATCGTCTTTTGCCAAAGCTTTTTCTCCTCCAGATCTTGTCAGATGTCGTCCGCCATGGTGAGAATCTCCGGCTCCCCATCGGTGATGAGGATGGTGTTCTCATAATGGGCGGCCAGAGAATGATCCCTCGTGACGACCGTCCAGCCGTCGGAGAGGATCCTTACACGCCAGTCCCCCGCGCAGACCATCGGCTCCACGCAGATGGTCATGCCCTTGAGCAGCCGGGGATTGGCCCGGCGGGTCTCAGGGCGGTAGTTGGGAACCTCCGGAGCCTCGTGCATGCCCCGGCCGATGCCGTGACCCACGAAGTCCCGCACCACGGAAAAGCCGTGGCTCTCCACATAGTCCTGCACCGCTTCTCCGATATCGTAGACGCGGTAGCCTACCTTGGCGAACTTGATTCCCTCGAAGAAGGACTGACGGGTGACTTCCATCAGCTTCTTCGCCTCCGCGCTGACCTCTCCCACCGGGTAGGTGCCGGCGCAGTCGCCGACGAAGCCCTTGTAGGTGGCGCACAGATCAATGGAAACGATATCGCCGCTGTGAACGATTCTCCTTCCGGGGATGCCGTGGATGACCTCATCGTTGACGGAGACACAGGTCGCCGCCGGGAAGCCCTCGTAGCCCAGACAGCTGGGCTTGGCGCCGGACTTCACAATGTACTCATGCACGGCTCTGTCGATTTGCTTTGTGGTCATGCCGTCCTTCACGGCCTGACGCCCGATGGATCTTGCGCCGGCCGTGATGCGCGCGGCCTGGCGCATGATCTCGATCTCATGGGGAGATTTGATGGTGATGCTCTCTGCCATTTCAGATCTCCAGAGCCCGGCGGATCTCCGCCGTGGTCTGCTCGATACTGGGTTGGTTTTCTGCCAGGCGCAGCTTGCCGCGTTCCTCATAGAAGGCCTTCAGCGGCTCGGTCTCCCTGTGGTAGGTCTCCAGTCTCGCCAGGACCGTCTCGGGAGCGTCATCCCTGCGGATGCTCAGCTCGCCGCCGCAGTTGTCGCAGACGCCTTCCACCTTGGGGGGGTTGTTCACAATGTGGAAGGTGCCGCCGCAGCTCTTGCAGGTCCGGCGTCCGGACATGCGCTCCACGATGACGCTGTCGTCCACCTCGATGGAGAGGGCGAAGTCCACCGCGATGCCCAGCTCCTCCAAGGCTTTCGCCTGGGGGATGGTGCGGGGCACGCCGTCCAGAATGTAGCCCTCGGCGCAGTCCGGCTCAGCCAGACGCTCCTGCAGGATACCGATGATCACAGAGTCGGGAACCAGCTTCCCGGCCTCCATGAAAGCCTTTGCCTCCAGGCCCACCTTCGTGCCGTTTTTCACGGCGGCACGAAGGATGTTGCCCGTGGAGATGGTGGGGATCCCCAGCTCGCGGCTCAGGATCTCCGCCTGGGTGCCTTTCCCGGCGCCCGGGGCGCCCAAAAGAATCAGCCTCATAGCGTTCCCTCCGGAATCAATCCAGGAAGCCCTTGTAGTTGCGCATGAGCATCTGCGCCTCCAGGGCACGGACGGTTTCCAGCGCAACGCCGACGGCGATCATGATGGACGTGCCGCCCAGGGACAGGCCGGTGAGCTGAGAAGCGTTGCTGAAGTGGGAGATCAGGATGGGCACGATGGCGATGATGCCAAGGTAGATCGCGCCGAAGAGGGTGACCTTGTTCAGAACCTTCTGGATGAACTCACTGGTGGGCTTGCCGGGACGGAAGCCGGGGATATAGCCGCCGTTCTTCTTCAGGTTATTCGACACCTCAATGGGATTGAACTGGATGGTGGAATAGAAGTACGCGAAGAAGATGATCAGCAGGAAGTAGATAATCGCATAGGGGATGGAGTTGTTGCCGAACCAGGTGTTGACCCAGCTGTCCTGGCTGGCGCCGGCCAGACCCGCGATGGTGGCGGGCAGGGTGCCGATGGAGGAGGCGAAGATGATGGGCATAACGCCGGACATGTTCACCTTCATGGGCAGATAGGTGCTCTGGCCGCCGTACATCTTCCGGCCGACCACGCGCTTGGCGTACTGCACCGGGAGCCGGCGCTCGGCATCGTTGACGTAGACGATCAGGACGATGATGGCCAGGGCGCCCAGGAACATCAGCACCGCGACCCACCAATCCAGGTGGTAGGGGTCGGACGCGGGGCGGCCGACGTTCTCGATCGTGGCGATGATGCTGCGGGGCAGGCGGGACACGATGCTGGCAAACAGGATCATGGAGATGCCGTTGCCGATGCCGAACTCGGTGATCTGCTCGCCCAGCCACATGATCAGAGCGGAGCCGGAGGTGAAGGTCAGGATGATGACCAGGGCCACCCAGAAGCTGCTCTCCGTGCCGACCTGGAGATAACCGGAGTTCTTGATGAGCATATAGTAGGCAAAGCCCATGAGAAGGCCGATGCCCACGGTAGCGTAACGGGTGATGGAAGCGATCTTCTTCCGGCCCTCTTCGCCGCCTTCCTTGCTCAGCCGCTCCAGCGCCGGGATGGCGATGCAGAGCAGCTGGATGATGATGGAGGCGTTGATGTAGGGCTGGATGGACAGAGCGAAGATGGTCGCCTGGGAGAAGGCGCCGCCGGACATCATGTTGTACAGGCCCAGGATGTTGCCCTGGTTGGACTCAAAGTAGCTGGCCAGAGCGTCCCGGTTGATATACGGGACGGGGACGGCGTTGCCGACGCGGTACAGCAGGATGATCAGCAGGGTGAAGAGGATCTTTCTGCGAAGATCCTGGATCTTCCAGGCGTTTTTCAGCGTCTGAATCACTTAGATCACCTCTGCCTTTCCGCCGGCCGCCTCGATCTTCTGTTTTGCGGTTTCGGAGAAAGCAGAAGCCTTCACAGTCAGCTTCTTGGTAACTTCGCCGTTGCCAAGGAACTTCACGCCATATCTGCACTTGGAGAGGATGCGCTTTGCCAGGAGAGCCTGGGCGTCAACCACGGCGCCGTCCTCAAACTTGTCGAGCTCGGAGACGTTCACGGGCTCCAGGGGCTTGGCAAAGATGTTGTTGAAGCCCCGCTTGGGGATGCGGCGAGCCAGAGGCATCTGGCCGCCTTCGAAGCCGATGCGGACACCGCCGCCGCTGCGGTTATTCTTCGGTGACCTTCAGCAGATAGCCGATCTTGGCGATCTTGCCGCGGGTCTGGGGATTGTCGGGCTGTACGGTCTCGTTGCCGATCTTGTGCAGACCCAGGGACTGGGCGGTGGCGATGTGGCTGTCCAGTCTGCCGTTGAGGCTCTTGACGAGCTTGATTCTCAGATTAGCCATGTTTCGTCCTCCTTAACCCTGAACTTCTTCAGGAGTCTTGCCCCGGACAGCGGCGACCTGAGAGGCGTCGCGCAGGGACTTGAGGCCTTCCATGGTGGCTGCCACAACGTTCGCGGGGTTATTGGTGCGCAGGCACTTGGTACGGATGTTGGAGATACCGGCAGCCTCCACGACGGCACGCACTGCGCCGCCGGCAATGACGCCGGTGCCTTCCGGGGCGGGCTTCAGGAGCACGCGGCCGGCGCCGAAGCAGCCCAGCACCTCGTGGGGGATGGTGGTCCCGCTGAGGGTCACGGTCACGATGTTCTTCTTGGCATCCTCAAGACCCTTGCGGATCGCCTCGGAGACTTCGTTGGCCTTGCCCATACCGAAGCCCACGCGGCCCTTGCCGTCGCCCACCACGCAGAGCGCGGAGAACTTGGCAACGCGGCCGCCCTTGACGGTCTTGCTGACGCGGTTGAGGGAAACCAGCTTCTCGATGAACTCGGAGGGAGCCTCGTCGCGGCTGCGGCGATCCCGACGGTCGTTTCTGTCGTTATTAAAAGCCATTACGTTTTCCCCCTTCCTCAGAACTTCAGGCCGCCCTCGCGGGCGCCCTCAGCCAGAGCCTTGACACGGCCGTGATAGATATAACCGCCACGGTCGAACACGACTTCCTCGATGCCCTTCTGCAGAGCGCGCTCTGCGATGGCGGCACCGATCTTCTTGGCGGCTTCCACATTGCCGCCGTTGCCTTCAAAGCCCTTCTCCACGCTGGAGGCAGCAACCAGGGTGTTGCCGGCCACGTCGTCGATGATCTGGGCATAGATGTTGCTTTCGCTGCGGAACACGCACAGGCGGGGTCTCTCGGCGGTGCCGGAGATCTTGCCGCGCACGCGGTTGTGGCGCTT
Organism: uncultured Eubacteriales bacterium; assembly: GCA_900319635.1. Classification (GTDB taxonomy): domain Bacteria; phylum Bacillota; class Clostridia; order Oscillospirales; family Oscillospiraceae; genus Limivicinus. Next base: position 1,673 of record ONPF01000032.1, on the reverse strand, counting down.
GATGCGCTGTCCTCTGGTATCAGGTCTCTTAATCATTCAGGCACACCTCCGTTTACTTGGCACCGGTCTTGCCTTCTTTGCGGCGGACAACTTCGTAGTCGTACTTGATGCCCTTGCCCTTGTAAGGCTCGGGAGGACGCTTGCCACGAACTTCTGCTGCAAACTGGCCGACCTTCTGCTTGTCGATCCCCTTGATGACGATGTGGTTGGCATCGGGAACGTCGATCTGGATATCCTCGGTCTCGGGGATGATGACCTGGTGAGAATAGCCCAGGTTCATGACCAGGTTCTTGCCCTCCTTGGCGGCACGGTAGCCGACGCCGTTGATCTCCAGCTTCTTCTCGAAGCCGTGGGTCACGCCGATGACCATGTTGTCGATCAGGGTTCTGGTCAGGCCGTGGAGAGAGCGGTTCTCTTTGCTGTCATTGGGGCGGGTGACGTGGAGGACGTTGCCGTCCTGCTCGACCTTGATGCTGGAAACCAGATCACGCTCGATGGTGCCCTTGGGGCCCTTCACGGTGATGTGGTTGCCGTCGGTGACCTTGACTTCGACACCGGCGGGAACGGTGATGGGAGCTCTACCAATTCTAGACATCTTGCTCCTTGCGAGCCTGCTTGTCGGTCATGATGCCCTTGGAGGTGGAGATGATGGCGATGCCCAGGCCCTTGAGGACGCGGGGGAGCTCGTCAGCACCGGCGTACACCCGGAGACCGGGCTTGCTGACACGGCGAAGACCCTGGATGGCCTTCTCCTTGCCGGGGAGGTACTTGAGGGTGATGCGGATGATGCCCTGGGTGCCGTCTTCAACAACCTGGTAGTTCTTGATGTAACCTTCGTTCAGAAGGATCTCGGCGATGGCCTTCTTCATCTTGGAGGCCGGGACATCGACAGTCTCATGCTTGGCGCTTCCGGCGTTGCGGACGCGGGTCAGCATATCGGCAATGGGGTCGGTGATCTGCATTGTTTTTTATCCTCCTCATTTAGAGTTACCGCCGGGTTTCCCGGTCGGTTTCAGCGGGAGGTCCCATGTCAATGCTTGATTGACCATGGCCTTTCCTCGCTGTTTGAAGGGGGTCTCCCCTCTTCTATTTATTCGGTGGGAGGGATCAGCTCCCACCGGATAAAACAAGTGAAGAATGAAGAGATTTTTCTTTCTTTTCACTCTTTGCGCCGTTCGTCACAGCGCACTAATTTTTCGCGAGACGAGGCGGCAAGGCGCCGCTGTATCGTTTATACTGCAAGCCGCAGCCAACGAAGTATCGCGGAAATTTAGAAGCTGGCCTTTCTAACCCCAGGAATTTGACCTTTGTAGGCCAGCTCGCGGAAGCAGATACGGCAGATGCCGTAGTTGCGCAGATAAGCGTGGGGACGGCCGCAGAGCTTGCAGCGGTTGTACTTGCGGGTGGAGAACTTCGCAGGGGCCTGCTGCTTCAGGATCATAGATTTCTTAGCCATTTGTTCGTCCTCCTCAGTTCACGAAGGGAGCGCCCATGAGCTTCAGCAGCTCGCGAGCCTCTTCGTCGGTCTTCGCGGTGGTGGTGATCGCAATGTTCATGCCGCGCAGCTTCTCGATCTTGTCGTACTCGATCTCGGGGAAGATGATCTGTTCCTTCAGGCCCAGGCTGTAGTTGCCGCGGCCGTCGAAGGCGTCGGCGCTGATGCCGCGGAAGTC
>ONPF01000036.1 GCA_900319635.1 uncultured Eubacteriales bacterium | reverse complement strand
CTGCCCCAGGCGCCCCAGCAGTTCAAGCAGCTGCTGATGACCTCCGGCTTTGACCGCTATTTCCAGATCGCCCCCTGCTTCCGGGACGAGGACGCCCGCGGCGACCGCAGCCCCGGCGAGTTCTACCAGCTGGATATGGAGATGGCTTTCGCCAGCCAGGAGGACGTGTTCGCCGTGCTGGAGGACGTGCTGCCCCCCATCTTTGCCAAGTACGGCACTTATAACATCGCCTCCTCCGCCCCCTTCAAGCGCATCCCCTACCGGGAGGCTATGGAGAAGTACGGCTCCGACAAGCCCGACCTGCGCATCGATCTGACTGTGGAGGACGTGACCGACCTGGTGCAGGGCACCGAGTTCCCTCCCTTTGCCCCGGGCAATGTGGTCAAGGCCATCGCGGTGTCCGGCTGCGGCCTGACGCGCAAGCAGATCGACAAGCTCTGCGCCGATGTGGAGGTGCAGTCCGGCGCAAAGCCCTATTGGACGAAGCTGGAGAACGGCGCCTTTGTGGGCGGCGTCGCCAAGTTCCTGAACGACCGGGCTGCTTCCCTGATCGAGAAGCTGAGCCTGACGGACGGCTGCCTTGTCGCTTTCGCCGCCGGCAAGTACGACCAGGCTGTGAAGACCGCGGGCGTGGCGCGCAAGCTGCTGGGCGCGGCGGTACCCGGCCATATGGACAAAGAACGCTACGAATTCTGCTGGATCGTGGACTTCCCCATGTACGAGATCGGGGAGGAGTCCGGCGAGCTGGAATTCTGCCACAATCCCTTCTCCATGCCCTCCGGCGGACTGGAGGTGCTGCTGAAGGCCGAGCGGGGCGAGATCGATCCCCTCACCATCACCGCCGACCAGTACGACCTGGTCTGCAACGGGGTGGAGCTCTCCTCCGGCGCCGTGCGGAATCACGATCCCGAGATCATGATCAAGGCCTTTGAGATGGTGCGTCTGGGCGAGGAAGACGTGAAGAAGAAATTCCCCGCCATGTACAACGCCTTCTGCTACGGCGCGCCCCCTCACGCGGGCATTGCCCCGGGCGTGGACCGCATGGTCATGCTCCTGGCGGGCGAGGACTCCATCCGGGAGGTCATTCCCTTCCCCATGAACAAGAACGCCCAGGATATCATGATGGGCGCGCCCTCCGAGGTCACCCAGAAGCAGCTGGACGAGCTGCACATCAAGGTGACGGCGGAAGAATAATTCATAAATGTAGGGGCGGCCCTTGCGGCCGCCCGTTTTCAAGTGTGGTGATTGTATGTTTGCACGCGTGAAAAGTCTGGGCGTCAGCGGCATCGGCGGCTACGGCGTGACCGTGGAGGTGGACATCTCCAACGGCCTGCCCGCCTTTGACATCGTGGGACTGCCGGACGCGGCGGTGAAGGAGAGCAGGCAGCGGGTGCATGCTGCGGTCAAAAACAACGGCTTCCGCTTTCCCGTGAGCCGCATGACGGTGAACCTGGCCCCGGCGGACAAGAAAAAAGCCGGCACGCTCTATGACTTGCCCATGCTGGTCGGCATTCTTGCCGCTACCGGGGAGATCAAAAAGCCCGGGGAGGACTGCGCCTTTCTGGGGGAACTCTCCCTCACCGGGGAGCTGCGCCCCATCGCCGGCGCCCTGCCCATGGCCATCGCCGCCCAGCGGGAGGGGATCCGATCCCTCTTTGTCCCGGCGGAGAACGCCCTGGAGGCCGCCTTTGCCGATGAGATCGCCGTTTACCCAGTGGAGACTGTGGGGCAGTTGCTCCGCCACCTGAAGGGGGAAGAGTCTATCGCCCCAAGCCCTGTCCCCCGGCCGGAGGATTCCCGCATGGGGCTGCCGGATTATGCCGACGTGAAGGGGCAGGAGAGCGTGAAGCGCGCCATGGAGATCGCCGCCGCCGGCGGCCACAACATCCTGCTCATCGGCCCGCCCGGCGCGGGCAAGAGCATGATGGCCAAGCGCCTGCCCGGCATCCTGCCGGACATGAGCCGCCGGGAGATGATCGAGGCCACGGAGATCCACTCCGTCGCCGGTCTCACCAGCCGCAAGCGCCCCATCGTGGCCGTGCGGCCCTTCTGCTCGCCCCATCACACGGTCTCTATGGCCGGCCTCGCCGGCGGCGGGACGATCCCGCGCCCCGGCCAGCTCAGCATCGCCCACCACGGTGTGCTGTTTCTGGACGAGCTGCCGGAGTTTCGCTCCGAGGTGCTGGAGGTCATGCGCCAGCCCCTGGAGGACGGGGAAGTCACCGTCTCCCGGGCGGCGGCCACCGTCACCTTCCCCAGCCGCTTCATGCTGGTCTGCGCCATGAACCCCTGCAAGTGCGGCTGGTACGGGCATCCCTCCGGCCGCTGCCGCTGCAGCCCTCAGGAGGTGCGCCGCTACCACAGCCGCATCTCCGGCCCCCTGCTGGATCGGATCGACCTGATCGTGGAGGTGCCGGCCCTGGAGTATGAGGAGCTGAAGAACCGGGCCCCCGCCGAGCCCTCTTCGGAGATCAAAAAGCGGGTGGATGCGGCCCGCGAGATCCAGAGAAAGCGCTTCGGCGGAGACAGCACCCTGGTGAACGCCCGCATGGGCGTGAAGGAAATGCGCTCCTGCTGCGTGCTGGACGCCGAGAGCGACAAGCTCATGAAAGACGCCTTCGACGCTCTGGGCCTCTCCGCCCGGAGCTATGACCGGATCCTCCGGGTGGCCCGCACCATCGCGGACCTGGCCGGCAGCGAGAGCATCGCCCCGGAGCACGTGGCCGAGGCGATCCAATACCGGAGCTATGATTTTGGAGAATAAGAGGAAGCATCCGATGAACGATATTTTACTTTTGAAATTGGGCGAGATCGTGTTGAAGGGTCTCAACCGCAAGGGCTTTGAGCAAAAGCTCATGGGCAACATCCGCCGGAGGCTCGTGCCCATCGGCAAATTCAAGGTGACCTGCATGCAGTCCACGGTGTATGTGGAGGCGCTGGAGGACGGCGCGGACATGGACGCCGCCTTCGAGGCGGTGCAGAAGATCTTCGGCGTGGTGAAGATCAGCCGCGCCGCCGCCTGCGAAAAGGACAAGGACGCCATCGCCCGCCTCGCCATCGACTATTTGCGGGACGATATGCTGCGGGCGAAGAGCTTCAAGGTGGAGTCCAAGCGCAGCGACAAGAGCTTTCCCATGACCTCCATCCAACTCAGCCAGTATGTGGGCGGGGAGCTGGCCGAGGCCTACCCCAACTGCAAGGTGGACGTGCATGACCCGGAGCTGATCGTGAATCTGGAGATCCGGGATCTGGCGGCCTATGTCCACGCCCAGCCGGTCAACGGCGCCGGCGGCATGCCCGTGGGCTCCAACGGCGTGGCGGTGACCCTGCTCTCCGGCGGTATCGACAGCCCTGTGTCCACCTACATGATCGCAAGGCGCGGCGTGCGCCTCATCCCGGTGCACTTCTTCTCCTTCCCCTATACCTCCCAGCAGGCCAAGGAGAAGGTCATCGAGCTTGCCCGGCTGCTGACGGCCTGGTGCGGCAAAATGACCCTGGAGGTGGTGCCCTTCACCCACATCCAGGAGGAGATCCGGGACAAGTGCCCGGAGGAGTACTTTACCCTCATCATGCGCCGCTTCATGATGCGCATCGCGGAGCGGATCGCCCTCTCCAACGGGGCGAAGGCCATCGTCACCGGCGAGAATCTGGGCCAGGTGGCCAGCCAGACCATGGAGGCCATGGCCTCCACCCAGGCGGTGCTGAAGCTGCCGGTGCTCCAGCCGCTGATCGGCATGGACAAGGAGGAGATCGTGCAGATGTCCCGCAAGATCGGCACCTTTGACACCTCCATCCTGCCCTATGAGGACTGCTGCACCGTCTTCACCCCCCGGCACCCCCGCACCCGGCCCACAGTAGCCGAGGTGGAGCAGGCCGAGAGCGCCCTTGCCGTGGACGCCCTGGTGGAGGAGGCCCTGCAGGGGATCGAGCGGATCCGCCTGGACATGGAGGAATGAGCCATGCGCGAGTACAACACCGAAATATTGTCCGTGGGCACGGAGCTGCTGCTGGGGCATATCACCAACACCGACGCCCGGGACATCTCCGAGCTGCTCTCGAAAATCGGGGTGAACGTCCGCTACCACACCGTGGTGGGGGACAATCCCGGCCGCCTGGCCGCCTGTGTGGAGACGGCCAAGGGCCGCGCCGACGTGATCATCACCACCGGCGGCCTGGGTCCCACCTGCGACGATCTGACCAAGCAGGTGCTGGCGGAGAGCTTTGGTCTCAAGCTGGTGGAAAACGCCGCCGAGCGGGAGGGACTTTACGAGTATATCCGCACCGGCAAGGACTTCACACCGAATAATTATGTCCAGGCCCTGCTGCCGGGGGGCTGCACCGTGTTCCATAACCGCTGGGGCACCGCCCCCGGCTGCGCCTTCGAGGCGGAGGGCAAGATCGTCCTGATGCTGCCCGGGCCCCCCAACGAGTGCGTGCCCATGTTCCGGGAATACGCCGTGCCCTATCTGAAAAAGCTCTCCGAGGAGCAGATCGTGTCCCACTCCGTCCGCATCTTCGGCATGGGGGAGAGCGCGGTGGACGATCTCTTCGCCGAGGAGATGAACGCCATGAAAAACCCCAGCATGGCCCCCTACGCCAAGGAGTGCGACTGTCTGCTGCAGGTGACCGCCAAGGCGAAGAGCGAGGCGGAGGCCGAAGAGATGATGGCGCCCGTGATTGCCCATGTGAAGGAGCGCCTGGGGGACTATGTCTACGGCATGGACGTGGAGAGCATCGAAGAGGCGGTGCTGCCGCTCATGAAGGAGAAGGGACTGACCTTCGCCGCGGCGGAGAGCTGTACCGGAGGAGACGTTGCCCGCCGCATCACCGAGATCCCCGGGGCCAGCGCCGTGTTCGCCGGCGGCTGCGTCACCTATACCAACGAGGTAAAATCCCGGCTCCTGGGCATCGACCTTGCCTTGATCGAAGAAAACGGCGCCGTCAGCGAGCCGGTGGCCCGCCTCATGGCGGAGCGGGTCCGGGCGATCACCGGGGCGGACATCGGCCTTGGCGTCACGGGCCTGGCCGGCCCGGACGGGGACGGCGTCCACGAGGTGGGCACGGTCTTTGTCTCCATGGCGGTGGAGGGGGAGACCTTCGTGCGCCAGCTGCACCTGGGCGCCTTCCGTACCCGCAGCTTTATCCGCCGCATGGCGGGCAACCATCTCTACGACATGATGCGCCGCTGGCTCACGGGGCGTCCGGTATAAGAAAAACGGAGTGAATGTCACTCCGTTTCTCTTTTTTGAAGGATTGTTCATAATCATTTTGGGCTTTGTTCATGCCAAGTTCATCAATCTGCGCTACAATACGGCCATCAAGATCAGAACAAAAGAGGTTCTTTGGCATGTCAGAGCCGGAAACATCGTTGCATAACGCTGAACCGCAGGGCTTTGCATACAGTGCGGGCGAGGAGCAGGACCGCCTTGACGGCGCTTCGTCTCCGGCGGCAGGGGATAATCCCTTTTACGCCGACGCCCACTATGAGCCTGCCGGCTCCACCACCACCCCGCCCCGCTACTACACCCCGCCGGTGCGGCAGGAGCGCGTGAAGCGCGAGCGCCCCGAGAGGACGCGGGAAAAGCGGAGCGTACACCTGGGCGCGGTGATCGCTGCCTGTCTGATCTGTGCGATCCTGGGCGGGATCCTGGGCGCCGGACTGAATTATTGGATGACCGAGACCCGCTTTGCCGCCGTGGAGCGCGCCCTGGCCCAGAACGCCGCGGAGACTGAGGCGAACGCCCAGGCCATCGCAGCCGCCTCCCAGCGGCAGAGCAGTCCGGCCATACCGGTTGCCAGCGCCTCCGGGGAACTGACCCCCGCTGAGATCTATCGTCAAGCCTGCCAGCAGGTGGTATGGATCACCACTAGAATCACCACCATCGGGCATTTCGGGAGCGTCAACGAGTCCAACATCTCCGGCTCCGGTTTCATCCTCTCGGAGGACGGAATCATCCTCACCAACTACCATGTGGTAGAGGCGGCGGATGTGGCCGGTTTGCCTCTCACCGTTATCCTGTATGACGGGAGCGAGTATGAGGCGCAGATCCTCGGCAAGGAGGAAGTAAACGATCTTGCCGTGCTGAAGATCGATGCTGCCGGCCTCAAGCCCGTGACTATGGCAGACAGCGACGAGATCCAGGTGGGCGATGAGATCTATGTGGTGGGCAATCCCATGGGCGAGCTGGAGTTTTCCATGTGCTTCGGCCATGTGAGCGCCCTGAATCGGATCATCTCCACCGAAGAAGCGGACGATATTCCCATGTTCCAGCTGGACGCCGCCGTGAACCGCGGCAACTCCGGCGGCCCGGTGTATAACGCGAAAGGCGAGGTCATCGGCGTGGTCACCGCCAAATACCGGGGCGACACCGTGGAGGGCCTGGGCTTTGCGATCCCCTCCAACGATGCGCTGCGCATTGCGGAAGATCTGGTGGCCAACGGCTATGTGACCGGCAAGGCCTACATGGGCGTATGGCTGGATGAAAGTTATAATTCCATTGCCGCCCAATACTACGGCCTGCCCCTGGGGGCCTATGTCCAGGGCGTGGAGGCGGAATCTGCCGCCGCCCGCGCCGGCCTGCGCCCCGGCGATATTATCACCGCCATCGGGGAAGACCCGGTGGAGAGCTCATCGGATCTGGGCAGCATCCTCCGGCAGTACAGTGCCGGAGACAGCGTCAGAATCAGCGTCTACCGCGCGGGCAAGAACCTTACCGTGACCCTGGTCTTTGACGAGAAAGTCCCCGCATCTGTTTCCGAATCCCCCGCGGGGGACGATCAACCCTGATACTTTTCTACTCCTTTATATCCTCTCTTTTCTCCCAAACGAAGGGCCGCAGGGTAAAACCTGCGGTTCTTTGTTTGCGGAAAAAACTTGTGGAAGCCTCTTGATTTTTCGGCATTTTCCTGTACAATAACAGGGTATGAATTTTTTCTCTTGGGAGGAAGAAAGTAATGACTTATGAAATGGACATCTGTGGCCTGAAGCGGGATCTGCCCCTGTGCAAGGTGACGGACGATCTTTACATCGGCGCCTTTGTCATGTTCGGTGACGTGGAGCTGACCGTACACTGCGCGGCGGAGCTTTTGAAGCGCGCTCCGGAGTATGACTATCTCCTGGCGCCCGAGGCCAAGGCCATCCCCCTGCTGTACGAGATGGCGCGGCAGAGCGGCGCGGACAAGTATTTCGTAGCGCGCAAGGGCGCCAAGGCCTACATGTCCGGAACCTTTGAGGTCAGCGTGAAGTCCATCACCACCATGCATGTGCAGAAGCTGGTGCTGGATGCGGCGGACGCCGAGCTGATCCGCGGCAAGCGGGTGCTGATCCTGGACGATGTGATCTCCACCGGCGAGAGCCTGCGGGCGACAGAGGAGCTGGTCAAGCAGGCCGGCGGTATCGTGGCCGGCAAGATGGCCGTCCTGGCCGAGGGCGACGCCATCAACCGGGATGATATCATTGTGCTGGGCCCCCTGCCCCTCTTCAATGCCGACGGAACCGTCAAGGCCTGATTACTACAAAAAAGGACGCGGATGCAAGCGCATCCGCGTCCTTTTAGTTGCCTTAATATCCGAAAAAGTGCCGGTGCAGCAGCCATAGCACAAGCAGATGGGCGGGGTAGAAAACGTAGCAGGCGTACTTGGCGGCCTTGCCGCGGATAAAGCCCCGCTCCCCGCTATAGAAGCTCATGGGCACATAGGCCAGGGCGACTCCCGCCCACCAGGGCAGCAGCACGATCCCGGCGAAGAGCTGCATCAGCGGCTGTTCCGAGAGAAGCCAGGTCAGCAGAATGAAGAGAAAGCCTTTCCAGCCATAGTCCGCCTTCGCCAGCACCGAGGCGCCGAAGAGAAGCAGCACCAGAAGGCTGGCTTTCCAGGGCTCTTTCCGAAAACGGTCCAGCGCCCAGATCCCCAGAAAACCCAGAAACAGCGTGAAAAACACGTTCTGGTGGGGGTGGGAGAAGCTGCCTGTGTTGAACAGATTGAAGGGCAGCTCCGAGAGCAGGGCGAAGAGCAGCAGGCTCAGCGCGTAGCGCTCCCGGCTGCGGGTGTGGCGGTAGCCCTCGGCCAGCAGAAAGCAGAACAGGGGAAAGGCGATGCGCCCGAAGCCGCGCAGCAGGATATACGGGGTAAAGCGGATCCCCAGGAGAACAAAGAGCTGCCTGCCCAGCAAAGGCGAAAAACAGATGGCGCTGTGATCCACCAGCATGGCAAAAAGCGCCAGCAGCTTCAGCGCGCTGCCGCTGAGCGGCCGAAAGCGCCGGGGGAGTATATAGGCCTGCTTCATGCTTCACCTCCGCAAAGAATGATAAACACATTATAGCTTTTTGGACGGACAAAGGCAAGAAAAAACCGGGGAGCCAGGCTCCCCGGTTTGCAATTCAATCCGTTCAGCCCTGCCCGTTCCAGAAAAACTGCTGGGACTGCTGGGGCGCGGGGTTTTCACTCTGCGCATAATCCTGGCTGAACATGGGGTTGGGACGCATCGTCTCCAACAGGGTGGCGGTGGTCTTCACCTCGGCGGAGCTGGTCTTGGTCAGATAGCCCCAGGAGAACACGATGCCCAGCGCCATGAACAGGAGGGATTTGAGAATGTCGCTGGTAAGAACGCCGGTGTCGAACCACTGATCCAGACTGCCGAGATTTTGGAAGGCGAGACTGAGTCCCTGGAAAAAGCTCGCGTGGAAGTACTGCTGGAACAAGTGCGCCAAGTACACAAAGTCGATGATGGCAACGAACAGGATGCTGATCAACATCACAATCACGATGGAGATCTTATCGGACTTGCCTTTGAAGTGCCGATAGCCGAACATGGCGGCCAGGGGAACCAGGGCGTACAAAAAAGCTGAGATCACGTTGGTGCCGATCAGAACAAGAATGGGGATGAGGGAGCCCACCAGCGCGCCGAGAATGGCGCCGAGAGTGCCGGTGAGGTAGCTGCCGTTTTCCTTGTTCTCCATGGCCTGCTCCTTGGCGGTCTCCAGCTTCTGGTGCATGCAGGCCGCGTGAACCGGCTGATAGGTGTTGACCACACAGAGACTGTCCGGCGTGCCGCCGCCGCAGACAGCGCAGGTCGCGGCCGGATTCAGCCCGTGGGCGGAGAGCGCCGCGGCGATGGCGTCCGCCGCGCGGACGAACTGATCCACCAGCGGGGTCTTGCCGTCAAAACGATAGGCAAACTGCAGGGCGCTGCCCAGATTCAGCACGGTGGAAAGCCCCTTGCCCAGCTGCTGGCGCAGCTCGGCCCGGAGGCCCTTGGCCAGGTCCTTGTCCTTCTTATCGGCGCGCACGGCAAAGCTCAGCTGAAAAATGGAGTACTGGGCGTTCAAAATGCTCACCGCGTAATTGCGCCAGCTGCCGTAGCAGACATTCGCGGTGGTCTCAAAACCGTAGGGAGCCAGAGCAGAGTAGAGGGTATTTGCATTGATCATTGAAACGCTTCCTTTCTTTCCTGGAAAACTGAGACATATTTTATCATAGAAAAACGGGAATGAAAAGAGAAATCGCCGAAAAAAGGAAAGCGTTGACAAAAAAGATTCAAAATTCTATGATACTGCAGAGGGGAGGGAGAAGAGACGTGCAAAAGAGAGGGATCCTGTTGCTGCTGACCGTGCTGCTTGCCCTGGCGCTCTGCGCCTGCGGAGGGGAGAGAGATGGCGGTCCCGCCGCGGAGACTGTCGCTCCCATAGAGCCCACGCCTGTGCAAACGCCTTCCCCCAGCCCCGCGCCTACCCCGGAGCCTGTGACCGAGATCGTGCTGAAAAACGACAATCTGCCCGATGACCTGCAGCTGACGGAATATGTGGCCTGCACCAACACCAATACCCGGGCGCAGACCTACCTGGACACGGGCCTTTCGCCCACCAACGACACCACCTTCATCTTCGATTTCGCCTGCACCTCCGGCTTTCAGACAAAGGACACCTGGTTCTTCGGCTGCTTTGACCGGGATCGGCACATGATGATGGAGGTGGGGTATCACCAGGGGCAGGGAAACGAGGCGCATTTCTACACGGCTACCGGCATCCAATACAGCCAGACCGAGGATCCCGCCGCCCGCACCGTGGCCTACCTGCGCCCGGGGGACTACCGTTATCCGGATCTTGCAAACGGCCGGCAGCTGCGTACCTTTGAGGAGCCCTGCCCCCAGCACCTGTATATCTTCTCCCGCCAGCACATGAGCTGCGAGATCGCCGGCACCTATGACACCGCCGGGCAGTACGACCTGCAGGTCTACGCCTGCTGCATCTGGCAGGGGGGAGAGCCGGCGCGGGATTACCAGCCCTGCTACTGCCTGAGCACCGGCCGGGCGGGCATGTACGACCTGGTGGAGGGGAAGATGTACTACAGCGCGGGGGAGGGGGAGCCCACACCCGGCCCGGATCTGCTCCCGCCCGGGAGTTTAACCGCTGTAAACGGCCGCATCCAGGGGACGGTGGAGCCGCCGGCGCTGCCGGGCTTCTGCTTCCACGGCTATTACACCGGTTACCGGGGCAGCGGCGAGCGGGTCATCGACGAGACCGGCAAGCCCTGCGGGGATGTGGAGACAGCCGACCGCCTGGTGCTCTACGCCTACTGGACGCGGGACGAGGCCGCCTATTCCCCATGGCGCTGACGCCCCAGGGGGATCTTTTCGTCTCCGGAAGTTGACAAATGATTCCGGGGGACATACAATGGTAAACAACAAAAGCTGTGGAGAAAAACCATGAAAAAAGCAAGCCTGATCGCAATTCTCCTTGCGCTGCTGCTGTTGACGGCCTGTGCCGGAGGGGAAACGGCAGCAACCGGTGCGGAAGTCCCGGAGCCTGCCCCGTCCGAAGAGCTGACGCCGGAGCCCACCCCGGAGCCTACGCCCGAACCTACCCCGGAGCCGACCCCAGGGCCGCTGGTGTTTCCCGACGGAAGTACCCACGAGCGCGACGAGAGCAGCCTGGATCTGAGCTGGCTGCAGCACGAGGACGCGGCGGAGGTGGCAGAGCTGCTGCGGGAGATGCCGGAGCTCACCACGGTGGAGCTGGGCGCGGACAATGTCCTGACCGCGGAAGCGGCGGAGGAGCCTGTGGAGGAGCTGCCCGAGAGGGAACGCCTGGAGTGGGCGGACATCCGCATGCTGCAGGAAGCGGCGCCCCAGGCGGAGTTTTTGTATCGTTTCCGCTTCTATGGCAAGGACTTCACCCTGCAGGATGAGGCCATGGATCTCAACCACCGGCAGATGGACGACGAGGGCGCCGCGGTGCGGGAGATCCTGCCCTGCATGAAGCACTGCACCTATGTGGATATGGATTTCTGCGGGGTCTCCAACGAGGCCATGGCGCAGATCCGGGACGAGAACCCCCAGATGGAGGTGGTCTGGCGCATCTGGTTCGGGAACCGGGATTACTACAGCGTCCGCACCGACGCGGAGCGCATCCTGTCCTCCGACCCGGCCTCCACGCTGCTGGATGAAAACACCGTTGCGCTGAAATACTGCACCAAGGTCAAGTATCTGGACCTGGGTCACCGCCCCACCCTGCACGACTTCAGCTTCTTGGGCTATATGCCGGATCTGGAGGTCGTGGTGGTCTCTCTCAGCGGATGGACGGATCTCTCCTGCCTGGCCAACTGCCCCCATCTGGAGTATCTGGAGATGTGCTGCCCCCATGTGAAGGGCAACATCGACATCAGCTTCCTGAAGGATCTGAAAGAACTGCGGCACCTGAACATCACCTATCTGGGCGAAAATGTGATCGGCTATGAGGTGCTGGCGGAGATGCCCTATCTGGAGCGGCTCTGGATCGGCCGCTATACCGACATCCCCAAGGACTTTCTGGAGACGCTGCCGGAGAAGCTGCCCAATACGGAGATCAACACCACCACCTATACCGGCTGTGTCGACACCTGGCGGTATACGGAGGGCGGCGGCAGAGCGGTGCCCCGCTATGCGCTGCTGCTGAAGCAGTTTGACTACAACAATTATGACCGGGCCTGCTCCGCTTTCTTCAACGACCCGCTGTATGAACCCCATAAATAACGAAAAGAGCACCTCCGGGTGCTCTTTCAATGCGTAGACAAACCCCAAAGCATGTCATTGCGAGCCAGTGCTCACACTGGCGTGGCAATCCGTTCTTCTTCAAAAAGCCCGTGTTTTCAAGGCTTTCAGGTT
>ONPF01000035.1 GCA_900319635.1 uncultured Eubacteriales bacterium | reverse complement strand
GTCACTCACTACAAGTTCTTGGCGACGAAGGAGCCTTAGAACTTGTGCGTGCCTTTGGTAGGTTCGCGATGACAGAAACCAACTTTGTCTACAGTCTGAGCCTCCGGTGAAAACCGGAGGCTCTTTTCTTGCAATGTGTTCTATTATTCCCCCAGCAGGCGCCAGACGACCCGGGCCACGCCGGCATCGTTGTTGCTGCCAGTGATCTCGTCGGCTGCGGCCTTCACCTTGGGGTCGGCGTTGGCCATGGCCACGCCCAATCCCGCGGCTCGAAGCATGGCCAGGTCGTTGGTGCCGTCGCCGAAGGCCACGGTGTCCTCCCGCCGGATGCCCAGATGCTCCGCCAGCGCCAGCAGCGCCTTGTCCTTGCCGGCGTTCACACTGTTGATCTCGATGTTGTTGGAGACAGACGTGGTGGCCACCAGCTCCGGGAAGAGCTCCGGAATGCGCCGGAGCTGCCGCTCCCGCTCGTCCAGATCCTCCGGCTTAAAGAACATCTGCAGCTTCTGCAGCGGCTCGCCCCGCTGCCGCAGGGTCTCCTTCAAATCGTCCACCGGCACCCGCAGGCGCTTCACGATCTCCAGCATGTGCGGCTCGGTGGGGAAGTAGGGCGCGCAGGCTTCATACATGCTGCGGGTCATCCAGCCGCTCTCGTTCTGATAGCAGTCGTAGATCACGGGCAGCGTGTCCATGTACTCGTAGCAGCGCAGGGCCAGCTCCAGGGGCACGTCGCCCCGGTAGAGCAGGCGATCCTCCGCGGCGTCGTAGACCCCGGCGCCGTTGGAGACGATGAAGTAGCGCAGACCGGGCAGCCGCTTTACCGGCTCCGGGATGCCCCGGACGATGCGGCCCGTGGCGGGCACCGGGACCCAGCCCCGGGCCGCCGCGGCCTCCAGCGCCCGGAGATTCTCGGGCGGGATGCGCTTTTCATCGTCCAGCAGCGTCCCGTCCAGGTCAAAGGCGATCAGCTTCCTGCTCATGCCAGATTCAGCTTTTTCTGCAGGCCGAAGACCGTCGCGGCGTACAGCAGCGCGCCCTGGGCCAGCAGATAGAAGAAGCTCTTGCCCATGGTGCCGTGCAGCACGTTCAGTCCCCCGCGAACGGTCACCACGGTGACGGTGTTCAGGTACTCCACCTCCTGGATACCCAGCAGGTTGGTGATGAGACTGAAGGCGAAGCTGATGCCCACGAAGCACAGCACGCTCATCAGGCCCTTCCGGCGGGTGAAGGTGTGGCCCAGGGCCATGGCCGCGTAGAAGTGCAGGCAGCTCACCAGTCCGCTGAGGATGATGATCAGCGCCAGCTCCGCCAGCACCAGGTAGAAATCACCCATGTTGAGGCCTACGGAGGCCAGCATCCTGCGCAGCTCCTCCAGGCTGGGGAAGCCGGCCAGCAGCTGGGCCAGATTCATCTGCGCCAGGTGCATCACCGAAAGCCCGCCCAGCAGCACGATGACCAGGTTGGTGGCCAGCAGCCAGACCAGGGAGACGATCAGCTTGGCCCAGACCAGGGAGTGGACGCTGGCCGGCAGGGTGTGCATCAGATAGCCCTCGTTTGCCAGCAGATTCTTATGGAAGCGGACGATCATGATGATGATGGGCATCAGCTCCGCCGCCACCACGGCGACGAAGGTGGCGATCAGCACCAGGACCAGCAGAACGGTCAGAAAAGAGCTGAGCCGGCTGTCCAGCAGACGGACGGAGAGGTTCGCCAGCAGCACCAGCACCGTCAGCACGCCCAGCGCGGGCAGCATGACGCGCCCGGTGGCGCGAAATTCGTATTTGATGAGCTTTCCTAACATTTGAATACCTCCCGGAAATACCGATCCACGCTTGTGCCCTGGGTTTCACGGATGCTGTCCGCCGCCTCGTGCAGCAGGACGCGCCCCTCCTTCAGGAAGATCACCTCGTCCAGCACCGACTCCACATCGGAGATCAGGTGGGTGGAGATGATGACGGCGGCCTCGGGGTTGTAGTTGCGGATGATGGTGTCCAGGATGAAGTCCCGGGTGGCCGGGTCCACGCCGCCGATGGGCTCGTCCAGCAGGTAGAGCCGGGCCTTCCGGCTCATGACCAGGATGAGCTGCACCTTCTCCCGGGTGCCCTTGGACAGGGTCTTGAAGCGCTGCGCCGGGTCGATGCCCAGGCGGGCCAGCATCTCTTTGGCTTTCTCCGCGTCGAAGTCCTTGTAGAAATCCGCGAAAAAGCGGAGCTGCTGCTCCACGGTCATCCAGTCCGCCAGGAAGTCCCGGTCGGGCAGATAGGCCACCAGCGCCTTGCTGGCGGGGCCGGGCCTGGAGCCCTCGATGAGCACCTCGCCGGCGGTGGGGGTCAGCAGGCCGTTGACCAGCTTGATGAAGGTGGTCTTGCCGCTGCCGTTGGGCCCCAGCAGGCCCACCACTCGGCCGGGCTCGATGCTCAGATCCACGCCCTCCAGCGCGGCCACCTTGCCGTAGTGCTTGGAGAGATTTTTACATTCCAAAATTGCCATGCGCGTCCTCCTTTTCCTCCTGCAGCAGAGCCAGAATCTCCGCTCTGTCGTAGCCTAAACTGCCCATGCCCTCCAGAAACACCCGGATGTGCTCTGCGGCAAAGGCGCGTTTGGCCCTCTCAATCTGTTTTACGTCCTCCGTGACGAAGCGCCCCGCGGTGCGCTGGGAATAGACCATTCCCTCCCGCTCCAGCTCCTGCAGCGCCCGCTGCATGGTGTTGGGGTTGACGCCGGCCTCCGTGGCCAGCTCCCGCACCGAGGGGAGACGGCTGCCGGGCGGCAGATCCCCGGAGACGATGCCCTGCTTGATGCGCTGCATCAGCTGGGCATAGATCGGCTGATCCCCGCGAAAAGTCCAATCCATGGACAGGCCTCCTTTTGCATTATTGTCTTAGGCAAGTAGTACAATAACACAGTCATACAGATTTGTCAACAGCTTTCGCGAAAAAGTTTTGCGTTTTGAGGAGACGAAGGGGCAAAGGGGCAAATAATGCGCGGGGACGATGTTTCGTCCCCGCGCGGATATTCTAAAAATCTAAATTACTGCCCGCCGATCTCCTGCACGGTGATCTCGAATTTGTTGCGGGAGGCCACCACGTGCTCCATGTTCACCACATAGTCGATCTCCACCCGACCGCCGGCCTCTCCCATGCTCTGGGCGATGCGGCGGGTGTCGATGCCCATGTTGGCGCTGCCGAAGGGCGTGGCGTACTGGAAGGCGCTCTTGAGCCCCTCCTTGAAGACCATCCGGCTGGTGACGGTGCCCTCCCGGTCCACCACCACCTGATCCGGCATGACAAAGAGGCTGGTGCGGGTGCCGGGCAGCCCGGTGACCTCGCTCTCCTCATAGCTGAGGCAGCCCACCTGGTCCTCATAAAAATAATATCCGTCGGTGGTAAACTCCATGCGCTGCTCCTCCCCCTCGTCAAAGGTGAAGGTGCTGTTGATGGAGATGACAACGTCTTTCATCATAGCACGATCCTCATGACAGGCACCGGGCGAACATGCCCGGCGATGGAACGACCCAGGAGCAGAGAAGCGGAGGCCTCAAAGGCGGCGGGGTCGCCGCTGACCAGGTAACGCTCCTCTCCGCGGCCCGCGCCGCGCAGTCCCTGCGCCTCCAGAAACTCCCGCACGGCCTCCGCCCCACAGGCGGCGGCGCTGACCAGAAGGGTCTCAGCCGGCAGGAAGCAGCGCAGCGCCTCCTCCACGATCCCGTAGTGGGTGCAGCCCAGCAGCACCGCCGAGGCGCCCTGCAGGGCTGCGGTATAGCGCTCCGCCGCCGCCCGCAGCAGGGGATCGGAGGGAGAGCAGTGACCGCTCTCGATCAGAGGCACCAGATCGGGACAGGGGACGGGGATGATCTCCCGCCCCGGGCAGGCAAGACGCAGCGCCCGCTCGAAGGCGCCGCTGCGGATGGTGGCGGCGGTGGCCAGAATGCCCAGGGCGCCGTCTCCCGGCGCCTCCGCCATGGCGCGGACGCTGGGGCGCAGCACCCCGAAGCTGGGGATGGGAAAGCCGTCCAGGATCTCCGGCGTGTTGCTGGAGAGGGTGCCGCAGGCCACCAGGATGGCCTTGACGCCCTGCTGCTCCATCAGGCGCAGGTTCTGCACCGCCATGACGCGCAGCTCGGCCAGGGTCTTCTCCCCATAGGGCAGACGACCCGTGTCGCCGAAATAGACGAACTTCTCTTCCGGCATCAGCCGGCGCAGCTCCCGCAGCGCGGTGAGCCCGCCCAGGCCGGAGTCGAAGACACCGATGGGACGAGGATCCAAGGCCGCAGCCCCCTTTCCGAAAAAATGTGTGGATGATTATAGCGCAAAAGCCCGCGCTTGGCAAGCATAAAGAGTTTTGAGTTTTGAGAGGACGAAAGGAGGGGTCGCTCACGGCGTTCGAGACGCAAAACGAAACTTGCGCTTCCTCGCATCCCCCGTCTCCTCAAAACTGAGCACTCAAAACTATTTCCGGTGCTTGAGCTTCATGAAGAGCCGGGGGAAGCGTTCCCCGGCCCAGGCTACCAGCCGAAAGCAGAGGAGCGTGAGTCCCACCTGCCTGCTGCGCAGCACCGCGCAGAGAAGCCTTGTGGGGAGCCCCCCCGAGGCGTTCCGGCAGCGGCGCTGTACCCGCTGGTCGTTTGCGATGCGCCGTGCTACCTCCCGCTTCTCCGCCCTTGTCAGCTTGCAGGAGCGGGAATAGAGGTTCGTGAGACAGGAAAAGACGCTCTTGGCGAACATGTAGCGGAAATCGGCGTCCCCCGGGGCGGAGAGCGCTTGGCAGAGGGCCTCGATGCGCCCGTCTATCTCACAGCATACGTCAAACTTCTTGTCATAATACCGGGTGATGAGACTTTCGCCCTCGTGCATGACGTAGCGGTGCTTACATTCCGGCAGGAGCTTGATGCGCCGCACCCGCTCCAGCACGTCGAAGAGGAAGAGCCGATCCTCCCCCCAGCGATAGTCCGGGAAGCGCAGCCCCTCCAGCAGCGGGGCGGCGTAGAGCTTGGCCCAGACCTGGTTGAGAAGGTTTGCCTTGTACAGCCGCGCCAGCGCCTGCCCCAGCGCCGGGCGATCCAGCAGCTGCTCCGGCTCGCAGTAGTCCCGCAGGCTGCCGTCCGGCCGCTGGATGGAGTAGCCGAAGAGCACCAGCTCCGCTCCCTCGGCGCCCGAGAGGGCGTATTCGATGGCATCCGGCAGCAGCAGATCGTCCGCGTCCAGGAACATCACATAGTCCGTCCCCTCCGGGAGCGCGGCAAGCGCCCGGTTCCGGGCGGCGGCGGGGCCGCCGTTGGGAACGCTCCGATACGAAAGCCTGGGATCCTCCGCCCGCAGCCGGGCCAGGATCTCCGGCGTCGAATCGCTGGAGCCGTCGTCGATCACCAGCAGGCGCAGGGCCCGGTGGCTCTGGTTCAGCACGCTCCGCAGGGAGGCCTCCAGGTATTTTTCCGCGTTCCAGGCGGGCACGATCACCGTGACCAGCTTATCCATGGCGTTTCTCCTCCGCGGCCGGAAGGCCGTCCTTTCTTGCGGCGCTGTGGATCTGCGCCAGATAGTCATACATGGGCGTCAGTTTTGCGTAGCAGTCACAAAGGAGCTGGGGCAGCTCCGGGGTGAAGACGTCTCCCTCCAGATCCCGCACGGTCTCCACGCCCACCCATTTGCTCTCGTACCAGCCGCGCACCGGCTCCGGGTAGCTGCCCTTGGGGCGGGCGTAGCGCGGGCCGATGACCCTGTACTTCTGCCGGGAGGCGGCGATGTCCCCGGCCAGGCGTTCAAAGCGGGCGGGATTGGCGTCGATGCTGCGGCGGAAGAGCTCCATCTCCGCCGGAGCGGCCTCGAACCAGCCCATGCCCCAGCCATAGGTGGCCGGGCCGATCTCAAACCAGAAGGCGGGGCCGTCCTTCCCGGCGGGAGCGTCCCACAGGGTGAACCAGAGATGATCCTTATAGGGCCCCCGGCCGAAGAGCCGCCGGGCGTCCCGGTAGATGCGGGAGACATGGCACTGCACCTGCATGTCCGGAAAACGGGCCTGCAGCAGCTCCGCC
Source organism: uncultured Eubacteriales bacterium (assembly GCA_900319635.1). Taxonomy (GTDB): domain Bacteria; phylum Bacillota; class Clostridia; order Oscillospirales; family Oscillospiraceae; genus Limivicinus. The sequence goes on along the minus strand of ONPF01000035.1, from coordinate 6,677 downwards.
GTCTCCTGCGCCAGCGCCTTGAAGGGCTGGTTCAGCACCCGCTCAAACTGCTCCTTGTGCTCCAGAAACCAGGGGCGCTCGTTGTGGAAGCTCAGCTCCCACAGAAACTCGCCCGTCTCCTTGGAAAAGCCTTGAAACATGGGGGATTCCTCTTTCTGACAGATATGGTAACATCTTATTATATCCTTTTCCGGCGTTTTGCGCAAGGGTGGAAAATGCCGCCCCGGGACTTGGAAAACGCCGCCCCAAAAACTTGGAAAACGCCGCCCCAAAACTTGGAAAATGCCGCCCCGAAACTTGGACAGCGAGGGCGATACTGTCGGGAATGTAGAAATTTTGTCAAGTATCTTGCAGTTTGCGCTTGAAAGAATGGCGCACTTGGAGTAATATAGAGCGTGCGATTTTATACCGGGGCTTTGCGGGCGGGCGCTGCCTTTGCCCGGACGGCCCGGTATCTGCAGCGCGGGAGCCAGCGGAATGCCGCCTCGCGCGAACCAGAATGGAATTTGAGTGAAGAGGGGGTGTGCCAATGTCATTGGAAGCGATCACGAGCGTAACCACTGCCGAGCAGGAAGCGAAGAACGCCGTTGCCGCCGCCCAGGCCCAGGCCAAGCAGCTGCTGGCCGACGCGGAGGCGGCCGGGAAAGCCTCACTGGAGGCGGCCCGCGCCAAGGCGGACAGCGAGCTGGAGGTGCTGCAGACCAAAGCGGAGGAAAAAAGCAGGACCGACAGCGGAGCTCTGACCCGAGAGCTGGAGCAGGAACGGGAGGCGCTGCGTCAGAAGGCGGAAGGCCGGCTGGCGAAAGCGGCAGCGCTCATAGTGGAAAGGATAGTGAACGACTGACATGGCCATTTTGAAAATGAAACGGCTGCGGCTGATGCTGGTTCGTTCTCAGAAGGAGGAGCTCCTGCGGGAGCTGGCAAAGCTGGGCTGCGTGCAGGTGACGGAGATCCAGGAGGAACTGCAGGAGCAGGAAAACCAGGGCCTTGTCCACCGGGAGAGCAGCGAGCTCACCGCGCTGAAGAGCCGGCAGGCGACCCTGGATCGGGCGCTGCAGCTGCTGGAGAGCTACGCGCCGGCCAAGACGCCGCTGCTCAGCGCTAAGCCCGTGCAGGAGAGCGACGCCTTCCTGGAGACCCAGGGGCTGCAGCAGGCGCTGGAGCTGGCCGCCGCCATCGGCGAGCGGGAGGATCGCATCCGCCGCATCGGCGCCGAGGAGAGCCGGCAGCGCAGCCTGATCGAGAGCCTGCGGCCCTGGGAGAGCTTGGATCTCCCCCTGGAGACCGAGGGCACCGAGCGCAGCGCCCTGGTGCTGGGCTCCTTCAGCAACCGCATCCCCCTCAGCGAAGTGGAAGCTGCTCTGGCCGAGGCCGCCGAGGAGGCGGAGCTCTTCCCCGTGAGCCAGGACAAGAGCCAGCGCTATGTGCTGCTCCTGGCCGCAAAGGAACAGCTGCCCGCCGCTCAGGAGAGCCTGCGGAGCTTCGGCTTCAGCGCCGCGTCTCTCAGCGGCTGCAGCGGCACCGCCCGGGAGGGCATCGCCGCCGCGGAGAAGACCCTGCAGGAACTGGCTGCGGAGAAGGAGACCCTCTCCGGCGAGATCGCGGCCCAGGCGCCCCATCGGGATGAGCTGAAGCTGGCCTTCGACCGGGTGTCTACCCAGATCGCCATGGCCGAGACGGAGGATCGCCTCTACGGCACGGACGCCACCGTGGTGCTGGAGGGCTGGGTCCCCGCCGAGCAGGAGGAGAAGCTCACAAAGCTGCTGGAGCGCTTTGAATGCGCCTGGGAGACCCGGGATCCCTCTGAGGACGAGTACGCGGACGTACCCGTCAAGCTGAAAAACAACAAATTCTCCAATGCCTTGAACATGGTCACCAACATGTACAGCCTGCCGGCCTACGGGACGGTGGACCCCAACCCCATCATGGCCCCCTTCTTCATCCTGTTTTACGGGCTGATGATGGCGGATATGGGCTACGGCCTCATCATGATCGCGGCGGCGCTGGTGGCCATGAAGAAGATCAAGCCCCGGGGCGGTACCCTGGCCTTCTGCCAGCTGCTGCTCTACGGCGGCATCAGCACCTTTATCATGGGCGCTCTCACCGGCGGCCTCTTTGGAGACGCCCCGGCCATCATCGCGGGGATGTTCGGCTCCACCTGGAAGGGGCTGCCCGCCCTCTTTAGCCCGGTGACCGACAGCCAGACGGTGCTCTACGGCGCCATGGTGCTGGGCGTCATCCACCTGAACGTGGGCATGATCGTCTCCTTTGTGGAGAAAAAGCGGGCCGGCAATCTGCTGGACGGCGTCTTTGAGGAAGGCCCTCTGTGGGTGATCCTGCTGGGCGGCATCCTGCTGGCGCTGGATCTGCTGGGCGTGGTGAAATCCTCCGCCCTGCACACCGCGGGCCTGGTCATCCTGATCGTGGGCGCGGTAATGCTGCTCTACGGCGCAGGACGGCACGCCAAGGGCTTTGGCAAGGTGACCGCCGCCTTCGGCATCATCTACAACACCCTCACCGGCTGGTTTGGCGATATTCTGAGCTATTCCCGTATCATGGCCCTGATGCTGGCCGGCGGCGTGGTGGCCCAGGTCTTCAACAAGATCGCCGCCATGCCCTCCGAGGGCGGGGTGACGGTGTTCTCCGGCATCATCTTCCTGGTGATCTTCCTGATCGGCCATGTGCTGAACTTCGGCTTGAACCTGCTGGGCTGCTTCGTGCACGATCTGAGACTGCAGTGCCTGGAGTTCTTCGGCAAGTTCTATCAGGACGGCGGCAAGCCCTTTGAGCCGCTGGAGATCCGCAGCAAGTACGCGGTACCCAGAGAAGAATGAAGAGATGAAGAAATGAAGAAATGAAGAAATGAAATAAACGGCTTCGCCGATAAATTTGTTCCATGTCGCGCAGCGACATACCAAAATTGGCCGAAGGCCCTTCATTTCGCTTCATTCCTTCACTCGCGAAGCGAGCTTCATTCAATCTGCATCAAGCCCCCTCGTGTGCAGGGGGAATCCAAATGGAAGTACTTATTTCAAAATAATATTTAGGAGGAAAATCTATCATGGAAGCTTTGTTCAATCAGATCGGCATCGGTTTTGCCATCGGTCTGCTGGGCGCCGGCCTGGCTGCTGTTCTGGCCGGTATCGGCTCCGCCAAGGGCACCGGCATCGCCGGTGAGGCCGGCGCCGGTCTCGTCTCCGAGGATCCCAGCAAGTTCGGTAAGGCCATGATCCTGCAGGTCATCCCCGGTACCCAGGGTCTGTATGGCTTCGTTATCTGGTTCTTGGCCTTCAGCAAGCTGACCGGCGCCGCTGATGTTACCGCCATCACCCTGCAGCAGGGTCTGCAGGTCTTCAACGCCTGCCTCCCCATCGCGCTGGGCGGTCTGCTCTCCGCCATTGCCCAGGGCAAGGTGGCTGCCGCTTCCGTCAACATCCTGGCCAAGAAGCCCGACGACTGGTCCAAGGGCATGATCCTCTGCATCACCGTGGAGTTCTACGCCATTCTGTCCCTGCTGGCTTCCTTCATGATGCTCAACGCCATCCAGCTCTGATCGACCTGCGGATAGGAGCAAGCTATGAAAGGCACTGAAAAACTTATCGCGCATATCAAGGCCGACGCTGATGCGCAGGTCAACGCGATCCTTGCTCAGGCCGAGCAGCAGTGCGCGGGAATCCGGGGCGACTTTGACAAGCAGGCCGCGGCGCTCTATGCCGAGCGGCTGCGCGCCGGCGTGAAGGAGACCCAGGACAAGGTGGACGGCGAGGCGCGCATCGCCCGCATGGAAGGGCGCAAGGAGCTGCTGGCAGCCAAGCAGGAATTGGTTTCCCGCAGCTTCCGGAAGGCACAGGAGCAGATCGTCTCCCTGCCGGAGGAGCAGTATGTGGCCTTCCTGGCCAAGCTGGCCGCCCAGGCCTCCGTCACCGGGGAGGAGAAGATCGTCCTCAACGCCCGCGACCGCAAGGCCATCGGCGAGAAGCTGGTGAAAGCCGCCAACGCCCGTCTGAAAAACGGCCGGCTGACGCTGGCGGAGGAGACCGGCGATTTCGCCGGGGGTCTGATCCTGCGCCGCGGCAGCATCGAGGTCAACTGCACGGTAGAGCTGCTGGTGGAGCTGAGCCGGAGTGAGCTTTCCGCCCAGGTCGCGGAAATCCTGTTTCAGTGATCCCAGGATCGGGAGGGAAGACATTGGCTAAGAAAAAAGAAGCGTATCTGAGCCTGTCCGCCATGCTGCGCGCCCGGGAGCCCAAGCTCCTGAACGCCGATCGCGCCGGGAGAATGCTGGACGCGGCCTCTTTTGAGGAGGCGGCCAAGCTCCTGACCGACTGCGGCTACGCGGATCTCTCCCAGGCCGGAGCCGGGGAGATCGAGGCGGCGCTGACCCAGCGCCGCAACCAGATCCTGGACGAGCTGGAGCAGCTCTCGCCCGAGCGGGCGATCGTAGATCTCTTCCGCATCAAGTACGACGTCCACAACGCCAAGGTGCTGCTGAAGAGCGAGGCCATGGGCGTGGACGGTACCGCGCTCTACAGCCGCTCCGGCCGCTTTGCGCCGGAAAAGCTCCAGGAGCTCTACCACGAGGAGCGCTACAGCGAGCTGCCGGAGAGCTTCGGCAAGGCGCTGGCGGAGGCCAAGAGCATCCTGGCGCGCACCGCGAACCCCCAGCTGGCGGATTTCGTGCTGGATCGGGCCATGTTTGAGGAGATGCTGGCCGCCGCGAAAGCGACGGACTGCCCCTTCCTCACGGGCTATGTGCGCCTGCTCATCGACAGCAGCAATCTCAAGAGCCTGGTGCGCACCGGGCGGATGCACAAGGACGCGGACTTCCTGCGTCAGGTTCTGCTGCCCGACGGAAATGTGGACGAGGATCGGCTCCAGGCCGCCGGGGACGGCGAGGGTCTGACCGCTCTCTTTGCCCACTCGCCGCTGGAGCAGGCGGCCGCCCGGGGCGCGGAGGCGCTCTCCGGCGGAAGCCTGACGGCCTTTGAGCGCGCCTGCGACAACGCGGTGAACACCTATCTGCGCGCGGCCAAGCTGGTGAGCTACGGCCCGGAGGCCGTGGCCGCCTATCTGGCCGCCGTGGAGGGTGAAATCACCGCCGTGCGCATGATCCTGACGGGGAAGCTCGCCGGCATCGCGCCGGAGACCATCCGGGAAAGGCTGCGTGATCTGTATGCTTAAAATTGCAGTAATCGGTGGACGGGAGACCGTCATGGGCTTCAAGGCTCTGGGACTGGAGACCTATCCTGCGGCGAATGCCGAGGAGGCCGGCCAGATCCTCCGGCGCCTGACCCGCGAGCGGGACGACTGCGCCATCATCTACATCGAGGAAAATCTCGCCGCCCAGCTCGGCCATGAGATCGACCGCTTCAAGGACAGCCCCAGCCCGGCGATCATTCTGATCCCCGGTCGGGAGGGCTCCCTGGGCCTGGGGCTCAACGCCCTGCGCTCCGCGGTGGAACGGGCTGTCGGCACCAATATTCTGGGAGACTAACGCCTCCCATTTGCGTAAAGCCCCCCTTGCCTAAAGGGGGGTGGCCGAGCGAAGCGAGGGCGGGGGGATAGAAAAAGCCCCGAAATCACATCGTACTTCGACCGACAGAATCCCCCAGTCAGCCTGGCGGCTGACAGCCCCCTTTAGGCAAGGGGGCCAATATGGAAAGGATGATAAAATGAGCGGAACTATTACCAAAGTATCCGGCCCGCTTGTCGTGGCCGAGGGTCTGGCGGACGCCAACGTCTCCGACGTGGTGCGCGTGGGCTCTCAGCGCCTGATCGGCGAGATCCTGAATATGACCGGCGACAAGGCTTCCATCCAGGTCTACGAGGAGACCTCCGGCCTGGGACCCGGCGCCGTGGTGGAAACCACCGGTATGCCCATGTCCGTGGAGCTTGGACCCGGTATGCTGGACAATATCTATGACGGCATCCAGCGGCCCCTGCCCGAGATGCGCGCCCTTACCGGCGACTGCATCACCCGCGGCACCGACGTCAAGCCTCTGAACCGGGAAAAGAAGTGGGACTTCGTGCCCGTAGCCAAGGTGGGCGACAAGCTCTCTGCCGGCGACGTGCTGGGCACCGTCCAGGAGACCAGCGCCATCCTGCACAAGATCATGGTGCCCTACGGACTTAAGGGCGAGGTGCTCTTCATCGGCAGCGGCCTGCACACCGTGGACGAGGTCATCGCCACCGTCCGGGACGAGAAGGGCAAGCTCCACGATCTGACCATGATCCAGCGCTGGCCCGTGCGTATCGCCCGGCCCTACACTCGCAAGTATGTGCCCAGCCGCCCCATGAACAGCGGCCAGCGCATCATCGATACCCTCTTCCCCATCGCCAAGGGCGGCACCGCCGCCGTCCCCGGCCCCTTCGGCTCCGGCAAGACCGTGGTGCAGCACCAGCTGGCCAAGTGGTCTGACGTGGACATCGTCATCTACATTGGCTGCGGCGAGCGCGGCAACGAGATGACCGACGTTCTGATGGAGTTCCCCGAGCTGAAGGACCCCCGCAACGGCGAGCCTCTGATGAAGCGCACCGTGCTGATCGCCAACACCTCCGACATGCCGGTGGCCGCCCGCGAGGCCTCCATCTACACCGGCATCACCATCGCCGAGTACTTCCGCGACATGGGCTACGACGTGGCCGTTCTGGCTGACTCCACCTCCCGCTGGGCCGAG
>ONPF01000014.1 GCA_900319635.1 uncultured Eubacteriales bacterium | reverse complement strand
GTAGATTGAACGTGAAGGGGGGCATACCCTCCCCCCTTCACAATCCCCCCATGCGTGTCCAAACTATGCCGCATGGGCGAAGGGTTGTCTACAGTCTGATACTTTGTGTATTTCAAGTTTTTGTAACGAAGAGCTGGCACAAATTTGCCGACAGGCGCCGAAGACGTATGAATCAGCGTTGACAAAGGAGGCGGATCCTATGGCTGACTATACCCGCTTAGTGGAAGAGCTTCGACAGCTCAATCCTTATGAGCGAGTGGGGAAGGACTTCTATGATCAGACCGGAAGTCCTCTGCGCCATGGCCAGTATTTATATCTGGCAAAGCACCGGCTAAATCCGAAACTGCTCAGCACGATGAACAATCCGTCTGCCCTGCGCGAACAGGGGCAGATCGTAGCCGCCTTTCATGAACGATACGGAAAGACCGGTCTGACGGAATCAGATTTCATCAGCCCCGGCTGCGATATTGAAGTCGAGCAGCTTTTGCGGTATGTGGAGATCCCGACCCATTCCCATGAGTTTATAGAATGCGCGTTTGTGCTCCGGGGCAGCTGCATCCACCGCATTGACGAGAGCGAAGTCGTGCAGCGTGAGGGAAGCTTTATCATGGTCCCGGTCCCCGTTCGTCATCAGCTGATCGCGCTGGACGACGCCGTCTGTCTCACGATCAAGATCCGTTTGAGCTTATTCGTAAAAATGTCCATTCCCCATCTCCCGGCCATGGTATATCCCCTGAGCTTTCAATGCGGCCAGGATCCGGCTACCGAAAGCATGCTTCTGTTTTTGTATGAACAGCAGCAAAGTCGGCTGCCCTATCGAAAAGAGCTGATGGAGTCCGCGCTGACCTGTCTCATCACCTATATTCTGCAGAAGTACCGGGATACGATGCAGCCGCTGTATAACATTCCGATCCGGGATCAGCGGCTTCTCGACATGGTCAATTACATGTACGATAACTATCGGACGATCACGCTCCACTCCCTTGCATCCCACTTTCACTACAACGACTCCTATCTCAGCCGGATGTTTCAGGAACAGGCGGGACGCTCTTTTTCCGCGACCGTGAAGGATTTCAAGCTGAGAAAGGCCGCCGAGCTTTTGAAAACCGAAAACTGGAAGCTGGAACAGATCTGCGAAGAGATCGGCTACAAGGACACGCGTCAGTTCATCCGCAGCTTCAAGGCGATGTTCGGCATGACGCCGGACAAGTTTCGAAAGCGAAACCAGGAGAGTCTGCAGTAAGCTTGAGTTTTTGGCCGGTAATACAAGGAAGCTCCCAGATTGTTACTCGTTTCTCGCTCCACTATTAGTATGGTTTTATAAAAGCGCAATCCAAATTTGGAACGAAATATTTCAAAATGATTATTGGCACGGACTGTTTCAAGTGATATATTCTTATCGCAGAAACACGCAAAAATGGGAACTTTTTTCGGAAGTTCTCATTCTTGCTCTCAAGCTGTCGACACTCTGTCGACAGCTTGACCCGCCGGGTATCCCCCGGCGGGTTTTCGTCATGCGTGGGCTTCTCCTGCGCATAGACTGCCCGGAGGGGGGATGTCTGTGCGTGAAAAGAAGGCGCTGCTGCTGGCGCTGCTCCTGCTGCTGGCGCTGTGGAGGCTGTGTTATCCGCAGACGGCGGAGCATCTCCGCGTCTGGGCGGAGGAGACCCTGTTTCCCCGGGGACGGCAGACCGTGGAGGCCTGGGGACGCTCGCTTTCAGAGGAAGAGGCGATCGCCGCGCTGGGGAAGGGCGCGGCGCCGTGAGGCCGCCGCGGCTGGAGATCGGCGCGGGGGCGGCCTTTGGTTTCGCCGCGCTGTGCCTTTTCCTGTCGGGGGAAGAGCTGCAGGCGCTGCTGCTGCCGGTGACGGTACACGAGCTGGGGCATCTGGGCGCTATGCTGGCACTGGGCTTTCGCCCGCAGAGCTTCCGGGCGGAGCCGGGGGGCTTCCAGATCGCCTACTCCGGCGAGGGCGGCGCCCTTGCCCACAGCCTGGCAGCCGCCGCGGGGCCGCTGGCCGGGCTCCTCTACGCCCTCGCGGCGGCCAGACTGCAGCCGGTGCTGGGCCTATCCTGGCTCTATCTCTCCGCGGGGCTGAGCCTGGCGCTGAGCCTTTTGAACCTGCTCCCCGCCCTGCCCCTGGACGGGGGACAGATCCTGCTGCAGCTGGCCTGCGCGGCGCTGGGAGAGCGCCGGGGAGAGCGCCTGCTGCACAGCCTGAGCCTTCTGACCGGCGCCGCGCTTCTGGCCGCCGGCGGGGCGCTGGCATTGCGGGGAAGGGGAGTCGCCCTTGCGCTTGTGGGGCTCTCGCTGCTTTTTCACGCGCTGCGCCAGGCGGGGCTTGTAAAAATGCGGAAAATACGGTAAAATGCTCTGTAACAAATCAAGCGGGGAGAACGCTATGGATAAACGACTGGAACGCATCCTGCCCCGGGTGCAGAAGCCCGCGCGCTACACCGGCGGCGAGTACAACCAAATCCTCAAGAACAAGGACGAGGTGGACATCCGCCTGGCCTTCTGCTTCCCGGACACCTACGAGATCGGCATGTCGAATCTCGGCATGAGCATCTTATACGACACCATGAACAGCCTGCCCTTCGTTTGGTGCGAGCGGGTCTACGCCCCCTGGGGGGACATGTACGAGGAGATGAAGAAGGCCGGCATCCCCCTCTACGCGCTGGAGAGCGGCGATCCGGTGGGGGACTTTGACTCCCTGGCCTTCTCCATCGGCTACGAGATGGCCTATACCACCGTGCTGGACATGCTGGACATGGCCGGCATCCCCCTGCGCACGGCGGATCGGCCGGAGCTGCTGCCCCTCATCTGGGCGGGCGGCACCGCCGCGGTGAACGCCGAGCCCATGGCGCCCTTCCTGGACCTCTTCGTGGTGGGCGAGGGGGAAGAGGTGGACAACGAGGTGCTGACCCTTCTGCGGGAGGCGAAGATGGGTGGCTGGTCGAAGCATGAGTTCCTGGTGAAGGCCGCCCGGATCCAGGGCGTGTATGTGCCCTCTCTCTATGAAGTGAGCTATCATCCGGACGGCACCGTGGCCGCCGTGACGCCGAAGGATGGCGCCCCCTCCCGGGTGACCAAGCGCATCATCTCGGATCTGGACAAGGTGCCCTTCCCCACGAAGCCCATCGTGCCCTCTACCGAGGTGGTGCACGACCGGGTGAGCCTGGAGCTCTTCCGGGGCTGCCCGAGAGGCTGCCGCTTCTGCCAGGCGGGGCATGTGTACCGCCCCCTCCGGGCGAAAAAGCCGGAGACCCTGATCCGCCAGGGCATCGAGTCCCTGGAGAACACCGGCCACGAGGACGTGACGCTGCTCTCCCTCTCCACAAGCGACTACAGGCAGCTCCCCGCCCTCTGCGACGGGCTGCTGGAGTACTGCGAGCCCCGCAGCATCGGCCTGTCCCTGCCCTCCCTCCGGGCGGACAACTTCTCCATGGAGATCATGGAGCGGCTCCAGAAGGTGCGCAAGAGCGGCCTGACCTTCGCCGTGGAGGGCGGCAGCCAGCGTCTGCGGGACGCGGTGAACAAGAACGTCACCGAGGAGGACGTGCTGCACACCTGCTCCATCGCCTTCGCCGGCGGCTGGAACACGGTGAAGCTCTACTACATGCTGGGGCTCCCCACCGAGACGGACGAGGACATCCTGGGCATCGCCGAGATGGCGAACCAGATCCTGCACTGCTGGCGCGTCAACGCCAAGAACAAGAACCGGGGCGTGAAGATCACGATCTCCACCTCCTGCTTCATCCCCAAGCCCCAGAGTCCCTTCCAGTGGGAGGCGCAGATCAGCCTGGAGGAATACCTGCGCCGGGTGAACCTGCTGCGCTCCGCCATCACCGCGAAGAACGTGACCTACAACTGGCACGACGCTGAGACCAGCCTCATCGAGGCGGTGCTCTCCAAGGGCGACCGGCGGGTGGCGGACGCCATCGAGGAGGTCTGGCGGCAGGGCGGACGGCTGGACGCCTGGACGGACTACTTCTCCTTCCGGCGCTGGATGGAGGCCTTTGAGACCTGCGGGGTGGACGTGGACTTCTATGCCCACCGGGAAGCGGGGAAGGACGAGATCCTGCCCTGGGATCACATCGACGTGGGCGTGCGGAAGGCTCACCTCTGGCACGAGCGGGAGATGTGCTACAAGTCCCAGCTCTCGCCGGACTGCCGGCACCAGTGCGCCGCCTGCGGGGCGGCCAAGCTCCTGACAGGAGGGATCAAGTGCGATGAGCGATAAGCTGAGACTGCGTTTTGAAAAGACCGGGCGGGCGGTGTACATCTCCCACCTGGATCTGATGCACACCATGCAGCGGGCCTTCAACCGGGCGGGCTACCATTTGAAATATTCCGAGGGCTTTAACCCCCATCCCCAGATCGCCATCGCCCTGCCCCTCTCGGTTGGGACGGCCAGCCTCTGCGAGCTGATGGACTTCAAGCTGAAGGAGGAGCCGGAGCTGGCTGCGCTGCCCGAAAGGCTGACCGCCGTGATGCCCGAGGGGATCCGGGTCACTGAGGCCTATGAGTTCACCCGCAAGGTCGCTGAACTCAAATGGTTGGAGATCCGGGGCGTCTTTGAGTATGACGAGCGGGAGCCCGCCGAAATGGCGGAAAAGCTGCGGGAATTCTACGCCCGGGACGCCATCGTCATCACCAAAAAGACCAAGCGCGGCATGGGCGAGACGGACATTCGCCCGGGCATTCGGGAGATCAGCTTCACGCCGGGCGAGAAAGCGGTTGACATAACAACAACCCTCTCCGCTCAGGAGCCCACCATCAACCCGGAGCTGCTGGCGGAGGCCCTGCGGCAGCTGAGGCCGGAGCTGGCGCCGGACTTTGCCAAGTTCACCCGCATTGAGACCTTTGATGCGGACATGCAGGTGTACCGGTGACAGACCCCTTTCGTCATCCGCCTCGCGAGGGATCGGCGGATGACACCTCCCCCGGAGGGGGAGGCAAGGTCTTGCTTCCCCCTGGGGGGAAGTGGCCGAAGGCCGATAGGGGGTGTTCATTCGAGACGAGCATTGCTCGTCTCTACGGAGAGGAGAACGCCATGAAGCGAATTGCATTTTTTCAGAGCGACCTGGGCGTGGGCGGCATCCAGAAGTCCATCGTGAACCTGCTGCGGAATCTGGACTACAGCCGCTTCCAGGTGGATCTCTATCTATCGGAGAAGACCGAGTTCTGGACGCATGATTTCCCCAAGGAGCTGAACATCCGCTATCTCAAGCCCATTCCCCGGATCTGGTCCTTCCTGCCCTTTGCGCTGGCCAAAAAGCGCGTGCGCTTTGACTTCCCGGCGGGGTTGAGCTACGACCTGGCGGTGGACTTCAACTCCTACCAGTGCTCCTGCGCCGTGGGTGCGCTGACGGTGCCGGCAAAAAAGCGGGTCATGTGGATCCACAACGACGTGCGCGTAAAATTGCAGAACGAGTGGAAGTACCGGGTGCTCTGGCGGGCGTTCAAGGGAAAGTTCCAGTATTATGACGGCTTTGTGCCCGTGTCCCGGGCGCTGGAGGAGCCCTTCCGGGCCATGTCTGGCGTGGTGGACAAGCCGTTCACGGTCATCCAAAACTACATTGATGTGGGGGAGATCCACCGAAAAATGGCGGAGGATTGCCCGGATCTGGAGCTGGACGACAATTGCCTGAACCTGGTCGCTCTGGGACGGCTCTGCCACCAGAAGGGCTATGACCTTATGCTGGACATCTTTGCGGAGGCCTCCGGGCAGCGGGACGATCTGCGCCTCTACATCATCGGGGACGGCCCGGATCGCGCCGCGCTGGAGGAGCAGCGGGAGCGCCTGGGGCTCAGGGACAAGGTGACTTTCCTGGGCAACCAGCCCAACCCCTTCCGCTACATGGCCCGGATGGACGCGTTCCTCTCCACTTCCCGCTATGAGGGGCAGCCGCTGAACATCATGGAGGCCATGGCGGTGGGGCTGCCGCTCTACTGCAGTAAGAATCTGGAAAAGTACACCGAGGGGCTGCAGGGAATCGAGGATCTGGCCGCCGCCCTGGCCGCCGCCCGGAAGACCGAGAAGTGCCCGGACGATCTGGCCGCCTACAACGGGGAGATCCTGAACCGGATCGCAAAATTGGCGGGGGAATAAGCAAAAAAACACTTGCATTGTGGCTGCAGCTATGCTACAATACTACAGCTTGCGCGGGGTAGATCCCGCCGGCATAGAAAGGCGGTCCGCTGCCGCGCCTGGGATGAGAGCCAGCGCCTCCGGTATTGAACGTCTAGATGAAAGAGGATCGAAATATGGATCTGGTTAAAATTCTCAGTGAGCGCTACATGAAGCCCGAGCTGCCCGAGATGAACGTGGGCGACACCGTGCGTGTCCTCGTCCGCGTCAAGGAAGGCAACCGCGAGCGTACCCAGGCTTTCGAAGGCACCATCATTGCCAAGAAGCATGGCGGCATCAACGAGACCATCACCGTCCGCCGCATCTCCTACGGTGTCGGCTGCGAGAAGGTCTTCCCGGTGCACTCTCCCTCCATCGTCTCTGTCACCACCGTCCGCAAGGGCAAGGTTCGCAGAGCGAAGCTGTACTACCTGCGTGACCGCGTGGGCAAGAAGGCCAAGGTCAAGGAGAGACTGTAATCGTCTCACATGTTTTATGGCGTCTTCCGTTGGGAGACGCCATAAAACTTATATTTTGGGAAACGCCGGCGCTTCCCGGGAGGAATCTCTTGTGAATCATCTCAAACGAACCTGGCTGGAGGAGCATTGGCTCTTTCTGCTGATCGCGGCCCAGCCCCTGCTGGACACCCTGGCCTATTTCACCCAGAACAAGGCCGGCACCGTCTCCGGCTATATCCGCCTGGCCGTGATGCTGGCGCTGCCGATCTGGGCGCTGTGGAAGGCGGAACGGAAAAAGCCGATCCTTGTGGGCCTTGCCGTCATCGCGGCCTTCTGCGCGCTGCATGTGCTCAACGGCCTGCGGGTGACCCAGCGGAATCCGATCTACGTCGGGGAGTATAATCTGGTCTACGATGTGCAGTATCTGCTGCGCGTTGTCCAGGCGCCGGTGCTGTGCCTTAGCTTTCTGGTGCTGTTGCAGGAAGAGCAGACCCGGCGGCAGGCCTGGCGCGGCGTGCTGGCCGCGGGGCTCATCATGGCGCTCTCCGTGCCCCTGGCCTGGCTGACAGGCACCGGCAACGTGACCTACGGCCCGGGCCTCGGCTACAGCGGCTGGGTCATCGACGACAATCGCTGCGCCAACAGCATCCTGCTGGTGACGCTCTCCGCCTTCGCGGTGGGCTACGCGGTGAAGACGGAGAAAAAGTGGCTCTCCGTTCTGATCCCGGTGGTCGTCAGCGCCCTCTTTCTCACCAACGGCACCAAGGCCTGCTACTACTCCATTTTCGCCATCTTCGGCGCCTACGCCTGCTGGCTGCTGGCGGAGAAGCTGCTGCTGAAAAAGCGGCTGAGGACGCTGCTGCTGATCGTGCTGGTGCTGCTGATGGTCTTCGCCGTGGTCATCTATCCCTGGACGCCCCGCTGCCGGGTGGATCAGCACCTGGCCGGGAAGAATACCAGCGGAGAGATCGAGGCCACCCTGCTGGAAAAGGGCATCGACATCACGGACATGAGCTTTGAGGAGCGCTATGAGAACCCCGTGGTGCGGGAGGTCTTTGAGCACTATTACTGGAAGTATCTGGGCGCCCTCTACAATCTAGGCGACCGCTTCGGCATGGATCGGGTGCTGCGGCACTACCGCATGAGCACCGATGTGGCCCGGCTGATCGACACCCGGGTCATCAAGCTGAGCTATGCGGCGCTGATTTGGGCGGAGGAGACGGACAGCCTCACCAAGCTGGTGGGCTTTGAGGCCGCCATCGTGGGCACCGACGGACAGTATGACATGGAAAACGACTGGCCGGCCGTCTTTTATTACTATGGCTACCTGGGCTTTGCGCTCTATGTGGGCTTTGCCCTCTGGTTCGTGCTGCGCATCCTCCGCAGCCTGAAGGCGGACTTCAAGGGCAGCCTCACGGCGGAGAACTTTACCCTTGCCCTGGTGCTGGCGCTGCAGACGGGTCTGGCGCAGTTTTCCGGCGCCCTGGTGCGGCGTCCCAACGTCTCGATCTACTTCGCCCTGGTGCTGGCGCTGATCTGGTACCAGACCGGTCGAAAGGAGAAATCCGCATGAAGCTGAGTGTGATCGTGCCCGTCTACAAGGCGGAAAAGACCCTGCGGCAGTGCGTGGACTCCCTGCTGGCTCAGACCCTGGGGGATCTGGAGATCATCCTCGTAAACGACGGCTCGCCCGACGGCTGCGAGGCCATCCTAGACGACTATGCCCGCCGCTATCCTGCAATCGTCCGCACCAAAACCGTGTCCAACGGCGGGCAGGGGAGAGCCCGGAACTTCGGGCTGGAGATCGCCCGGGGGGACTGGCTGGGCTTCGTGGACAGCGACGACTGGGTGCAGCCGGAGATGTACGAGACCCTCATATCCGCCGCCGAGCGGGAGGGGGCGGACATCGCCGTGTGCGACATCCTGCGCTGCTTTGAGGACGGAAGCCGAGACACCCTTCGCGCCTGGCGGGAGGGGAGCGCCCTGGCCGCCGCCGGCTCCTGCTGCGACAAGGTCTTTCGCCGGAGTTTGGTTTCGGATCTGCGCTTTCCCGAGGGGCTGTGGTACGAGGATTTCGCCTACTCCGCCCTGGCGCTGAGCCGCGCGGGGAAGCTCTCCCGGGTGCCGGAGCCGCTCTACTGCTACCGCATCGGCCACCCCTCCACCATGCACAACCAGAACGCCCGCAAGAACCTGGATCTGCTGGCGGTGCTGGATCTGCTGCGCAAGCCCATGCGGGACGCGGGGAGAGGCGACGACTATGAGACCCTGGTGCTGGGCCACGCCCTGCTTGACGCCATCAACCGGGTGCAGCGGCAGGAGGGAAAAGAAAAGTTTACGGTAATTAAAAAAATAAGAGATTATGTAAACCAAGAGATCCCCGATCTGTCCCGCTGCCCCGCCTTCCGGGCGGAGAGCGGGAAGCGCCGTCTGGTGATGTGGCTGAACTACCACGGCCTGAACCGGCTATCCGGCACCCTGTTGCGCCTGAAGGGCGGAGCCGGTTGAGCTTGCGCGATCCTTTATCAATTGGATAGATTTTTGGCTGACGCCCCTCCAAAACGGAGGGGCGTTCTGCTTTTAAGAAAGCTTAAGACAAGAATTCTTTTCCTTATGTTAGAATACTTTCAACAAAAAAATTGAAAAACCGTGCAACCGGGCGCGAGAAAAACGGTGTATATGGATGAAGGCTCAAGGAGGTGCGGCATGGAAGACGCGGAAATCGTAGACCTGTATTGGCAGCGGGATCAGCAGGCCATCGCGGAGACAGACAAAAAATACGGCGCATACTGCCAGCATATCGCCTATGCCGTCTGCAGCGACCGGCTGGACGCGGAGGAGTGCGTGAACGACACCTGGCTGCGCGCCTGGGGCGCCATGCCGGACAAGCGCCCCACTGTCCTGGCCACCTTTCTGGGGAAAATCACCCGGAATCTGGCCATTAACCGCTTTCAGCGCAGGACCCGCAAAAAGCGGGGCGGGGGAGAGACAGAGCTGGCCCTGGAGGAGCTGGAGGACTGCATACCGGCGGCGCTGGACGTGGAGCGGAGATATGAGCTGCAGGAGTTTCGGCAGGCCATCGGGCGCTTCGTCTCCGGCCTTTCGGAAACCGAGCAGAAGGTCTTTGTGGCGCGCTACTGGTATTTGTGCCCTGTCGAGGAGATCGCCCGGCGGCTGCAGATCAGCTCCAGCAAGACCAAGAGCATGCTGTTTCGCCTGCGGAATCGGCTGCGGTTGTATTTGAAGGAGGAAGACCTATGGTAGACGCGCTTTTTCTCCTGCGCGCCATGGACGGGATCGGAGATCGGGAACTGCTGCTGACCCGGGATTTCCTGGAGCTTGGCGAGCAGAGTCGCCGCAAGGGGCGCAAGCTCTGGAGAACCGTCCTGATCGCGGCGATCCTGGCGCTGCTGCTGGCCGCCTGCGGCTATGCCGTTTACCGCGCCACCATGAGCCATCGGGAGCTTCACCGCTCGGATGAAAACAGCTATTACCTCGACATTGAGAACAACGGGCCGGAAGGAGGGTATCACCTCGAGCTGAATCACGGTACCTGCGCCATGGCGCTGCACTTTGACACGGAGGAGACGGGCTGCCTCTATGGCTTTCGGATCACGGAGGACGCCCCCATCGACCCGGCCTGGAGCTCCGGCGGCACCAACTTGAAGACCCTTTTCCAGACCTATGAGCCGGGAGGCCCCCGGCCGGCGGAGCAGCAGCGAAGCCTCGAGCAGTGCCTGCAGGATGCGGGCATGACCGAGGCGGAGGCCGAAAACTGCTACTGCTCCATGACCTTTTCCGACGAAGCGCTGGTTGAGCGCCCGGCCATGCCTGGACGGGCCGCGGCTGCATGGGATCGACCTGATCCTCGGCTGGCCGGAAGGAGAGGCGACGGTTGTCCGGGAAGAGACGCAGGGGGAGCTTCAGATCCTGGAGGTGCTGATAGAGACGCCCCGGAAAGACGGAGGAACGCAGAAAACCCTGTTTTTCTTCCGCTTTGACACGAGGCGTCAGGTCCTGCTCTCCGTGGCCGGGGCGGAAGAGCTGCTCGATTTCCCCGCGCTGGAGGCCATCGCGGCGTGCATTGAGCTTTATGAGACGGATTTCGTTTACAGTCTCGACCACAGCGGACAGAATTTTTCCGTCCACAGTCTCGCCTACGGCTGAAAGCAGACTGGGTGGACGCGTACACGGCATGACAAGGAGGGTATTTCATGAAACGAACGATAAGCATGTTTCTTCTGCTGGCGCTGTGCCTGAGTCTCTGCGCCTGCGGGAGCAAAGAGGAGGAAACACCCCAGCAGCTTCCCGGCTCCGTGGATCCGGAGACCGGCGCCTGGCAGGGGCAGGGCGGCTGCTACCGAACGGAGCTGGTGGAGCTGCCGAAGAACGCCTGGGCGCAGTTCTGCCGGGACGGGGAGATCTACTCCATGTCCAGCCCCAGCATGGACAATACCGTCGTCTACCGGGGGCAGGAGGAGCTGTTTCGCTGCGAGGGAATGCCGGAGCTGCTGTGCGAGAGCGGGGAGGGCATCTGGGTGCAGTGCGAGGAGCGGGAGGACAGCACGATCTATGTCGTGCTGAGTCTGTACGCCTACAGCGGCGAGCCGGTGAAGACCCTGCGGCTGGAGATGCCGCCGGACTGCTATCCCCTGCGGCTCAAAGCGGCGGAGGGGCTGCTGTATCTCAAGTGCAGCGACTCCGTGCGCGTTTACGACGGCGAGGGCGCCCTGGTCTGCAGCTATCCCCATGAGGACTGGGCGGGCTGGCTGATGGCCGGGGGAGACGGAAAAATGTACTTCTGCGAGCAGCGGGAGAAGGGCGGCGGCACTCTCAGCGCCATCGACCCGGAGCAGGAGAAGATGACGGAGCTCTTCTCGTATGAAAAGGGCACCCTCTCCAGCGGCGACGGGGAGAGCCCTTTCCTGCTGATCCTGCCCGATGGCCTGTACCGTCTGGAGCTCACCGGCGAGACGCGCCCGCTGGCGCTGTGGGATGAGTGCCTTTTGAGCGTCAACGGCATTACCGATGTAGAGGCCATGGACGACGGGCGCTTCCTTCTCTCCGGCATGACGGGGCAGCCCATGCTGCTGACGCCGGCGGAGCCTTCGGACATCAAGCCCAAGGTCATGCTGACTCTGGCGGTGCTGCCCACCCAGCAGGCGTTGGATTTCGGAGAGGATCCCACCCTGTATTACGCAAACGTGGTGCAGCGCATCACTGCCTTCAACGCCCAGAGCACCGACTGCTATGTGAAGCTGGTGGATCTGTCCGAGGGCGGGAGTCTCACGGCGGAGCAGGCGCTGACCAAGCTGAATACCCAGATCCTCAGCGGCGAGGGACCGGATATGCTGGTGCTGACGGGGAGCCTCTCCCCCTTCCCCTTCATCCGCCAGGGACTGCTGCGGGACTTCCGGGAGGATCTGGAAGCCGATCCGGACATGAGCCTGGAGGACATCGTGCTGGCAGACGCGATCATGAGCGACTGCGGCGGGCTCTATGTGATGGCGGACAGCTTCACCATGGAGACCCGCATCGGCCTGCGCAGCCGCTTCGGGGACGCCTGGGGCTGGAGCTTTGACGACTACCGCCGCATCGACGCGGAGACGCCCGAGGGGAAGATGGTCATGTACAACCTGACCCGGGACTATTTCCTGCGCATGGCGGTCAGCCGCTACCTGCGCCAGGGGATCGACTGGCCAAACAGCACCTGTGACTTTGATAACCCCGCCTTCGTGCAGGTGCTGGAGGCCACCCGGGACGTCCGCGAGACCCCGGAGGATCCGGAAAACATGGTCTTCGGCATGACCCTGCTGGCCGACGGCTATGAGGCCACGGAGCTTGTCATGCTGAATACCGTGACAGATCTGGCCAAGGAGAGCCGCCGGGTGGGCCAGCCTGTCAGCGTCATCGGCTTTCCTACGCCGGACGGCAGCTGCGGCACGGACTTTAACCCGGGCGACCCCATCGGGGTGATGAAAAACGGCGCCCACCCGGAGCTCTGCTGGCGCTTTCTGAAATATTGCCTGCAGCACACGGAGCAAGGCATCCCCAACTACCGCCCGCTGCTGGAGCAGCAGCTGGAGGAGGCGCGGCACATCGACGCAGGCGCGGAGTATCCCATGTGGTATGACGGGCTGAAGAGCCCCATGACCGAGGAGGAGATCGCCGTCTTCCGGGAGCTGCTCTCCCGGGTAGAGCACACCACCCTCTGCGACGAGACCGCGCTGGACATTGTCCGGGAGGAGATCGCCCCCTTCCTGGCGGGGGATCGCAGCGCGGAGGAGACCGCATCCATCATCCAGCGCCGCATGAGCCTCTATGTGGCGGAGCGGGGATAAAAATCAACTGCGGCGCGAGTTGCCTCCCGTGATAGTCGCTGGTGTTATCTGAACCCGCGTGCTATGATAAGGCCACAACAAACAAAACAGGAGGACAACAACATGGAAATGGGAAAAGAAATCCGCCGCCTGCGCAATGATCGCGGCCTCACCCAGGAGGCGCTGGCCGCCGCGCTGAACGTGTCTGCCCAAACCGTCAGCAAGTGGGAGTGCGGCAACAGCATACCCGATGTGCAGCTGCTGCCGGAGATCGCCGTGTATTTCGGCGTCAGCATCGACCAGCTCTTCGCCATGAGCCCGGAGCAGCAGATGGAGCGCATCGAAAACCGCATCTACAGCCGCGGCCTGTTCGACGAGGCCGAGGAGCGGCAGCTGGAGCAGCAGCTCCACGCCTTTGCCGAGAACCCGGTGCATGAAGGGCAGGCCGAGCTGCTGCTGACCAAGCTCTACAACAACCAGGCCGAGCAGTACCGCCTGCTCGCGGTGGAGCACGGCAAGATCGCCGTGGAGAAGACCGGCGGCGACCGGGACGCCGTCAGCGAGCTCTGCAACGGCTGGGGCAGCTACATCCCCGACTGGAACATCCGCAACCACCACGCGCTCATCGCCTGGCTTGGCGACTACTGCCGCCGCAACCCGGAAAACCGGGCGGCTCTCATGTGGCTGCTGGATAACCTGATCGACGACCGGCGTATCGCTGAGGCCCGGGAATGGCTGGAAAAGCTGCTGCGCATCGACAACAGCTTCCGCACCCCCATGTACCGCTATCACATCGCCCAGGCGGCGGGAGAGCGGGAAGAGGCGGAAAAGCAGCTCCAAGTGCTGGAGGGCATGGCGGAGACGGAATGGTGCTGCGCCGCTACCCTGGGCGACATCTACACCCAGCGGCAGGACTACGACAAGGCCATCGACTGGTACCGGAAGGGCCAGGCGCTCCAGCCCTCCCCCAAGTTCACCGACAGCGCTATGAGCATCGCCCACATCTGCGAGATCCGGGGCGACAAGGCCGGCGCCATCGCCGCCTACCGGGAGCAGCTGCGCCTGATGCGCGAGGACTGGGGCATCGTCAGCGGCGAGGAGCGGGAGGCTGTGGAGCGCGCCATCCGCAAGCTGCAGTAATCGCAGGCAAAGAAAAAAACAGGAGTGACCGATGCGGTCACTCCTGTCAGACTGTAGACAACCCTTCGCCCATGCGAGTCCCCCCTTCACGTTCAATCTACGCAAGAATGGGAACTTTTTTCGGAAGTTCCCATTCTTGCTTTCAAGCTGTCGACACTTTGTCGACAGCTTGAAACAGGAGTGACCGATGCGGTCACTCCTGTTTTTGCGTCTGGGTTTGTCGGAACGAGCTGCGCTCAGCGCGTCAGTCCTTCGGCTCGGAATCGTCCACGACCTGCTCGAAGTTGGCGTCCTCAGCGGGTTCCTCCGGCGTCTCCTTGACCTGGCCGGCCATGTTCATGGCGGCCTCCTTCACATCGTTTGCGATGTTGACGACGGTGTCCTTGACCTTCTGGGTATCGTCCTCGGTGACGACATTCACGGTTTCCCCGTCGTCCTTCACGATCTGCACGGAGCAGCCGAAGCCCACCGTGCCCAGCACCGCGGCCAGCACCGCCCACTTGGCGGCGGCTAGACCCACCATCGCGCCGACGACGCCGACGTTCACCGGGAAGCTGACGACCTCTTCACCCTTGCGGCGCACGACGATTTTGGAGACGTTGCCCTTGCGGACCAGTTCCTTGATCTGATTGATTACGTTCTTGACATCCATAGTAAACTCCTTTCCGTCTCCGAAGGCAAAGCCCGCGGAAACAAGCCTGTGTGGCTTATATTCTACACGCACATAGACGATATTACAAGAAATTAGTTCCCGAATTGGTAGATCTTATCAAAAAGTTCATAAATCGGCAGATAGGGATCCTCGATGGGCTGCACGGTCTCGTTCAGCTCCAGAACGCTGCGTCCGTCGGTAGCGGGCTCCCAGCGGGGAAGGCCGGGGCCGTTGGGATCGCCGGTCTTGCAGAAGTTGGCAAAGTAGGAGCAGAAGATCTCGCTCAGCTCCCGGTCGCTCTCGTCATAGAGCCCGGAGCCGGCGGGGATGTTGCCGTAGCAGTAGACCTCCTCGCCGCTGTGCCAGGGGCCGAGGCGGCCGTTGTCCTTGGAGAAGTAGTATTCATAGGTGGGCACGCCCAGCTCCGCCTCCTGCCGGGTCCAGCAGTAGTGGCCGTAGGAGAAGAAGTAGGCGGAGTAGAGGTCGATCCAGTTCTGTTTGGCCTCCCTGTCAGTGGCGGCGGGGTAGAGCGCCAGCGCCTCCTCCGCGCAGTCGCCGAACATGAGGCGCACCTTGTCCTCGTAGTTGCTCATTTTGGCATTGTCGAAGAGGATGAACGCGGTGCCCTCGGAGGCGTTGAAGCCGTGGAGCAGCGCCTCCTCGTTGTGGATACCCTTCTGATAGCTCTCGTAGGGGGTCTCCGTGAGCACATAGCCGTCCACGGTCATGTGGTGGTTGGTGTCCGCGGCGGCCACCAGGGTCTCCGCGTCCACCTGGCGCAGCTCCTCGATGCTGCTGCAGCCGAAGCGCTCCTTGGTGGCCTGGCCGGTTGCCAGCGCCTCGTCCAGGGGACGGAAGGAGTGGGCGGGCTGGGGCGCGGTGACGGTGGAGCTCTCCGCAATGGCGCGGCGGAAGAGCCCCTTGGCCTGGGGAGAGGTGCAGAGGGCGCTGACGCAGGCGGAGCCCGCGGATTCGCCCGCGATGGTCACGTTATTCGGATCGCCGCCGAAGGCCGCAATGTTGTCCTGCACCCACTGCAGGGCCTTGATCTGATCCAGCAGGCCGTAGTTGCCGGTGGTGCCGTTGGGGGACTCGGCCATCAGCTCCTCATCGGCCAGAAAGCCGAAGACGCCCAGGCGGTAGCCCATGTTCACCACGATGACGCCCTTGCGAGCCAAGCCCTCTCCGCTGTAGTCCGCGTACCAGGGCTGCCCGGTCTGGAGCGAGCCGCCGTGAATGTACACCAGCACCGGCAGATTCTCCTGCTCTCCGGCGGGCTTCCAGATGTTCAGATACAGCGCGTCCTCGCTGACCTGATCCCGGTAATTGTCGTCCAGGGAGATCTCGTAGTCGTGGTAGCCGATGATCTGCGCCATGGAATTATACCAGGCGGGCCGTACCGGCTGCATGGACATGGGGGTGAAGTGGTCGGCAGCCAGCACGCCCTCCCAGGGCTCCGGATCCTGGGGCTCCCGCCAGCGCAGCTCGCCCACGGGGGGCTTGGCGTAGGGGATGCCCGCATAGACCTCCACGGCGCCGTCCTCGGTGGTGACGCCGGTGAGCTGCCCGTCGCGCACGGTGACGATCTCCGTCACCTTGGGATCCTTGGTATCCACCGCGGGGTGCGCCTTGTACGGCCCCAGGGTGCCGTAGCCGATCACGGCCAGCAGCGCCAGCAGCAGCACAAAGCAGCCCAGCCGCAGGTACCACTTTTTGCCCCGCAGCAGCTTGACACTAAGAGTTATGTAAACCACAAAGACCACCAGACTCTGGATCCAGCCGGAGATGCTGTTCTTGTTGATCTCCAGGAAGAAGAACCAGACCAGCGCGATCAGCACCGTGGGGATCCAAAAGCCCAGATGCAGCTTTTTCTTTGTTTTCTTTTCCATGTTTCCACCGCCTGTTTTAGTATGATTGTCCGGGCGCAGGGAAGCGCTCAGAGTTTTTTGCCTTTGAGGAGATTGTTCGCCGTCATCAGGGCGTGGACGGCGCCGTAGCGCCCTTTATCCATCAGCTTCAGCAGCAGCCGGTGCTGGGCGGGAAGCGCGGGCAGGTAGCGGTTCTCCCGCCAGTTCGGGCATTTTTGATCCAGATCCGCCAGCAGCTCCCGCTGTAGGGGAGATTTGGGATCGGCCAGGTTCACCCGCACCGTGGAGGCCAGCAGCTGGTGCTTCACTGCGAGAATCTCCAGTTCGGCGGCGTATTTGTCCAGCGCGCCCCGGGCTTCAAAGTCGTCCCGAACGATCTGCAGCGCGTCGATGATCTCCCGGTTGCGGGAGGGATCCTTGGCGTTGGTGATGGAACCCGCCCGCTGCAGATAGCGCAGCCAGGGCCGAGGCACGGCGCGGATGCGCTCCGCCCGGAGGTAGAGCCGGGGACTGGTGGCCAGATCCTCAAACCACAGCCGCCCGGGGAAGCGGAGGCCGCCCGCAAAGAGGCTGCGGCGCCAGAGCTTGTTGCAGGCGCTGGGCAGTTCCAGAAGAAGCCCGAGATAATCGGTAAGAGAAAAATCGCCCTCTTTGCCGCAGCCCTTCTGGTAATCTAGGCAGCGGCCGGTTTCGCTGACGCAGAGATAGTCAAAAATCAGAATGTCGCAGGGCTGGCGCAGTTCCTCCAGCATCTCCTCCACCGCGCCGGGCGCCAGACTGTCGTCGCTGTCCAGAAAGAGCAGGTATTCGCCCTTTGCGGCCTCGATGCCGGTGTTCCGGGCGGCGCCCAGGCCGCCATTCGGCTGGTGGAGCACCCGGATCAGGCCGGGATGGCGCCGGGCGTAGTCTTCCGCAATCTCTCCGGAGCGGTCGGGAGAGCCGTCGTCCACCACGATGATCTCATAGTCCTCCCGGCCGGGGAGAATCGCGGAATCCAGACAGGCGGGCAGGTAGTCCTGCACCCGGTAAACGGGGATCACGATACTGAGCTTTGGCATGGCATTTCACCTCCGGGCCATTGTACCATAGGGCGCCCGCCCTTGCAAGCAAAGAAAAGACTTGCACCTTCCCCCACTTTGGGGTACAATAGCCTTTGATTTACGAGAAAAATAAACGCTTATACCCAGACAGGAGTCAGATATGAGAAAAACAAGTAAGAAAGCAGCCGAGGAAAAGGCGGAACGGGAAAAGCTCAGCCCCGGTGAGCGCACCCGGCGGGAGATATACGACTGGACCCAGAGCCTGATGGCGGCGCTGATCTTCTGCGTGCTGCTGTTCTCCTTCGGCATCCGGCTGATCGACGTGCACGGCCCCTCCATGCAGCCCAACCTCTATGAGGGAAACAAGATGCTGGTGTCGAATCTGTTCTACACCCCCAAGGCCGGCGACATCGTGGTCTTCCGGAATGTGGACGAGAACGGAACGGAGAAGGCCCTGGTCAAGCGCATCATCGCCACCGAGGGGCAGGAGGTCAACATCGACTTCGATAACGGCACCGTCTTTGTGGACGGAGTGCCGCTGGACGAGCCCTATGTTTCCGAGCCGATCTACAAATCCAAGCAGGATTTCATCGGGCCTAAGACCGTGCCGGAGGGCTGCGTGTTTGTGCTGGGCGATAACCGCAACTCTTCCCACGACAGCCGCTCCAACGACATTGGCATGGTGGACGCGCGGCTTATCATCGGCCGGGTCTACGCCGTTGTCTACCCCATCGGGGAGATCAGGTGGGTGCGCTGATGGCGGAGTCTTCCTATGAAAAAATGAATATCCAGTGGTTTCCCGGCCACATGACCAAGGCCCAGCGGATGATCGAGGAGAATCTGAAGCTGGTGGACGCGGTGTGTGAGATCCTGGACGCCCGGATCCCCCGTTCCAGCCGGAACCCGGATATCGACCGCCTTGCCGGGGACAAGCCCAGGCTTCTGATCCTGAACCGGGTCGATCTGGCTGACCCGGAGGCCACCGCCCGCTGGCGGCGGCACTTTGAGGGGCAGGGCTTCTCCGTCCTGGAGACCGACGCGAAAAGCGGCAGGGGCGTGAAGGAATTTGTCCCCGCGGTGCGGCGCCTGCTGAAGGACAAGCTGGAGCAGTACGAGGCCAAGGGGCAGGGGGGACGTCCCCTGCGGGTGATGATCCTGGGTATCCCCAACGTGGGCAAGTCCACCTTCATCAACAAGGTGGCCGGGCGCAAGGCCGCCGTTGCCGGGGATAAGCCCGGCGTCACCCGGGGCAAGCAGTGGATCAACATCGACAAGGGTCTGGATCTGCTGGACACCCCGGGCATCCTCTGGCCGAAATTCGACAGCCAGGAGGTGGGGGAGATGCTGGCCCTCACCAACGCCATCAAGGCGGACGTGCTGGATAAGGAGACCCTGGGCGCAAACTTCATGCTGCGTCTGCGGGAATACTACCCCCAGGCGCTGACCGAGCGCTATAAGTTCACCCCCGACCCTGAGCAGAACGGCTTTGAGCTGCTGGAGGCGGCGGCAAAGAAGCGGGGCTTCCTGGTGTCGAAAGGGGAGTACGACATCGAACGCATGGCAAACACCCTGCTGGGGGAATATCACGACGGCAAGCTGGGCCGTCTGAGTCTGGAGCAGCCGGATGACGGATTTGTGGGAACTGGAAAATGAGATCGCCGCCGAGGGCTATGAGATCCTCTGCGGGGTGGATGAGGCGGGGCGCGGCCCTTTGGCGGGGCCGGTGTACGCCGCCGCGGTGATCCTGCCCCGGGGGCTCCGGATCCCGGGCCTCAACGACTCCAAAAAGCTCTCGGAGAAAAAGCGGGAGCAGCTCTTTGACGAGATCTGCGAAAAGGCGGAGAGCTACAGCATCGCCTTCGCCACGGTGGAGGAGATCGAAGAGCGCAATATCCTGGGCGCCACCATGCTGGCCATGAACCGGGCCATCGCGGGCCTCGGCGTGAAGCCGGATCTGGCGCTCATCGACGGCAACCGGAACGTCGGGATCGAGACGCCGTCCCGCTGCGTGGTGAAGGGGGACGCCCGCTGCGCCGACATCGCCGCGGCCTCCATCCTCGCCAAGGTCAGCCGGGACCGGGTGATGCTGGAGCTGGCGAAGGAATACCCCGAGTATCATTTCGAGCAGCACAAGGGCTATGGCACGGCGCTGCACTACGCGGCGCTGCGCCAGTATGGCCCCAGCCCCGTCCACCGGCCGAGCTTTTTAAGGAAGATGCACTGATGGATAAGCACAGTCTTGGACAATTTGGGGAAGAACAAGCGGCACGGTATCTGCGCCGCCGTTTTTATAGCATCCTGGAGCGGAATTACCGCTGCCGCTTCGGGGAGATCGACCTGATCGCGAAGCGCGGCGGCGTGCTGGCCTTTGTGGAGGTCAAGCTCCGCCGGGACGATTCCCACGGCGAGGCGCGGGAATTCGTCACCGCCCTCAAGCAGCAGCGCGTGATTGCCGCAGCCCAGCACTGGCTCGGCCTGCACGAGACGGAGCTGCAGCCCCGCTTCGACGTGATCGAGGTCTACGCCCCCCGGGGCGAGACCGGCCCGGTGAAGATCAACCATATCGAAAACGCGTTTATGTAGGGGGGCAGTTTTCAGATCTCAGAGTTCAGTTTTCAGAACACCAGATCCAACGGGCTCTGAACACTGAACACTGAAACCTGAACACTTTCCTACGTTAGCAGGTCCCGCGGGGGCAGAAGGTGCCGCAGTAGGTCTCGCCCTTGGTGACGGCCTTCTCGTTCTTCACCTTGATGTGCTGGGCGCTGCAGCGGCAGTCCACGGTGTTGTACTTGCAGGCGGTGACGTCGCAGCCCACGCCGGGATTGGTTTCCTTGGTCGTAAATTCCATGTTTTTCCTTCCTTTCCTTTGGATAGCCTTAGTATCTGCTTCGGCGGATCATTTATGCGGAGAATCAAAATGGCTTTATTTGCAATCGGCGATCTGCACCTCTCCCTGGGCAGCGACAAGCCCATGGACGTCTTTGGGGAGAAGTGGCGGGATCACGCGGAAAAACTGAAAAAAGGCTTTGCGCGCGTGGGGCAGGAGGATCTGACGCTGCTCTGCGGCGATCTGAGCTGGGCCATGAGCATCCGGGAGGCGGAGGCGGATTTCCGCTTCATGCACGAGCTTCCGGGAAAGAAGCTCATCCTCAAGGGCAACCACGATTACTGGTGGAGCACGGCGGCCAAGGCCTACAAGTTCTTCTCGGAGCAGGGCTTTGACTCCCTGCAGATCCTCCACAACAACTGCTATGCCTATGGGGACTATGCCCTCTGCGGCACCCGGGGCTGGTTTTATGAGGAGGAGACAGGCCTTGAGCATGACGCGAAGATCATGCGCCGGGAGATCCTGCGGCTGGAGGCGTCCCTCAACGCGGCGGGGGAGCGGGAGAAGCTGGTGTTCCTTCACTACCCGCCCATCTACCAGAAGTACGAGTGTCCGGAGATCCTGGAGCTGCTGGAAAAGCATAAGGTGCGCCTCTGCTGCTACGGGCACATCCACGGCAAGGGCATTTCCGCGGCCTTCAACGGCTGGCGGGGCTGCACGGAGTTCCGGCTGGTTTCGGCGGACGCGGTGGACTTTGCGCCGGTAAAGCTGCTGGACTGAGAAAAGCCGATAATTCAATATTTTTTCATTGATTTTATCGGCGTTATCTGCTAAGATAAGACGCTGTGTGTCAGTCACAACAAAAATGGAGGAGAGCAATCATGATTGTCAAGAACGTAGAGAAGAAAGAAAACAACACTGCCACGTTCCAGGTGGAGTCCGACGCCGCCGAGTTTGAGGCCGCCGTCCAGAGCGCCTACCTGAAGAACCGCAGCAGCATCAATATTCCCGGCTTCCGCAAGGGCCACGCTCCCCGCGCCATCGTGGAGAACATGTACGGCCGCGAGGTCTTCTACCAGGAGGCCATGGACGAGCTGGCTCCCAAAGCCTTTGAGCAGGGTCTCACCGAGGCGGAGCTGCGCATCGTGGGCCAGCCCGCCATCAACAATGTGGAAGTCACCGAGGAGCGCACCGTCGTTTACACCTTCGCCGTCACCCTGTACCCCGAGGTCACCCTGGGCCAGTACAAGGGCCTGAAGGCGCCCAAGGACGTCACCGAGGTCTCCGAAGAAGAGGTGGCGGAAGAGCTGGAGAAGGCCCGCAAGCAGAACGCCCGCAAGATCTCCGTGGAGGACCGGGAGGCCCAGATGGGCGACACCGCCAACATCGACTTTGACGGCTATCTCAACGGCGAGCGTTTCGACGGCGGCAAGGCCGAGGGCTACGACCTGGAGCTGGGCTCCAACTCCTTCGTTCCCGGCTTTGAGGAGCAGGTCGTGGGCATGAAGATCGGCGAAGAGAAGGATCTGGACATCACCTTCCCCGAGACCTATGTGGAGAACCTGGCCGGCAAGGCCGTCGTCTTCAAGGTGAAGCTCAACTCCCTGACCTACCCGGAGCTGCCCGAGCTGGACGATGAGTTTGCCAAGGACGTGTCCGAGTTCGACACCCTGGAGGAGTACAAGGCCGATCTGCGCAAGAAGCTGCAGGAGCGCTACGAGGAGCAGGCCGAGAACGCCTTCCGTTCCCTCATCATGAAGCAGGCCGCCGACAACATGAGCGTGGACGTGCCCGACGCCATGATCCAGGAGAAGGCCGAGGAGATCGTGCGCAACTACGCCGCGAACTTCGGCATGACCGACCGCAGCATCGAGATGGAGAAGCTGGTCCGCATGCTGGGCATCGACAGCGAGACCATGAATCAGAGCATTCTGCCCTCCGCTCAGCTGCAGGTTCGCACCGAGCTGCTGCTGGAGGCCGTTGCCAAGGCGGAGAACATTGAACTCACCGAGGAGGAGACCGACGCCTATCTGCAGCGCATCGCCGACAGCGTCAACGCCAAGCCCGAGGAGATCAAGGAATACTTCGGCCTGGAGACCATCCGGAACGAGTACAAGAAGGAGAAGGCCACCAACATCATCATGGAGAGCGCCGAGGTCGGCGAGATGGAGGAGCCCGCTCCCGCCGAGGAGACCGAAGAGACCAAAGAATAAGTTCCCGGGGATTCGGATATGCTCTCTTGGATAAGCAAGTGAAAGGAGAGTTTTACCAATGAGCTTAGTACCCTATGTTGTCGAACAGACCAGCCGCGGAGAGCGGTCTTACGACATTTTTTCCAGACTTCTCAACGACCGCATCGTCATGCTGTCCGAGGAGGTCAACGACACCACCGCGAGCCTGATCGTGGCGCAGCTGCTGTATCTGGAGGCCCAGGACCCCGACAAGGACATCCAGTTCTACATCAACAGCCCCGGCGGCAGCGTGTCGGCGGGCATGGCGATCTATGACACCATGCAGTATATCAAGCCCGACGTCTCCACCATCTGCGTGGGTATGGCGGCCTCCATGGGTGCCTTCCTGCTCTCCGCCGGCGCCAAGGGCAAGCGCATCGCCCTGCCTAACGCCGAGATCATGATCCACCAGCCCTCCGCCGGCACCCAGGGCAAGGTGACGGATATGGAGATCGACGTGGAGCACTTCCTGAAGATCAAGGAGCGGCTCAACAAGATCCTGGCCGAGAATACCGGCAAGACCCCCGAGCAGGTGAAGGCCGATTCCGAGCGGGATCGCTGGCTCACGGCTGAGGAGGCCAAGGACTACGGCCTCATCGACACGGTGATCTACAAGCGGTAAGCATAAATCGGAGCGGGGCGGGCAGCAGCCCGTCCCGCCTCTTCTTAGGAGAAGCATATGGCAAGAACTGACGATAACAGAAGAAGCATCCGCTGCTCGTTCTGCGGCAAGCCCCAGTCCCTGGTGAACCGGCTCATCGCCGGCAACGGCAGCTATATCTGCGACGACTGCGTGCGCATGTGCATGAGCGTCATCGGCGAGCTGCCCGGCGCCGAGCCCCCCACCGTGAACGGCTACGACGGGCTGCCCCTGGTGTTCGAGAAGCTGCCCAAGCCCATGCAGATCAAGGCCCGGCTGGATGAGTACGTCATCGGCCAGGAGCGGGCGAAGATGGTGCTGTCGGTGGCGGTTTACAACCACTATAAGCGCATCCTCCACGCCTCCAAGGACGATGTGGAGCTGCAGAAGAGCAACATCCTGCTCATCGGCCCCACCGGCAGCGGCAAGACCCTCTTTGCCCAGACCATGGCCAAGATGCTGGACGTTCCCTTCGCCATTGCCGACGCCACCACCCTGACCGAGGCCGGCTATGTGGGCGAGGACGTGGAGAACGTGATCCTCAAGCTCCTGCAGGCGGCGGATTTCGATGTGGAGCGGGCCCAGCGGGGCATCATCTACATCGACGAGATCGACAAGATCGCCCGCAAGAGCGAGAACACCTCCATCACCCGGGACGTGTCCGGCGAGGGCGTGCAGCAGGCGCTGTTAAAGCTGCTGGAGGGCACCATCGCCAACGTGCCGCCCCAGGGCGGGCGCAAGCACCCCCACCAGGAGTTTATCCACGTGGATACCTCCAACATCCTCTTCATCTGCGGCGGCGCCTTCGACGGGCTGGATAAGATCATCGAAAAGCGCACCGACAAGAAGACCATGGGCTTCGGCGCGGAGATCAAGAGCAGCGCCCAGCGGGACGTGGGACAGATCCTCGCCCAGGTGCAGCAGCACGACCTCTTGAAGTTCGGCATCATCCCCGAGCTCATCGGCAGACTTCCCGTGGTGGCCTCGCTGGACTCCCTCAACCGGGAGGATCTGGTGCGCATCCTGCAGGAGCCCAAGAATGCCATGACCAAGCAGTATCAGGCGCTGATGGGTTTTGACGGGGTGGAGCTGGAGTATGAGCCCGCCGCCCTGGAGGCCATTGCCGACAAGGCCATTGAGCGCAAAATCGGCGCCCGGGGTCTGAGAAGCGTGATGGAGGGCGTCATGACCGAGCTCATGTACACCATCCCCTCCGACCCCTCGGTGAGCAAGGTGATCATCACCGCCGCGAGCGTGAACGGCACTGAGAAGCCCACCGTACTGCATAAGAACGAGACCGCAAAAACCTGACCCTCTCAAGAGAGGAGGAAAACCATGAGCGAAATGAATCAAGATCTGATCCGGCTGCCGCTGCTGGCCCTGCGGGGTCTCACGGTGTTCCCCGGGATGCTGCTGACCTTCGATGTGGAGCGGGCGGCCTCCCTGGGCGCCCTCAGCGCGGCGGGAAAACGGAATCAGATGATTTTCCTGGCAGCCCAGAAGGATCTTTCCGTGGATCTGCCGGAAGCGGAGGACATCTACCGGGTGGGCACCGTCTGCCGCATCCGGCAGCAGCTGCGCCAGCCCCAGGGCGGCATGTGCCGCGTGATGGTGGAAGGCCTGTACCGGGCCGAGGCCGAGGAGATCCACACCGATCCCAAGGGCTACAGCGCCCTTCTGCGCCCCCTGCCGGTGAAGGAGGAGCGCGCGGGCGCGGCCCGGACGGAGGCGCTGCTGCGAAGCTGCGTGTCCCTGTTCCAGGAGTATCTGCAGATGAACCCGGAGATGCCGGGGGAGCAGATCCTGAACGTGCTGGCCAATCCCAATCCGGGCTATGTCTCGGACTACATCGCCCAGAACGTCCACTTCCGGGTGGAGGAGAAGCAGCAGCTGCTGGAGGAGGCCGGCGCCGCCCGGCGCCTCACACTGCTGATCCGGATGCTCAGCAAGGAGCTGGACGTGCTCAGCATCGAGAAGGAGCTCAATGACCAGACCCAGGAGGCCATGAACCGGGGTCAGCGGGAGTACTACCTGCGGGAAGAGCTGAAGATCATCCAGGCCGAGTTGGGCGAGGACGGCTCCGTAGACGATTACGACGAGTACCGCCGGAAGATCGAGGCGCTGGACGCCTCAGAGGAAGTCCGCGACAAGCTGAAAAAGGAGCTGAGCCGCCTGCAGAAGCAGCCCTTCGGCTCTGCCGAGGCGGCGGTGATCCGGGGCTATCTGGACACCTGCCTGGAGCTGCCCTGGGGCAAAAAGACCCCGGAGACCCTGGACATCGCGAAAGCCCGCAAGATCCTAGACGACGAGCACTTCGGCCTGGAGAAGGTCAAGGAGCGCATCCTGGAATACCTGGCCGTGAAGCAGCTCTCCCCGGACATCAAGGGCGGACTTCTCTGCCTGGTGGGCCCTCCGGGCACCGGCAAGACCAGCATCGCCATGAGCGTGGCGCACGCCACCGGGCGGAAGCTGGTGCGGGTGTCTCTGGGCGGCATCCGGGACGAGGCGGAGATCCGCGGCCACCGCAAGACCTACATCGGCTCCATGCCGGGCCGCATCATCACCGGCATCCAGCAGGCGGGCAGCTGCAACCCCCTGATGGTGCTGGATGAAATCGACAAGCTGGGCGCCGACTATCGGGGCGACCCCAGCGCGGCGCTCCTGGAGGCGCTGGATCCGGAGCAGAACGCGAGCTTCCGGGATCACTTTCTGGAACTGCCCTTCGACCTCTCCAGCGTGTTCTTCATCACCACCGCAAACGATCTGAACACCATCCCCCGGGCGCTGCTGGATCGCATGGAGGTCATTGAGCTCTCCAGCTACACCGATGAGGAGAAGCTGCAGATCGCCAAGCGCCACCTGCTGCCCAAGCAGCGGAAAAAGCACGGCCTGAAGGCGGTGCAGCTGAAGGTGGACGACGCCGCCATCCGCGAGATGATCCGCAGCTATACCCGGGAATCCGGCGTGCGTCTGCTGGAGCGGGAGCTGGCCGCCGTCTGCCGCAAGGCAGCCTCCGGGATCGCCGAGGGAACATATAAGAGCCTGCGGGTGAAGGCCGGGCAGCTGGAGCCCCTGCTGGGCCCGGCGAAGTTCAAGCCCGACGCCCTGCGCACCCGGCCGGAGGTCGGCCTGGTTCGCGGCCTGGCCTATACCGCCGTGGGCGGCGAGGTGCTGGACGTGGAGGCCGCTGTGATTCCCGGCTCCGGTAAGCTGGAACTCACCGGCAACCTGGGCGACGTGATGAAGGAGTCCGCCCGGGCGGCCGTGACCTACATCCGCTCCCGGGCCGAGCGCCTGGGCATCGACCCGGACTTCTATAAGAATAACGACATCCACCTGCACTTCCCGGAGGGCGCGGTGCCCAAGGACGGCCCCTCCGCCGGCATCACCGTGACCATCGCCCTCATCTCCGCCCTCACCGGGACGCCGGTGCGCAGCGACGTGGCCATGACCGGGGAGATCACCCTGCGCGGCCGGGTGCTGCCCATCGGGGGCCTGCGGGAGAAGACCATGGCGGCGCTGCGCGCCGGGGTCAAGACCGTCATCATCCCCGCGGAGAACGAGCCCGACCTGCAGGAGATCGACCAGACCGTGCGGCAGCAGCTGCACTTTGTGCCGGTGGATCACGCGGACGCCGCGCTGGACGTGGCGCTGCTGCGGGGCGAGCTGCACGAGACCATGCCCCTGCCCGCTGCGGTGCCCGCCGCCAAGGGCAGAGAGCCGATCCGGGTGTGAGCCATGGCGACGCTGAATGTAAACAAGGCGGACTTCGTGAAATCCGCCGCCGCGCCGGCTCAGTTCATCCACAGCTCCGTGCCGACGGTGGCCTTCGCGGGCAAGTCCAATGTGGGTAAAAGCTCCGTCATCAACCGGATGCTGAACCGCAAAAACTTCGCCCGGGTAGGTGCCCAGCCGGGGAAGACCGTCCATGTGAACTACTTTCTCATCGACGGCAAGCTCTATTTCGTGGATCTGCCGGGCTACGGCTTTGCCAAGGTGTCCCAGGCGGAGCGGGATCGCTGGGGAAAGCTCATGGAGGACTTCTTCGCGGATCCCGGCTCCTTTGACCTGGGGGTCATGATCGTGGACGCCCGGCACAAGCCCACGGCGGACGACGGCACCATGGCAGCCTGGTTCAAGAGCTCCGGCCGCCGCTTTGCGGTGGTGGCCAACAAGCTGGACAAGCTGAAAAAGAGCGAGATCGAGCCGAATCTGGCCTGCATCCGGGAAACGCTGGAGCTGCCGGAGTCCGTGCCGCTGATCCCCTTTTCCGCGGAGAAGGGACAGGGACGGGAACAGCTTCTGGCGGAGATCATGAGCCTGTTATGAAAAAATACAAGAACGCGACGGTTTTTTCCGTCTCGTCCTTGTATTTTTTTTCTTTCTTTGGTAAAATAACTGTATTATGGGGGTGAAGGCAATCGACGCGCTGCGGGAAATATGGAACGGCTTTGACTTTGGAGGCGTACAGCAGATGCTGATGCGGGTGATCCCCGCGCTGCTGTGCATCACGCTCCATGAGCTGAGCCACGGGGCGGTGGCCTATGCCCTGGGGGACGATACGGCCAAGAAGGCCGGGCGCCTGACCCTGAACCCCATCAAGCACCTGGATCCCATGGGACTTTTGATGATGGTGATCTTCGGCTTCGGCTACGCAAAGCCCGTGCCGGTCAACATGCTGAAGTTCAAAAACCCCAAGCGAGGCATGGCGGTGACGGCGCTGGCCGGACCCGGGAGCAACGTGCTCATCGCGGTGGTCTTTCTCTTCCTCTATGGCCTGCTGACCCCGGCGCTCTATGGCAGCGCGGCGGGCAAGGTGGCGCTGGAGATGCTGGGCATGACGGCCTCGCTCAGCATGGCCATGGCGATCTTCAACATCCTGCCCATCCCACCGCTGGACGGCTCCAAGGTCGTGTTCTCCCTCCTGCCGGAGGAAGCCTACTGGAAGCTGATGCAGTACGAGCGCTACGGCTTTGTGGTGCTGCTGGTGCTGCTCTACAGCGGCGTCATCGACGGGCCGCTCATGTGGCTGCTGGAGAAGGGGATCGACCTGCTGGATCCGGTGCTCCGGGGCGGCTTTGAGCTGGGCAAACTGATATTTTAAGGGGATAGAATGGAAAATCCCAATTTTCACCTGGAAGGCATTGTTCACGAAAAAGACGAGCTGCAGGATTTTGAAGGCCCGCTGAGCCTGATCCTGATGCTGCTGCAAAAGAATAAAATCGAGATCCGCGACCTGAAGATCTCCGAGATCCTGGATCAGTATCTGGCCTGGATGGCCGAGATGCAGAGCATGGATCTGGAGATCGCCAGCGAATTTGTACAGATGGCCTCCCATCTGCTGTATATCAAGACCCGCACCCTCCTGACCAGCGAGGAAGAGGTCTCAGAGCTGGAAGTGCTGATGGAATCCCTGGAGCAGCTGAAGGCCAGGGACAATCTGGCGCTGGTTCGCCAGGTGGTGCCGGAGCTGAAGGCCGCCTCGGAGCGGGGCTTGCTGTACTTTCCCAAGCTCCCCGAACCGCTGCCGAAGACCGCGAAGGAGTACGAGTACCGGCACGAGCCGGTGGATCTGCTGAAGGCGCTGTGGGCGGTGTTCTCCCGGGGCGTGAAGGTGCCGGAGGAGGAAGACCGCTTTGCCGAGGCCATCCCCAGCCGCATCATCTACAGCGTGCGCTCCAAGAGCCGAGAGCTGCTGGAGCGGCTGCGGCGGAGCCCCGCCACGCTGGAGGAGCTGTACCAGAGCTGCGCCTCCCGTTCGGAGATCGTAGCCACCTTCCTGTCCGTGCTGGAGCTGTGCAGCATGGGCGGCGTCCACATCGAGCGGGAGGAGCAGGGTTATCTGCTCTCCCTCACCGGCGCCGATCTGGAAGAGATCCTGGAAAAAATCGAGGAATAAGAAGTATATGGATATTTCTGCCGCCCTTGAGGCGATACTCTTTGCAGCGGGGGAGAGCGTGCCGCTGGCGCGTCTGTCCCTGGTGCTGGATACGGACGAGGAGGAGCTCGGGCAGATCGCGGAGGAGCTGGCCCAGCGCTATGAGCGGGAGGGGCGCGGCATCCGCATCCTGCGGCTGGACGATAAGCTGCAGATGTGCTCCGACCCGGACTACGCTCCCTTCGTGATCAAGGCGCTGGAGCAGCGCAGACCGCCCATGCTCAGCCAGTCCGCGCTGGAGACGCTGGCGATCGTGGCCTACTACCAGCCGGTGACCCGGGCCTATATCGACCGGGTGCGCGGGGTGGACAGCTCCTATACCGTGGGCGCTCTGACGGAGCGGGGTCTCATCGAGATCTGCGGCCGGCTGGAAGCGCCGGGCCGCCCCGCCCTCTTCCGCACCACCGATGTGTTTCTGCGCACCATGGGCATATCCCAGCTAAGCCAGCTGCCGCCTCTGCCGGAGCTTGCCGGCAGCGAGGGCGTGGAAAAGCTCCAGCAAGCGATTCATGAACTGCAAAATGCCGCCGATCCGAACCAGATCGCCATGGAGGAGGTTCTGGACGGGGCGAAGGAGTGATGAAATTTGGTTGGATGGATCATCCTCGGCATCATCGTTGCGCTCATTCTGCTGATCCTGTTCATCCCCATCGGGGTGGACGTGGGCAATGAGGGCGGCGAGTTCCACCTCTCGGCCAAGGTCAGCGCGCTGCTGATCCAGATCCTGCCCAAGAAGCCGGAGGCGGAGAAAAAGCCCAAGAAGGAAAAGAAAAAGAAGAAGAAAAAGAAGAAAAAGCCCGAGGAAGAGGAAGAAGAGCCCAAGACCAAGAAGAAGCGCTCCCTGCCCTTCAACCGGGATGAGCTTCTGGAGCTGCTGCGCATCGTTCTCAAGGGCATCGGCAAATTCGGCCGCGCCTGGAAGGTGGATCGCTTCGTGCTGCACTACATCGCGGCGGGAGACGATCCCTATGACACCGCCATGACCTACGGCAAGGTGAACGCCGCGCTCTCCAGTCTGGCGCCGCTGTGCAAAAAGCGCTTCCATGTGAAGGACTGCAGCGTGTGGACGGATGTGGACTTCACTGCGGACAAGACCTTCTTCGAGGGCGGCCTCGCCATGACCATCACGCTCTGGCGCCTCAACGGCGTTATCAACTGCCTGCTCTTCGGCGCGCTGAAGATTCTGATCCGTTCCAAGCGCCGGAAAAAGAAGGAGAAAAAAGCCCTGGAAAAGGCGCAGAAGGCGGAAGCCGCCGCTCTTGGAAGTAAGGAAGGGACGGAGAAGCCTGCCCTTGCTATCGAAGAGGGGCATTTGACGATTGTGAAAGAGAAAAAAGAAAACATACAGGAAGAGGAAAGGATGGCAGCAAATGGATAACATCAACCCGATCGGCGAACTCATGCAGTCCACCATGGACAATGTCAAGAACATTCTCAAGGTCGACACCGTTGTCGGCGAGCCCATCTATACCCCCGACGGCATCACCCTGGTTCCCATTTCCCGGATCAGCGTGGGCTTTGGCGGCGGCGGTGTGGAGTTTACTCCCAAGAAGGAGGGCAACCGGCCCTACGGCGGCGGCAACGCCACCGGCGTGAAGATCGACCCCATCGGCTTTTTGGTCATCAAGGAAGGCACGGTGCGGATGATCAACATCACCCCGCCCGCCAGCACCACCGTGGATCGCATCATCGACCTGGTGCCCCAGGTGATGGACAAGGTGGACGCCTTTATCAACAAGCAGCAGGATAAATAAATCGAAAACGATCACGCCATAATAAGCACTACCTTAAAAAAGGTGGTGCTTATTGTGCGAAAAATCCTGATCCTGCTGGCGGCAGCCCTGCTGCTGAACGGGCAGAGCCTTCCGACGGAGACGCCCGCCCCGGAGCTCAGCGCCGACTGCGCGGTGCTCATGACAGCCGACGGACAGATCCTCTACGAAAAGAACGCCCATCAGCGCAGCCTCATCGCCAGCACGACCAAGCTCATGACCGCCCTGGTGGCGGCGGAGCACTGCAGCCTGGATGAGACGGTGGAGATCCCGCCCGCCTGCTGCGAGATCGAGGGCTCCTCCATGTATCTCGCGGCGGGGGAGACCTATACCGTGGAGGAGCTGCTCACCGGGCTGCTGCTGGCCTCCGGCAACGACGCGGCCCAGGCCCTGGCCCTGCACTGTGCCGGGAGCGAGGAGCGCTTTGCGGCCTGGATGAACGAGAAGGCGGCGGAGCTCGGCATGGCGGACAGCCATTTTGTGAATCCCCACGGGCTGGACGACGAGGAGCACTACGGCTCGGCGGCGGATCTGGCCCTGCTGATGGCCGCCTGCATGGAGCGGCCGGAGCTCTGCGCCATTCTGAGCCGGAGCGGGGCCGAGATCCATGGGCAATATTATGTTAACCACAACAAGCTGCTCTGGCGCTGTCCCGGCTGCCTGGGCGGCAAGACCGGCTACACCCGGGCGGCGGGGCGCTGCCTGGTGAGCTGCTGCGAGCGGGAGGGCACCCGTCTCTATTGCGTGACCCTCTCCGCGCCGGAGGACTGGAACGACCACATGGCACTCTACGACTGGGGCTTTGCCCGTTATGTGAGCGCCGACGTCACCGCGCAGCTGTGCTACACCCTGCCCCTCTTCGGGGCGGAGGAGAAGGAGATCCGCCTGCGGGCGGATCCGCTGACGCTGACGCTGCCGAAGGACACGGAGCTGAAGGTAGCGGCGGAGCTGCCGCCCTTTGTGCTGGCGCCGGTGCGCGCCGGGGAGATCGGCGGCTGCGTGCACGTATGCCGGGACGGGGTAGAGCTGGGCAGCGTGCCGCTGCGCTTTACCCAGACTTTGGGAGAAACAGGAAAGAACACATGAGAGAACGACTGCAAAAGATCATCGCGGCCTCCGGGCTGATGGCGCGGCGGAAGGCGGAGGAGGCCATCGAGGCCGGCCGCGTGACCGTGAACGGCCTGCCCGCCCACATCGGGGACAGCGCCGATCCGGAGACCGATACCATCCTTGTGGACGGCAAAACGCTGCCGTCCGTGACCAGAATGCTTACCATCATGCTGCATAAGCCCCGGGGGGTGGTGACCACGCTCCACGATGAAAAGGGGCGGCGGGACGTGAGCGAGCTGATCAGTGAGATTCCGGAGCGCCTGGTGCCGGTAGGACGGCTGGATATGGACTCCGAGGGGCTGCTGCTCATGACCAATGACGGCGCCCTGGCAAACCGGCTGATGCACCCCTCCCATGAGGTGGAGAAAGTCTACCGTACCTGGGTGCGGGGGGACGCCGCGGCGGGGATCCAGCGTCTGCGCCAGCCCATGGAGCTGGACGGCTACCGGCTCCACCCGGCCAAGGTGAAGCTGCTGGAGCCGACACCCGAGGGCGCCGTGCTGGAGATCAGCATCCACGAGGGGCGAAACCGCCAGGTGCGCCGGATGTGCGAGCAGGCGGAGCTCACCGTGACCCGGCTCTGCCGGGTGCGGGAGGGCGGCCTTGTGCTGGGCGATCTGCGCCCGGGTCAGTGGAGGGAGCTGACAAAAGAGGAGCTGCGGAAGCTGGGGGTGGAGACATGACGGATCTTGTGGTCATCGGCGGCGGGGCTGCCGGGATGATGTGCGCTGTCATGGCCGCCCGGCGGGGGCTCTCCGTCACAATTTTGGATCGGAATCTCCAGCTGGGGCGGAAGCTGCGCATCACGGGCAAGGGTCGCTGCAACGTCACCAACGCCTGTGACATCCGGGAGTTCATGGCCAACATCCCCGGGGACGGGCGCTTTCTCTACAGCGCCATGAGCCGCTTCGGCACCCGGGAGGTCATGGCCTTTTTCGAGAACCTGGGGGTGCCGCTGAAAATCGAGCGGGGCAACCGGGTCTTCCCGGTCTCCGACAACGCAAACGACATAGCCGACGCCCTGGTGAAGGAATGCCGCCGCCTGGGCGTGCAGATGCTGCGTACATCGGCCCGGCGGCTTCTGACCCAAGACGGCGCGGTGTGCGGGGTACTTACCGACGAGGGGGAGCTCTCCTGCCGGGCGGCGGCGGTCTGCACGGGGGGCCTCAGCTATCCCAAGACCGGCTCCGACGGCACGGGCTACCGGCTGGCTCGGGAGGCGGGACATACGGTGACGCCCAGGCGCCCCTCCCTGGTGCCGCTTACGAGCGAGGATCCCTGGTGCGCCCAGATGCAGGGCTTTTCCCTGCGGAACGTGAGCCTCTCCGCCTACGAGAGGGGGAAGCTGGTGTTCCGGGAGCTGGGGGAGATGCTGTTTACCCACTTCGGCGTCTCGGGGCCGCTGGTGCTCTCGGCCAGCGCCAAGCTGCGGCATATCGGGGAACTGCCCTGCCGGCTGGAGATCGACCTGAAGCCCGCCCTGGACGAGAAGAAGCTGGACGCCCGCCTGCTGCGGGATTTTCAGAAGTTTTCCAACCGGGAGTTTCGCAACGCCCTGGGGGAGCTGGCCGGACGGGCGATGATCCCGGTGCTGGTGGAGCTCTCCGGCATCCCGGGGGAGACCAAGGTGCATGACATCACCCGGGAACAGCGCATGGCGCTGCTGCGGCTTTTGAAGGCCTTCCCGGTCTCCGTCTCCGGCACCCGGCCCATCGACGAGGCCATCGTCACCGCCGGGGGCGTGAGCACGAAGGAAGTAGACCCCAGAAGCATGGAGTCCAAGCTGGTGCGGGGGCTGTACTTTGCCGGGGAGGTGCTGGATCTGGACGCCTACACCGGCGGCTTCAACCTGCAGATCGCCTGGTGCACCGGCTATGTTGCCGGGAACGCCGTGCCGGGCGAAGAATAAGAAGAACGCTGCATCGGCAGCCGGGTCTGAGGGATCCGGCTGCCATGTTTTTTACAAAATGATGCAATTTTGCAACAAATTTGCTGGACTTTTCCTCTCTTATTTGATACAGTAATATTGAGCAAGTATAAACATTGGCGGTTCAAGTATAGAAAACGCTGCGCGGTCGGAGCTGGCGGCGCAGCCGGAAAAAGGAGGATTTTCCCATGAGAATCACCAAGCGAGTATGCAGTCTTCTGCTGGCGCTGCTGATGATGATCAGTCTGCTGCCCGCCCCGGCGCTGGCGGAAGCGCCGGAGACGGAGGAGCTCGCTCCGGCGGAAGAGCCTGCCCCTGCGGAAGAGCCCGCCCCTGCGGAAGAGCTCAACCCGACGGAGGAGCCGGAGGCGGCGCCGGTCCCGGCGGACGAACCGGAGGTAAGCTATTCCCTCCGGGGACATGCCCTTACCTACAACGAAAGAGGCGTGTATGACGCGAGTCTCACCGGCGGCACAGTCACCGTGAGCGCAAGCAGCGCGTCCTCCGGCCAGACCGTGAAATGCAAGCCCCTGGCCGCCTCGGGGTATCGGCTGGTGGCGGTGTT
The DNA here is from genome assembly GCA_900319635.1 of uncultured Eubacteriales bacterium. Taxonomy (GTDB): domain Bacteria; phylum Bacillota; class Clostridia; order Oscillospirales; family Oscillospiraceae; genus Limivicinus. The sequence continues at coordinate 75,258 of ONPF01000014.1, read as the reverse complement.
CTTCGGCCCGAGCAGCGGCGCGAAGACCGACGTGACCGAGACCCTGAGCGCCACCATGCAGAACGAGAACTGCGCTTTCTTCGCCATCTTTATCGCGGAGAGCGGCACCATGCCCTGCGGCGGCGCGTCCCTGCGCATTGCCGCCCCCGGCCTGGGCGGCAGCTACAGCGGAACGGTGGGTGCGAGCCTGACGAAGTACTATACCGACCTGACCAACAACGCTCCCACGGCGCTGGGCGCCTACTCGGTGGTGAGCGCTGTCTGGAAGGAGGAGGGCGGCGCCAATCCCACCAGCTTCCAGATCGGGAAGAGCTATTATGTGGAAGCTGTCCTGACGCCCAACAGCGGCTGGGCCTTTCCCAGCAGCGTGTCCAACGTGGAGATCCAGCTCACCATGCCCAATGGCAGCAAGGTCAGCAGCGCCAACGGCGCTGTTACGGTCAGCAGGCAGCTCAACGGCAATCTGCTGATTCGAAGCCCCCTGTACACCGTTCCCGAAACCGCGGGCTGGCACAATCTCTATGCAAATACCTTCACCTACGATGAAAACGGCGACTATGACGCGAGCCTCACCGGCGGCACGATCACAGTCAGCACCGGCTGCGCCCAGGAGGGCTCGACCGTCTCCTGCACGGTGACGCCCAATGAGGGCTATACGCTGCTGGCGGTGCAGTTTGCGCTGCCGGACGACGAACCTGTGGCGGACGTCACCGATACGCTGCAGGCCGTCATGCCGGATCGGGACATGGAGTTCCGGGCCTACTTTGTCAAGGACGGCGGCAGCAGGAGCTGCTATGCGCTGGCGGTGCAGCTGGAGAATCCCGCGGCCTCCGGCTATACCAGCCTGCCGGCCGCGCCCGTCCTCACGCCCTATCTCAGCATGACGAGCATGGCAATCTTTCCCAGCGCCTTTTCCGTGACGGACGCCTCCTGGCGGAGCGAGTACGGAAACTGCATCGGATGGTTCTATGATGTTCGGGACTATTACGCGCTCTTTACCCTGAGACCCAATCCCGGCTGGACCTTCGCAGACAACTGCCTGGTCGAGCTCACCCTGCCCGACGGCTCGATCCTGAGAAGCACGGACGGCGACTTCACCGCCACGCCCAACGCCGACGGCAGCATCACCGTGAAGAGCCCCCTGCTGCAGGTGCCCAGCACCGCACAGCCCACCGGCGGCGCCATCCCCGTCGTGTTCGAGGTGGAGGTCTATGACGCAAACTACCATATCATTCCCGACGTGGTCGGCGGCACGGCCAGCTATTCTCCGGCCAACCCCCACCCCGGCGACACGGTGACCGTCACCGCGACCCCGGCCCCGGGCTATCAGCTCCAGTACGTCTACTATGACGACGGCGTGCGCATGGGCTACGACGCCACACCGGAGATGAGCTTTACCGTTCCGGAGGATTACGGCATGCTGGAGCTCTATGTCTGCTTTACGCCCACGGGTACCGTCCTGCCCCTGCCGAGAAGCATGTCTCTCATCCTGGACATCCCCCAGCCCGGGGAGAATACCGGCACGGTCCACTTCGGGAACCTGGAGGGCAGCTGGTATGACCTGTACTCCGCCCGCTGGCTGGGCGGCGAGGGCAGCGGCTGCGTGGGTCAGGAGCCCGCCAGCTTCCGGCCCGGCGCCAAGTACTATGTGGAGATCGTTCTGGAGCCCCATGAGCACTGGTACTGGAAGGCGGACACCGACTGCCTGCTGGTCTATCGCGACCCCAGCGACCCGGATCCGAACAACGTCGCCTTCTCCGGCGGCTGCACCCTGAGCGTGGACAGCGAGGGGCGCCTGCACATCGTGGGCGAGGAGTTTGAGCTTCCCACCGCCAACATCGCCACGGCGGAGCTCATGGTGCAGATGTTCGAGGAGGGCGGCGAGTATCCCCAGGGCTGCCCGGTGGTCTTCGATCTGCCTGAGAACGCCCCCTTCACCGTCTCCGACGCCATCTGGTACAACTATGCCAACCAGGAAAGCGGCGGCATCGGCCTGGCCGCCGGCTTCTTCACCGCAGACGGCCGCTACTTCACCGAGTTTGACCTGATCCCCAACGAGGGCTACGTCTTCACCGCGGACACCCAGATCGAGCTCACAGACGGCAGCGTGGAGATCAAAACCCTTGATTCCGACGGCTCCATCCACGTGGTCACCTCCTGGTACTCCCTGAATCCGGAGGCCGCGGCCCAGCAGCGCCGGGTTTTTGTGACCAATTACGTCATGAATGCCGACGGCTCCGTCTACTCCTCCGGCTCCGGCGGCTACGTGCTGCCCAACGACAGCAGTCCCAAGGTGGGGGACACCCTCATCTTCAGCGCGATGCCCCAAAATGGCTACCGCCTTCAGTGGATGACCGCAGCACGCGATTCCGAGCAGGTCGGCGAGGATATCACCGACAGTCTGGAGTTCTATGTGGCGGATGAGCCCGGCGACGTATATGTCCATGCCTTCTTCGCCCTTGCGGACGAGCCCGTGACCTGCTCCACGGTGGATCTGAACGTGCAGCTTCCTGCCCCCGGCGGGAATTACAGCGGCCTGGCCCCCGCCACCGTCACGCTCAACGCGGTCAACACCTCCAAGTACACGGTGGTGAGCGCCCGCTGGTATGAGCTCCAGGAGCACGGGGTCGGGACGCCGAGCAGCTTCGTCCCCGGTGAGCAGTACTGCGTGGAGATCATCCTGGCTCCGAATCCCGGCTGGTGCTTTGGCGACAATCCCGGCGCCTTCCTCCTCTTCAGCGACGGCACCGGCATGGACAGCAGATTCGGGGAGGTTACCCCCTACAAACGGAGTGACGGCAATCTGGTCCTCACCTCCAACTTTATCACGCTGCCGGAGACGGAGATCGACAGCGTGGAGCTGTCCCTGGATCTGCCGGAGCTGGGCAGCAGCTTCGAGGCCGAGAGCAGACTCTGGGCCACCTTCTACACGCCGCATGTGGGCGAGATGTACACCCTGTGGAAGAACGGCGCCGACCAGGCCACCGGCGCCAAGGACAGCGTGACTGCCAGCTTCCAGCCCGGCTGCGTCTATTACGCCACTGTCCGCATGCACGCGGACCAGGGCTACGCGCTCACCGCGGACACCCAGGTGACGCTGCGCAACGGCCTGTCCTTCACCACGGAGTACCTTACGACCGACGGCTCTCTCTGGCTCCACACCGAGAGCATCGAGATCCCCACCGAGAGCTACCAGCTCAGCGGCAGCTACGTCAAGTTCCGCCTGAACGATGTGGAGGTCACCAGCGCCCGTCCGGGGGACTATGTGGTGGTGCGCGCTGACATCACCACCCAGCCGGAGGGCGTGTATCTGGCCAATGTGACCAGCGACGATGTGGAGCTCAAACAGCTCACGGAGCTCACCTGGGGCTTCGCCATGCCCGCAAAGGACGTGAGTGTCACCGGCGAGCTGCTGCCCCAGGAGACCTATATCTTCGAGCTGGAGGACGGCGTCCACGAGATGAACGCCAAAGACGCGCTCTGGCTCTTCGGCGAGCATGAGGCGGGCACAAGGCTTGAGCGGGATCTGGACGACGACGGGAGCAACGATATTTACATCGACTTCTATGACGACGGCACGGCCCGGGTGCTTCGCTGCGGCAATATCTACGGCGATCTGGAGTTCCACACCCCCTCCGGCCGCATCGGCACCATGATCTACCGCTTCGGCCCGGAGCGCTATGACGTCTATCTGGGCAGCGTCCAGGTCAACGCGGACAACAAGGACGACATTCCCGTCCTGGGCGGCAAGGCCAGCTATGACCCGGATACCTGCACGCTGCATCTGGAGGGCTACACCGGCAGCATCGGCGTTTTGGGCCAGGACACCGTCGATCCCGACCTCACCAGGCTCTTCAGCATCACCGCCAGCGGCGATCTGACCGTCACCGGCAGCGGCGTGCTTCTGGACGACAGTCTCCGGGGCGGCATCAGCTGCGGCGGCAATCTGACCCTGGACGGGGACTTTGTGATCTACGCCTGGCTCCACGGCATTTACGCCGCCGGCGACCTGAGCGTGTCCGGCAATGTGAAGGTCCACAACACCACCCAGGTGGGCGTGGGCGTGGGCGGCACCCTCCGGGTCTTCCTGGGCTCCCTGCGGGTCGAGACCGATGAGGGCATCGGCGTGGACTGCCGCGGCACCGTGATCGTGGCGGGCGATCTGTTCACCGCTGCCGGCGAGGCCGGCCTCCAGGGCGGCGGCGAGGTGCGGCTGGTGGGCGGCACCCTCTGGGCCAGCTCCCGAAACGACATCGGTCTCATCTGCACCGGCGCGCTGAACATCCAGAACGGCGGCATGACCGCCTATGGGAACATCCAGGCCGTTGAGGCCGGCTCCATCAGCTATCCCGACACCCACTTCATCCGCATGCCGGAGAACGGCACCGTCAGCGGCGGCACCGTTATCGACCCCGAAACCGGCGATCCCGCCCAGGACGTGCAGATCACCGACAGGAATCCGACGATCATTCTGGGCGTCAAGGATCTGGAGGGCAACGAGGACGTGGGCGGCCTGGTGGATTTCAACGACGGGGACTTCCAGCTTGAGCAGTCCGGCAGCTACCCCTACGGCACCTGGATCACCGTCCGTGCCCGGGCGGCGGAAGGCTACCGCTTCGACCACTGGGAGGACGCCTACGGCGGCAGCCCCGGCGAGGACAGCGGCAACCCGGAGATGGACATCGGCATTTTCGTGGACAACGCGCTCTACGCCGTCTTTGAAAAGCTCCTGCCCATCGACGAGACCACCTTCCCGGACGCAAACTTCCGCGCCTACATCCTGGAGCAGATCGACCTGGACGGCGACGGCTGGCTCTCCCGGGCGGAGCGCCAGGCGGTGACGAGCATGGACGTGTCCAACAAGTCCATCGGGAGCTTAAGCGGCCTGAAGTACTTTGAAGAGCTGAAGACCCTCTCCTGCTACGGCAACAGCCTGGCGAGCCTGGATCTCACGGAGAACCCGATCCTGCTGGACGCCTATTGCAACGGCACCCGCACGGAGAATGGAACTTATGCGGAGTACAGCGGCGGCACCCTGGGCGGCCTGCTGCGGATCGACGTGAATCAGAAGGTGGTCACCGGGCTGGAGCCCGACCACATCCCCGGCGACATCAACGGCGACGGAAAGGTCAACAACAAGGATGTGACCCGCCTGCAGCGCTATCTCAAGGGCGAGGAGACGGAGGTTGTGGAGGCCGCGCTGGACGTGAACGGCGACGGCAAGGTCAACAACAAGGATCTGACCCGCCTGCAGCGCTACCTCAAGGGCGAGGAAGTGGAGATTTACTGACATCAGAGGAATAAATCCATACAGGCACCATACAGGCAAAGAGACGCGGCGAGGGGAGACCTTCGCCGCGTCTCCTTGACAGACCGGGAAAAAGTCAGTACAATACACAACGGAAAAACGGCAGAAGGAGAGAGAACATGAACAATTTCGCAGTCGCCATCGACGGCCCCTCCGGGGCGGGCAAGAGCAGTCTGGCGCGCCGCTGCGCCCAGGAGCTGGGCTTTTTGTATGTGGACACCGGCGCCATCTACCGCACGGTGGGTCTGGCCGCCCTGCGTCGGGGGATTGACCGGAAAGACGAGGCCCAGGTGGCGGCGATCCTGCCCGAGCTGGACATTGCGCTCCGCTACGAGGACGGGGAGCAGCGCATGTTCCTAAACGGCGAGGACGTTTCCCGGGAAATCCGCCTGCCGGAGATCTCCCTCTGCGCCTCCGATGTGTCGGCTCACGCCGCCGTGCGGGACTATCTGATGGAGACCCAGCGCCGTCTGGCCCGGGAGCACCGGGTCATCATGGACGGCCGGGACATCGGCACCGTGGTGCTGCCCGACGCGCCGCTGAAGATCTATCTCACCGCCAGCGCCGAGGCCCGGGCGGAGCGCCGGATGAAGGAGCTCGCGGCCAAGGGCGTGGAGCAGAGCTTTGAAGAGGTGCTGCGGGAGATCGTCCAGCGGGACGAGCAGGACATGAACCGGTTGGTCGCCCCCCTGCGCCGGGCGGAGGACGCGGTGCTGGTGGACACCACGGAGATCGACTTTGAGGAGAGCTTCCGGCTCCTCTGCCGCATCATCCGGGAGCGGATGGAGGCGCAGGCGTGAGAGAGCTGATCGTAGCCGAGAGCGCGGGCTTCTGCTTCGGGGTGCAGCGCTCCGTGGAGCTGGCCGAGGGGCTCATACGGGAGAAGGGACACTGCGCAAGCCTGGGGCAGCTCATCCACAACGAGGACGTGGTGCGCGCCCTGGAGGCAAAGGGCATGCGCGTGGTGAATACACCGGAGGAGCTGCGGCCGGGGGAGGCGGTGCTGATCCGCGCCCACGGGGCCGCGCCGGAGGTCTATGCCGCCCTGGAGAAGGCCGGCGCCCAGGTCACCGACGCCACCTGCCCCAAGGTCAAGGCCATCCACACCATCGTCTCCCGCGCCGCCCGGGAGGGGCGCTTCGTGCTCATCATCGGCATGCGCCGTCACCCGGAGGTGGAGGCCATCTGCGGCTGGTGCAAAGAGCATCGGGTGCTGGAAAATCCGGCGGAAACCAGCCTTTTTCTGGAAGAAAACCCGGATCTTTTGGAGAAACCGATAACTGTCGTGGTGCAAACCACCCAGACGCGCAGTAATTTTACCGAATGTTGCGAAATCCTAAAAAAAAGATGTACAAATGCGAAAATCCATGATACAATATGCCTTGCTACGTTTACGCGGCAGGAAGAGGCGGCGAAAATTGCCGCTTCGTGCGATGCGATGGTCGTCATCGGCGGCAGGCACAGCGCAAACAGCGTCCATCTCGCCCAGATCTGCGGCGAGCACTGCGCCCATGTCCAGTTCATCGAAGGTCCGGCGGAGTTGGAGCTGGACAGGCTCAGGAGCGCTGATACCGTCGGGCTGACGGCCGGAGCGTCCACCCCCGCGTGGATCATTAAGGAGGTAAGAAACAAAATGGACGAAATCAAAAATGAAGAAATCAAGGTAGAGGAGCCCGCAGTTGAGAAGGAAATGACCTTCGACGAAATGCTGGAGGAGAGCCTCAAGCCTATCTATAATGGAGATAAGGTCAGCGGCACCGTCGTGGCGATCACCGGCACCGAGATCAGCGTGGATCTCGGCACCAAGCAGACCGGCATCATCCCCACCGAGGAGTTCACCGAGGACGGCACCAAGCTGGAAGACGCCGTCAAGGTCGGCGACACCCTGGAGGCCGTTGTGGTTCGCGTGAACGATGTGGACGGCGTTGTCACCCTGTCCAAGAAGCGTCTGGACGCCGCCAAGATCTGGAACGAGGTCGAGGCCGCCGTGGAAGACGGCACCGTGATGGAAGGCGTTGTCACCGAGGAGAACAAGGGCGGCGTGGTCGTCTCTGTCAAGGGCGTGCGCGTGTTCGTGCCCGCTTCCCAGACCGACCTGCCCCGCGATGCTGAGATGAGCCAGCTGCTGAAGAAGACCGTGCGTCTCAAGATCACCGAGGTCAACAAGGCCCGCAAGCGCGTGGTGGGCTCCATCCGCCGCGTGGCCCAGGCCGAGCGCCGCGAGCGCACCGAGGCCATCTGGAACAACATCGAGATCGGCAAGCACTACAAGGGCGTGGTCAAGTCTCTGACCAGCTACGGCGCCTTCGTGGACATCGGCGGCATCGACGGCATGGTGCACGTCTCCGAGCTGAGCTGGGGCCGCATCCACCAGCCCTCCGAGGTCGTCTCCGTGGGCGACGAGATCGAGGTCTACGTCATCAACTTCGACCGGGAGAAGCGCAAGATCTCCCTGGGCTACAAGGATCCCAACGGCAACCCCTGGACCCAGTTCACCAACAAGTACCAGGTGGGCGACATTGCCCCCGTCACCATCGTCAAGCTCATGGACTTCGGCGCCTTTGCGGAAGTTCTGCCCGGCGTGGACGGCCTGATCCACATCAGCCAGATCGCCAACCGCCGCATCGGCAAGCCCGGTGACGTGCTGACCGTGGGCGACGTGGTGGACGCCAAGATCACCGCCATCGACCAGGAGAAGCACAAGATCTCCCTGTCCATCCGCGCGCTGAGCGAGCCCGCCCCCGTGGAGAAGGCTCCCGTGGAGGAGGAGAAGGAAGAGGCCCGCGAGGACGCTCTGGTCTATGAGGTCTCTGCCGACGGCACCGCCACCGGCATCGCCCCCGAGGGCGAGACCGAGGCGTAATCCGTTCCGAACTGCAAAAACCGCTGTCGCAAGACAGCGGTTTTTTGCGCCTCTGATACTAACACCTAATAGATTGACCATATATCTCCATTATGCTCTGCGGGAAGCGCCTCGCCTGTCACAATTCTGCCTCGGAAATCTTTCTAAAGCTTTCTATCAGGTATTAGTATGAGATATTTCCTCCCCGTTTTCGACTATATAGATGCAAGGGGAAAAGGATGCATCACTTCCCGGGGAAAGAAGGTACAGTTTTGAAAGATCAAGAGATCGTCGCCCTGTTCCGGCAACGCTCGGAAGAGGCGATCGAGGAACTGAATCGAAAATACGGCAGACAGATCCGCCAGGTGACCGACCATGTTCTGCGGGATCGGCAGGATGCGGAAGAGTGCGCCAGCGACACCTGCCTGCAGGTCTGGAACAGCATTCCGCCCGGGCAGCCGGAACACCTGGGCGCCTACGCTTGCAAAATCGCCCGGAATCTGGCCATCAACCGCTATCGCTCCAACAGCGCAAAAAAGCGCAACACCTTTTATGACGTGGCGCTGGACGAGCTGGAGGAGACCGTGCCGGCGCTCTCCAATGTGGAGACCGAGTACGAGGCAAGAGAATTGACGGGTTATGTAAACCAATTTCTCCGCAGCTTGGAGCCTGATGATCGGGTGCTGTTCCTGCGCCGCTATTGGTTTGGGGACTCCATCTCCGAGATCGCGTCTGCCACGGGGAGAAAGCCCCACGCCCTGTCTGTGCGTCTTTTCCGCTTGCGCCAACGTTTGCAGGATTATTTGAAAAAGGAGGGGATGATGGCATGAATCGCAAGCTGGTATCCAATGCCCTGACCGGAATCGACGAGGAGCTGATCGCGGAGGCGATGGAGTTCCGGGCTGCTGAGCGAAGCCGGATCCCGGAAAGGAACAAGAAAATGAAGAAGAATCATTTGGAAAACCACCCTGTCATGGTACGTCGAGGGATCGCCCTGGCTCTCGCGGCCTGTCTCGTGCTGGCGCTGGCGGCGACGGCCTACGCGCTGAACCTGTTCGGTCTTCGGGAGCTGTACGCAAACCCCAACCGTGGTGAGATGCCCCAGGAGGCGCAGGCGGTGATCGAGACCCGGCAGGAAACAGCCGAGGGCGAGGGCTTCCAGGCGCGGATAACCGAGAGCTACTGTGATGAGAACACCATTCTGCTGACCCTGAGCGTCACGGCGGACGAGGGCTATGTCCTGGCTGACAGCAGTGAGGATCCCTTCACTGAGCTGCAGAGCATCGGGCTTGAAGGAGAAGGCACACTGGAGGAATATGCCCTCGGGCAGGAGCGCAAGCTCCTCTTTGTGGGGGCGAGTCTCCCGTGGGAGAACTTGGGCGTTGAAAGTTTTGGACAGCATGCGGTGTATCTCTCTGACAGAGAGATGGTGCTGTATCTGGAGGCAACCAAGAGTGTTTCCGCTCCGGTGATCGAGACAGTCTGCCAGATCAACGCGCAAATTGTCGAGCCGGGCAATCTGAATCTGGAATATGATCCGGCGGCTATCCAGCGTCTGGAGATCCCCCTCACCATGTCGGAGGGAGTGGGTACACTCCTCGGCGTCTATGCGCCGGAGGATCCGAAGGCAATACCCGGACTGGAGCTGGGCGAGCTTCGGCTGGAACGGACGCCCCTCGGGATCAGCCTGCGTCTCACGGGAGTGCCCACCGACGACTTTGCCGAGGCAGATTTCATGACCCTGCGCGTGGAGGGGATGGAGTTTCATGGCAATGGCGGCCTGGGACTTCGGGAGGACGGCAGCTTCTTCGCTGCGTACAGCCAGGGACAGGGAGAAGCGGGCGACACCCTCACCGTTACCTTCCTCGACTGGGACAAGGAGTCTGTGGGAACTGTCACCTTTGTAAAGAAGTAAAAAAAGCAGCTCCCGCCGCCTCTCGGCTGCGGGAGCTGTCAATATGCAGATAAACCCAAAACCCCGTGTTATTGCAAGGCCAGTGCGCCTTGCCTCCCCCTCCGGGGGAATTGCGGCTTCGCGCTGCCAGTGGCAGATGAAGCGAAGCCGGAATTTCCGCAGCGGTCGAAAAACACAAGCAAACGAATGTGCGCAGCGTTTTTCGGGCACCGCAAGGCGGAGGTGTCAGCGGCGTGTAACGCCCGCCGCTGAAGGAAGGGGTTCCCCGTAGGGGCGATAGCCGAATCGCTCCGCCGACATGCGCCGGCGTCCGACAAGCGGCCCGCCTCAGTCCTTCCCCCAGCGGGGGAAGGTGGCGGCCGCCGTCTCACGGAAGGCGGCTGACGGATGAGGGAGAGGCTTCCCTTATAGACCATCTCAACCGCTGCGGCAGGCTTCTCCCTCATCACCCGCTACGCGGGAGCTTCCCCCGCTGGGGGAAGCACAAAGCCGTGTCCGCGACCTGCGCCCATGTCCGACAAACGGGCCGTCGAGGGCGCCGGCCCCTACGCAGCGAACGGACAAGCGGGCGGGTATTACCCGCCCCTACGGCGCGGACGGAGGTTCCCCCGTAGGGGCGATTCACGAATCGCCCGCCGACCTGCGCCCGTGTCCGACAAGCGGCCGAGCAATGCTCGGCCCTACGGGGGAAACGGGCGACCACAAGGGTCGCCCCTACGGAGCGAACGAACGTTTCCCCCACGCTCCCCGAATCTCAATCCGTCGCCGGAGGCGACACCATAATGATTCATTTTTCATTCTTCATTCTTCTCGTCCCCGGAGCGCAAAAAGCCCCCTCTGACAAAGGCCAGAGGGGGCGCGTTCGCAGGTTCAGGAGATCTTCTTCAGCTTTTCGTTGATCCAGTCCAGGATATCCTTCTTCACGTCCTCCTTATTGGTCTCGTTGAGCATCTCGTGCCGGCCGCCGGGGTAGAGCTTCATGCTCACGTCCTTGAGACCGGCGCTGCAGAAGGCCCGGTAGGCCCGCTCCACGCCCACGCCGTAGTCGCCCACGGGGTCGGCGTCGCCGGACATGAAGTACACCGGGGCTTCCTTGTTCATCTTGTCGATGTTCTTCTGGTTGGTGATGAACTTCACGCCCGCCATCATGTCCCGGTACAGGCTCACCTTGCACACAAAGCCGCAGTACGGATCGGCGATGTACTTGTCCACGGCGGCCTCGTCCCGGCTGATCCAGTCAAACTCCGTGCGGGGATTGGGGATCTTCTTGCAGTAGGAGCCGAAGGCCATGTCGTTGAGCTTCTTCCCGTCGCCCATGGGGCCCTTGCTCTTGGTCATCAGGCTTGCGGCGGTGTAGCCGGCCAGGATCATCAGCTTGTTCTGGTGGCCGGTGCCGCTGAGGATGGCGGCGTCATACTTGTCCGGGTGCTGGATCAGGTAGGTGCGCACCACGAAGCTGCCCATGCTGTGGCCGAAGAAGATGTAGGGCAGATCGGGATAATCCCGCCTCGTCAGATCCCGCAGGGTGTCCACGTCCTTCACGACGCAGTTCCAGCCGTCCTCCTCGTTGAAGAAGCCCTGCTGCTCCGGCTCGCGGATGCTCTCCCCGTGACCCAGATGGTCGTCTCCCACGCAGACGATGCCGTTTTTCGCCAGATACTCCATCAGATCGTCGTAGCGGCTGATATGGTCGGCCACGCCGTGTTCGATCTGCACAACGGCCCGGGGCTTGCCGTCGGGGATGCAGCGGCGGGCGTGGAGCAGATTCTTTCCGGTGCTGGATTCAAAGGTGAAATCTTCAAATTTAGGCATGGATTCTTCCTCCCATCTATGCTAAAATGTCCGTGTATCTACATAAATTGTACACGCGTTTTTTCGCCCCGTCAAGCGGCAATGCGGGGGAAAGTGTATGATTCGGGGGCGATTTGCCCCGAAAATAGCTTGAAAATGGGGGATCGGGATGAAAATTCAGGTGAAATACTTCGTGGAAGGGCTGCAGCCGGTGGAGAAGCTCCAGAAGGGGGACTGGATCGACCTGCGGGCGGCGGAGGATCTGGAGCTGCGCGCGGGGGACTTTTGCTATCTGCGCCTGGGGGTGGGCATGATCCTGCCCGCGGGCTATGAGGCCCATGTGGCGCCCCGCAGCAGCACCTTCAAAAACTTCGGCGTGATCGTTGCAAACTCCTTCGGCGTCATCGACAACTCCTACTGCGGGGAGGAGGACGAGTGGCGCCTGCCGATCCTGGCCATGCGGGACACCGTGATCCGCAAAAACGACCGGATCTGCCAGTTCCGCATCCTGGAAAAGCAGCCGGAGCTGGAGTTTGAGACGGTGGAGCACCTGCGCGCCGAGAGCCGCGGCGGCTTCGGCTCCACGGGGGTGTGAGGGCGTAGTGCTTAGTGCGTAGTGCTTAGTGCGTAGTAGTTAGGGGACGAAGGATGCGAAAACGCTTCCTCCGTCCCCTATGTACTAATTACTAAGCACTAAGTACTACGCAACGATGTCGCGGGTGTCGCGGGCGATGACCAGCTCCTCGTTGGTGGGGATCACGAAGACCTTCACCTTGGAGTCGGGGGTGCTGATCTCGATATCCTCGCCCCGCTTGGAATTGGCCACGGGGTCGATCTTGACGCCCAGATAGCCGAAGTACTCGGAGATGGCGGCGCGGGTGGCGCTGCTGTTCTCGCCCACACCGGCGGTGTAGACGATGGCGTCCACGCCGTTCATGGCGGCGACGTAGGAGCCGGCCACCTTGGCCACCCAGTAGTGGAACATGTCCAGGGCGAGCTTGGCCCGCTCGTTGCCCTCGGCGGCGGCCTTGTCCAGATCGCGGAAGTCGGAAGAGACGCCGGAGACGCCCAGCACGCCGGACTTCTTGTTCAGGATGTTCAGCATCTCGTCAATGCTGTAGCCGTACTTGTTCATCAGGTACTGGATGACGCCCGCGTCCAGATCGCCGCAGCGGGTGCCCATGGGCAGACCCACCAGCGGGGTGAAGCCCATGGAGGTGTCCACGCACTTGCCGTGGTCGATGGCGGCCAGGGAGGAGCCGTTGCCCATGTGGCAGGAGACGATCTTCAGCTCCTCGATGGGTTTGCCCATGAGCTCCGCGCAGCGGGCGGAGACGTAGCGGTGGCTGGTGCCGTGGAAGCCGTAGCGCCGCACGCCGTTGGAGAGGTAGTACTGATAGGGCAGGGCGTACATGAAGGCCTTGCCGGGCATGGTCTGATGGAAGGCGGTGTCGAACACGGCGACCATGGGCACGTCGCCCATGACGGCCTGGCAGGCCTTGATGCCGGTGATGTTGGCGGGGTTGTGCAGCGGCGCGAAGGGGATGCACTCCTCGATGGCCTTCATCACATCGTCGGTGATGCGCACGGAGGAGGCGAACTTCTCCCCGCCGTGGACGACCCGGTGACCCACCGCGTCGATCTCCTTCATGGAGTTGACCACGCCGTACTGGGGGCTGGTGAGCTTGTCGATGACGGCGGCAATGGCCTCGGAGTGGGTGGGCATGGCCACGTCCTCGTTGAAGACCGCCTTGCCCTCCACCAGCGGGGTGTGCTTCAGGTGGCCGTCGATGCCGATGCGCTCGCAGAGACCCTTGGCCAGCACGGCCTCGGTCTCCATATCAATGAGCTGATACTTCAGGGAAGAGCTGCCTGCGTTGATGACGAGAATTTTCATAAATCGTTTCCTTTCACTTGTAAACTTTGGGGAAATTCGATAGAATACACGCAAAGACTATTTTAATACAAACACAGAATATTGCAAGTCTTTTTTCTCGGGAGAAGTCTATGGCCGTCATTGGGATCGTCTGTGAGTATAACCCCTTCCACCGGGGTCACGAACTGCATATTCAGAAGAGCCGCGCCGCCCTGGGGGAGGAGAGCCCGGTGATTTGCGTACAGTCCGGGGACTTCGTCCAGCGGGGCGAGGCCGCGGTGTACGATAAGTTCGCCCGGGCAGAGGCCGCCTGCCGCTGCGGGGCCGATCTGGTGATCGAGCTGCCCCTGCCCTGGTGCCTCAGCTCCGCGGAGGGCTTTGCCCGGGGCGCGGTGAGCCTGCTGGGCGCCCTTGGATGCACGCACCTGAGCTTCGGCAGCGAGACCGGGGAGCTGGAGGCGCTTAGGGCGCTGGCAGACACCCTGCGGGAGCCTGGCTTTCTCCTTGAGATCAAGGCGCTGCTGGAGCGGGAGCCCAGTCTCTCCTTTGCCGCAGCGCGGGAGCGGGCGGCGCAGCAAAGGCTGGGCGATCCGGCCCTGCTGCTGCGCCAGCCCAACAACATCCTGGCCGTGGAGTATCTGAAAGCCATCGGGGAGCTGGGTCTGCCCCTCACGCCGCTGCCGATCCTGCGCGAGGGCGCCCCCCACGACGGGGAAGGGGACGGCGAAGGCCCCCGCTCCGCCTCCAAGCTGCGCCGCATGCTGCGGGCGGGGGAGAGCATCGCGGGGGAAGTCCCCCGGCCGGCGGAGGAGGTCTACGCCCGGGAGCGTGCGCTGGGGCGGGAGCTGCGGGACCCGCGTCTGCCGGAGCTCGCCCTGCTCTCCCGTCTGCGGATGCTGGAGGAGACGGATTACGGTAAGCTCCCGGACGCGGAAGGCGGCCTGGGAAGGCGCCTCTATCGCGCCGTGCAGGAGGAGGCGAGCCTGGAGGGGATCCTGGCCGCGGCCAAGAGCAAGCGCTATGCCCTGGCCCGCCTGCGGCGGATGTGCCTCTGCGCCGCCCTGGGAATCCGGGGAGAGATGGCCCGGGGGCTGCCGCCCTATGCCCGCGTTCTCGCGGCGAATGCCCGGGGTCGGGCGCTGCTGCGGGAGCTCTCCGGGCAGAGCGGCGTGCCGATCCTCACCAGACCCGGCGCCGTGCGGGAGCTGGGGGAGGACTGTGAGGCGCTCTTCCGTCTCGGCGCCCGGGCTCACGATTTCTATGTCCTGGGCTTTCCCGAGGAGGAGCAGCGCCGCCCCGGCGAGGACTGGCGCCGCATGCCGCGGCTTGAGTTTTGAGTTTTCAGTTTTGAGTTTTGAGAGAAAGAGACCCGGAATTTTTTGCATTCCGGGTCTCTTCTTATGGCTCCGGGCTCTCTGCGGGGATCTCGCCCGGCTCTCCGTCGGCCTCGTCCACGCCCTCCTCCTCCGGGGCGGGCGGAATCAGCGCGGCATAGGACATCTTGCCCCGGCAGGGGGGATAGGAGGAGATGTCCCAGCGGTAGTGCCCCCACATGGTCTCGTCCGGCAGCAGGAAGCCGCTCTCCAGGCCCTGCTCGGCGCAGACCGACACATCCACGTGGTAGGAATCACCGCCCAACTGGATAATGTTCCAGCAGTGACTGCGCCAGTTTCGCTGCCCGTAGACGATCTGACAGGGAATGTCCAGCTGGCGGCAGAGCTCCACATAGGCCAGGGCCATGCCCTCGCTGTTGGCCTCGCCCAGGATCAGCGCGGAGTAGATGTCGTTTTGCCCGCTCTCGGTGTAGCTGCAGTTTTCCAGCAGATATTCGCAGGCGGCCAGGGCGCACAGGGCGGGGTCGGCGGAGGGCTCCTCCTCCCCGGCGAAGGGCGCCAGCGCCTGCAGCGCCTCCCGGCGCTCCGCCAGCTCCTCCGGGCTCATGCTGTAGTTGAAGTTGATCTCGTACAGGCGCTGCATCCCGGTGCCGCTGAGCATGTTCACCGTGACCCGGGGCTCCCTCGGCTCCGCGATGGGATTATTCCGGTAGACGCGGCTGGCCAGACTCTCCACATCCTCGGCGCTGAGAGAGCTTCGCCCGATGAGCACCACCAGGCGGCTGTCGCCCTGCTGGATGGCCTCCCGCAGCTTGGCCTCCAGGCCGTTTGTGAGCTGCAGGCGGACGATGCTGTCCCGATCCGCCTCGGTGTAGCGGATGGTGAAGCGCACCTCGTAGTGGTTCACCAGCTTGCTCACGTCGTAGGAGATGGACTCCACGCAGTAGGCAAAGAGCGCGTCCCGGGTGCGTACCTGCCAGCACACGGCGGCCAGATCCGCGTTGATGTCCCCCGCGTAGGCCGCGTCGAAAATCACGCGGACGTCCTCCGCCCCCGCGTTCAGCTGCTCCACCAGCACCTCCCGCAGCTCGTCCACGTCCCGGACGCTGATGCTGTCCTCCCCGCCTGCAGGCTCCTGCACGGGAGGCTCGTAGTCGGTGATGGAGACGTATTCCTGATCGAAGAGATTGCCGCAGCCGGAGAGCAGCAGGGCGCAGCCGGCCAGCAGCAGCGCCGCCAAACGGCGTTTCATGGAAATCACCTTACCTCCGCTATGTTTTCAAAGCCTCTGCCGAAGACGTTTTTGGCGTCCGTGATGATGACGAAGGCGTTTTCGTCCAGATCCCGGATGGTGCGGCGCAGCTCGGGGATCTGGCTGCGCTTGATGACGCAGAGGATCACATGCTTCTGCTTGCGGGAATAGGCGCCCTCGCCCTCCAGGATGGTGACGCCCCGGTGCACGTGGCCGCTGGTCAGCTCCCGGATCAGCTCCTCGCTCTTCTCGCTGATGATGTGGCAGACGCAGGACATGTCCAGCCCGTAAAGCACCAAGTCGATGACCTTGGTGACCACGAACATGGTGATGACGGAATACATGGCGCTGTCGTAGTTCTTGATGATCAGCGCGTAGGCCAGAATGATGGCCGCGTCCAGGATCAGCATGATGGTGCCGAAGTTGAGCTGCATGAAGCGCGTGCGCAGGAGCTTCACCACGATGTCGATGCCGCCGGTGGTGGCGCCGTAGTAATAGATCATGCCCAGACCCACGCCCTTGATGACGCCGCCGATGACACTGGCCAGCAGGGGGTCGCTCGTCAGCACCAGGCCCGTCAGAGCAAAGAGATCCACGAAGATGGAGGACAGGGCCATGCCAACAAGGGAGCTGATGAGAAAGTCCAGCCCGAAGTGCCGCCAGGCGACGAGGAAGAGGGGCACGTTCATGGCGATCACCATCAAGCCGATGGGCCAGTGGGTAAAGGCGTTGAGGATCATGGCGATACCGGTGACGCCTCCGGACACGATGCTGTTGGGAAACAGGAAGGCCTGAAAGCTGAAGCCGTAAATGAAGGAGCCCAGCACGATCAGGCCGTACTTTCGGATTTGCCGCCAGAGGGCTTTGCCCGTCTTTTTGTCTTGCATCGCTTATTCCTCCGTCAAAGTCATCTGCTCCTCGCCCCGATCCTCCGGCCTGAGAAGGGCGCCGGCGGCGGGGATGGAGCGGACGCGGTAGCGCTTTACGTCCCGGATGGGGGTGTCCGCCAGGAAGGCGGCGCCGGTCAGCAGCTTCTTCGGCTTCAGCGCCATCACGCCCACGCCCTGGGTGCTGCGGCTGGTCTTGGGCTGCAGCAGGGAAGTGTGGAACACCAGGCAGCGGCCGTCGCTGGCCTCCACGGCGACGTCGGCCTCTTCCCGCAGCACCAGCACGGCGCGCACCGGGCTCTTGTCCGAATAAGCGCCCACCAGCTTGCGCCGGTTGGTCTTGGTCTCGTAGGCGGAAAGCTCGATCCGGGCGGCCTTGCCGTTTTCAAAGAAGAGCAGCAGCTGTCCCTTGTAATCCAGCGGGTCGAGCATGGCCAGCACGCTCTCCCCCTCGTCCATCTGCAGCTTTGTGGGCAGGTACACGCCCAGCGCCGAGGCCTTGCCGTCCTCAAAGTCCGAGACCCGGCACTTGTACATCTGCTGCCGATCCGTCAGGATCAGCAGCTCCCGCCGGTTGGAGGACTCGAAGGAGGCCATCAGCCCGTCGCCCTCCTTATACTTCTGCTCGCCGCTCATCCGCAGGGACTGGGCGGTGATCTTCTTGAAATAGCCCTCCCGGGAGAGGAAGAGGGTGACGGGGTAGTCCTCCACGGTCTCACTCTCGTCAAACTCCTCGATTTCGTCGGCGTAGACGATGATGCTCCTGCGCGGCGAGGGGTACTTCTTGTTCACCTGCCTGAGCTCGTCGATGATGATGCTGCGCAGCTTCCGCCGGTTATTCAGCGTAGCCTCCAGCTCCTCGATGGCCTGCTCCAGCTCCTCGGTCTCGGCGGTGCGCTTGAGAATGTATTCCCGGTTGATGTTGCGCAGCTTGATCTCCGCCACATACTCCGCCTGGATCTGGTCGATGCCGAAGCCCATCATCAGGTTGGGCACCACGTCCGCCTCCAGCTCGGTGTTGCGGATGATGGCGATGGCCTTGTCGATGTCCAGCAGGATGCGCTGCAGACCCTGCAGCAGGTGGAGCTTTTCCTTCTTCCGGGCCAGGTCGAAGTAGACCCGGCGGCGGACGCAGTCCGTGCGCCAGGCGATCCACTCCTCCAGGATCTCCCGCACCCCCAGCACCCGGGGATTGCCGCCCACCAGGATGTTGAAGTTGCAGGCAAAGGCGTCCTGCAGGGGCGTGAGCTTCATGAGCTTCTGCATGAGCTTGTCCGGATCCACGCCCCGTTTCAGGTCGATGGCGAGGCGCAGGCCGCTCAGATCGGTCTCGTCCCGCATGTCGTTGATCTCCCGGATCTTGCCGGCCTTGATGAGCTCCGCCACCTTGTCCAGAATGGCCTCGGAGGTGGTGGTGTAGGGGATCTCGTAGATCTCGATAATGTTTTCCTTGCTGAGATAGCGCCAGCGGGCGCGGAGCTTCACGCTGCCCCGGCCTGTACGGTAGATCTTCTCCATCTCCGCCCGGTCATAGATGATCTCGCCTCCGGTGGGGAAGTCCGGCGCGGGGAGGGTGGAAAGAATGTCGTGCTCCGGGTCCCGCAGGAGGGCGATGGTGGTGTCGCAGACCTCGCCCAGGTTGAAGCCGCAGATGGCGCTGGCCATGCCGGCGGCGATGCCGGTGTTGTTGGACACCAGGACATTGGGGAAGGCGGTGGGCAGGAGCGTGGGCTCCTTCATGCTGCCGTCGTAGTTGTCGGCGAAATCCACGGTCTCCTTGTCGATGTCCCGGAACAGCTCTGCGCAGATGGGGGAAAGCTTTGCCTCCGTGTAGCGGGAGGCGGCGTAGGACATGTCCCGGGAATAGACCTTGCCGAAGTTGCCCTTGGAGTCCACAAAGGGGGTCAGCAGCGCCTCGTTGCCGGTGGCGAGACGCACCATGGTCTCGTAGATGGCGGCGTCGCCGTGGGGGTTGAGGCGCATGGTCTGGCCCACGATGTTGGCGCTCTTGGTGCGCGCGCCGCTGAGAAGCCCCATCTTGAACATGGTGTAGAGGAGCTTCCGGTGGGAGGGCTTGAAGCCGTCGATCTCCGGGATGGCGCGGGAGACGATCACGCTCATGGCGTAGGGCATGAAGTTCTGCTCCAGCGTCTCGGTGATGGGCTGCTCCAGCACCTCGGAGCGCAGGCCTACCACGTTGGGATTGTCAAATTTCTTCTTTTCGGGTTCCTTTTTCTTAGCCATAGGTCACACTCCGTGTGAAAGTGAAAAATGAAGTTTGAAAAATGAATAATTGCGGTGTGCCGCTTTGCGGCACGGATTGGATTGATTACGACAGATCCGCCAGGTCCAAATACTGGGCGCCGAATTCGGAGATGTGGTTCTTCCGCCCCTCCAGATCGTCTCCCAGCAGCAGGTCGAAGACCTGGGCCATGCGCTCCGCGTCCTCCGGCATGACCTTGATAAGCCGCCGGGTCTCCGGATTCATGGTGGTCATCCACATCATGTCCGGGTCGTTCTCGCCCAGACCCTTGCTGCGGCTGATGGTGGCCTTGGCGCCCTTGAGGCTCTCCACGATCTCCGCCTTTTCCTTCTCCGAGTAGGCAAACCAGGTCTTGCCTTTGCTGTTGATCTCGTACAGCGGCGACTCCGCGATGTACACATAGCCCTCCCGGATGAGGGTCGGCACCAGCCGGTAGAGCATGGTGAGGATCAGCGTGCGGATATGATAGCCGTCCACGTCCGCGTCGGTGCAGATGACCACCTTGCTCCAGCGCAGGTTATTCAGATCGAAGCTCTGCAGCTCCTTGGTGTGCTTGTCCCTGACCTCCACGCCGCAGCCCAGCACCTTCATCAGATCGGTGATGACGTCGCTCTTGAAGATGCGGACGTAGTCGGCCTTCAGGCAGTTGAGGATCTTGCCCCGCACGGGCATGATGCCCTGGTATTCCGCGTCTCGCGAGAGCTTCACCGAGCCCAGAGCCGAGTCGCCCTCCACGATGTAGATCTCCCGCTTCTCCGGGTCCCTGCTGCGGCAGTCCACAAACTTCTGCACCCGGTTTGCGATGTCGATGGAGCCGGAGAGCTTCTTTTTCATGCCCTGGCGGGCCTTCTCGGCGGTCTCCCGGCTGCGCTTGTTGATGAGCACCTGGTCGGAGATGCGGGTGGCCTCGGGCTTATTCTCAATGAAATAGACCTCCAGCTGCGCCTTGAGAAATTCCGTCATGGCCTGCTGGATGAACTTGTTGTTGATGGCCTTCTTGGTCTGGTTTTCGTAGGAGGTCTGGGTGGAGAAGCAGTTCGTCACCAGCACCAGACAGTCCTGAATGTCCTGAAACTTGATGGAGCTCTCGTTCTTCTGGTACTTGCCCTGCTGCTTCAGATAGGCGTCGATGGCGGAGAGGAAGGCGCTCTTCACCGCCTTGTCCGGCGCGCCGCCGTTTTCAAGCCACGAGGAGTTGTGGTAGTACTCCAGGGCTGTGGTCTTGTTGGAGAAGCAGAAGGCGGCGGAGATCTTCACCTTGTACTCGGGCTTGTCCTCCCGATCCCGGCCCTTCCGCTCGGTGGAGACGAAGTGGGGCGCGGTGAGGGGGCCCTCGCCGGCCAGCTCCGTCACATAGTCCATGATGCCGTTGGGGTAGCAGTAGTCCCGGGTCTCAAACTGCTTGCCCCGCTGGATGCGCAGCCGGAAGGTGACGCCCGCGTTCACCACCGCCTGGCGGTGCAGCACGTCGTCAAAATAGTCCTCGGGGATGTTGATGTCCGTAAAGACCTCCAGATCCGGCCGCCAGCGGATGGTGGTGCCGGTCTTCTTCCGGTCGGCGGGCTCGATGAGAAGCTCCTGGCCCTTCTTGCCCTGCACCTTGCCCTTCTTGAAATGGAGGCTGTACTTGTTCCCGTCCCGCCACACCGTCACGTCCATGTACTCGGAGGCGTACTGGGTGGCGCAGGAGCCCAGACCGTTGAGCCCCAGGGAGTACTCGTAATCGCCGCCGTCGTCGTTTTTATACTTGCCGCCGGCGTAGAGCTCGCAGAACACCAGCTCCCAGTTGAAGCGCTTCTCCGTGGGGTTCCAGTCCAGGGGGCAGCCCCGTCCGAAGTCCTCCACCTCGATGGACTTGTCCTCATAGTAGCTGAGGGTGATGAGATTGCCGTGGCCCTCCCGCGCCTCGTCGATGGAGTTGGAGAGGATCTCGAATACCGCGTGCTCGCAGCCGTCCAGCCCGTCGGAGCCGAAGATGACGCCGGGGCGCTTGCGCACCCGATCCGCGCCCTTCAGCTGGGAGATCGAGTCGTTTCCGTACTGTTCGTTCGTCTTTGCCATAGTTTCGTTCCTTTGCTGCACAAATTACCGATTATAACCAATATATTTTACCACAAAGGGCCGTGAAATGCAAGATGTAGTGGCAGCGCGGGCAGAAAATGACCGGAAACGCACAAGTTGCGGTTGAAAAACGGCTCCGGGGGAATTATACTTGGTTTAGCGAAAAAAAGAAACGAGAGGTGATACCGTGGAACTCAAGAACCAGCTCAACAGTCCCGTGATGTTTCTGATCTGCGGGAGCATCGTGCTGGTGGTGGCCCTGACCTGCGTGGTGTTCGCCGTGCGGGCGTACCGGGCGGGGAAAGCCATCGGCATGGACGTGAACAAAATGAAGCGAACCATCGTGGCCAGCGCAACCTTCGCGGTGCTGCCCAGCATCGGCATCCTGCTGGGCGTCATCGCCCTGTCGGGCAATCTGGGCACGGCCTGGCCCTGGCTGCGCCTGAGCGTCATCGGGGCCCTGCACTATGAGACCCAGGTGGCGGGCGCCGCTGCCGAGGCTGTCGGCATGAAGAGCCTGTCCATGGACTACATGACCCCCGGGAGCTTTGCCACCATCGCTCTGCTGATGAGCGTGTGCATCATCTGGGGCATGGTCTTCAGCCTCTTCAACTGCAAGCGCTATACCCGCAGACTCGGCGCCGGCGGCGGGGAAAAGGCGAAGAAAAAATCCGCCCTCTCCGGCTTCGGCGACATCGCCATGACCGCCATGTTCATCGGGCTGGTCTCCGCGTATCTGGGCAGCTATGTGGGCGGCTTCGTCTCCGGAGAGGGGCTCTTCCGCTTCGCGGGGGACTGGATCCCGCTGGCGGTGGCTCTGGTGGGGGCCGCGGCCATGCGCCTCTTCCTCTGGATCCAGGAGCGCTGGCACGCGGCCTGGGTGGAGAGCTTCTCCATTGCCGGCAGTATGCTGATCGCCATGACCTCGGCCATCTTTCTGGGATGGCTTGCGTAAGGGGGTGCTGACATGAACGAAGAAAAGAATCGGGAAATCTACGAGCGGTATCTGAACACGACCCACCTGCTGGGCCGCATCGCCTGCGTGATCGCCCTGGTGCTGCTTCTGGGCGCGCCCTTCGCCATCGGAGCCTATCTGGGGGCCATGCCGGATCTGGGCGCCATGGGCAGGGGCTTTGCCAGCATCGGCCTGGTGTACCTGGTCAGCTGCGTGGCGGAGTATCTGATCTATGTGCCCATGCTGGGCGCCGGCGGCAGCTATCTGGCCTTCATCACCGGCAACCTCATCAACATGAAGATCCCCTGCGCCATGAACGCCCGGGACATCGTGGGGGCAAAGTCCGGCACGGCGGAGAACGAGATCATCTCCACCCTGTCCATTGCCACCTCCTCCCTGGTCACCATCCTGATCCTGGCCCTGGGGGTGCTGCTGCTGAGCCCGCTGCGGCCGGTGCTGGATTCCCCGGTGCTGAAGCCGGCCTTTGACAGCGTGCTCCCCGCCCTCTTTGGGGCCATGGCCTGCAAGTACTACCGGCATCACGGGCGCATCGCCTGCCCGACCGTGCTGCTGATGGCAGCGCTGTTCATGCTGGTGCCCGGGCTCATCGGCTCCACCAGCTTTATGATCACCCCCAGCGGCGCCGTAGCCATCGGCCTGGCCTGGTTCTATTTCCGGCGTGACAGAGCCGCAAAGGAGGCGCAGGCATGATCGCACTGTACATACTGCTGGGCCTTCTGGGCCTGGGCCTTTTGCTGCTGCTGATTGCCCTGCTGCGCACCCTGCTGAGCCCGGCGAAGCAGTCCCGCTGGAAGCCCGCCGCGGAGCCGGAGCGGGAGGCGCGCTACGCCGAGACCCTCTCCCGCATGGTGCGCTGCGAAACCGTCTCCCGCAAGGGGGAGGATCAGAGGGAGAAGTTTTTGGGCTTCCACCGGCTGCTGGAGGAGCTCTTCCCCCTGGTGCACGAAAAGCTGGAAAAGACCGAGATCGACGGGAACCTGCTCTTCTACTGGAAAGGCAAGTCCCACGACCGGCCCCTGGTGCTCATGAGTCACCAGGACGTGGTGCCCGCCGAGGGGGAGTGGAAGCATGAGCCCTTCTCCGGCGACATCGCGGAGGGCAAGGTCTGGGGCCGGGGCAGCGCCGACACCAAGTGCTCCGTGATGGGCTTTTTCCAGGCGGTGGAGGAGCTGCTGGAGCAGGGCTTCGAGCCGGAGCAGGATGTCTATCTCAGCTCCTCCTGCACGGAGGAGTTCGGCGGCGACGGCTGCCCCAAGCTGGTGGAGGAGCTCTCCCGCCGGGGCGTAAAGCCCTTTTTGGTCTGTGACGAGGGCGGCGCCATCGTGCAGGAGCCCATCGGCGGCGTGAAGGGCTGCTACGCCATGATCGGCGTGCTGGAGAAGGGAAGGGGCGCCCTGCGGCTCACCGCCCGCTCAGGCGGCGGCCACGCCAGCTATCCGCCCAAAAACTCGCCCATCGCCCGGCTTGGCAAGTTCATCGCCCGGGTGGAGAAGCGCGACCCCATGCGGGCGGACTTCGAGCCGGAGGTCACCGCCATGTTCCGGACTCTCGCGCCCTACGGGCCCTTCTATCTGCGGCTCCTCTTCGGCAATCTCTGGCTCTTCAAGCCCCTGCTGAAAAAGCTGCTGCCGAAGATCTCTCCCCAGGCCGGCGCTCTTCTCAAGACCACCGTGGCCTTTACCATGCAGTCCGGCTCCGACGCGCCCAACGTCCTGCCCCAGCAGGCAAGCCTCACCCTGGATCTGCGCTACATCCCCCACCAGCGCCTGGAGGAGAGCAACCGGGTGATCCGGGAGCTGGCGGCCCGCTACGATCTGGAGACGGAGGTGCTGATGGCAAACGACGCCTGCGAGCCGGTGCGCATCGACAGCCCGGCCTACGCCCTGGTGGAAAAGGTCATTGGCGAGGTGTTCCCGGGCCTGCCCACCTGCCCCTATGTGATGACCGGCGGCACCGACGCCCGCTTTTATCAGAAGATCTGCGACGCCTGCATCCGCTTTTCCCCGGTAATCTACGGGCCGGAGCAAATGAAGGGCATGCACGGTATCAACGAGAACATCGATGTCTGCTCTCTGCCCGGCGCTGTGGATTACTACAAGAGCCTGATCCGCGAAAACCGCTGAAAACAGCAAACGGCACACGGAAAACTTCCGTGTGCCGTTTGAATGTTTTGCGGTATCAGTCGCCCATGCAGATGCCGATGTCCCGGGCCACCTGGATGATGGGGTGATCCACCGGCAGGAACTTGGTCTTGCTGGCGGCCTCGTCCAGGGGGATGGAGGTGATCTTGCCGTTCTGGATCGCCACCATGCGGTTATACTGCTTGTTGACGATCAGATCCGCCGCGGCAGTGCCGAACTGGGTAGCCAGCAGCCGGTCGTAGGGGCAGGGAGGGCCGCCTCTCTGGTAATGGCCGGGGACGGTCACGCGGGTGTCCGCACCGGTGAGGCGCTCGATCTCCGCCGCGATGGCATAGGAGACGGTGGAATAGCGGTTGGCCTCCTTCTTTTTGCGGGCCTCTTCCTCGGTGAGCTTCTTGTCGTCCTTGGAGACGGCGCCCTCGGCGCAGGCCACGATGGAGAAGCCGTGACCGGTCCTCTTGCGGGCACGGACCAGTTCGGCCACGCTCTCGATGTCATAGGGGATCTCGGGGATCAGGATCGCGTCGGCGCCGGAGGAGATACCGGCGGCCAGGGTCAGCCAGCCCGCGTCCCGGCCCATGAGCTCCACCACGAAGACCCGCCCGTGGGAGCTGGCGGTGGTGTGCAGATAGTCGATGACATTGGTGGCGATGTCCACGGCGCTCTGGAAGCCGAAGGTGGTGTCCGTGCCGTAGATGTCGTTGTCGATGGTCTTGGGCAGGGTGACCACGTTCATGCCGTAGTCGGAAATGAGCTTGGCGCTCTTCTGGGTGCCGTTGCCGCCCATGATCACCAGGCAGTCCAGATTCAGCCGGTTATAGGTGCTCATCATGTCCGGCAGCAGGCTGTTGCCGTTCTCGTCCACAATGTCCTTGCCCGGAATGTAGCGCTGCCGCGAGGTGCCGAGGATGGTGCCGCCCTGGGTCAGAATGCCGGAAAAGTCCTTGGACTCCATAAACTTGTAGTCGCACTCGATCAGACCCCGGTAGCCGTCGTACATGCCGTAGATCTCCACATTGGGGATCCGCTGGCGCAGGGCTTTGCCCACGCCCCGGATAGCGGCGTTGAGACCCTGGCAGTCGCCGCCGCTGGTGATCAGCGCAACGCGTGTCATTCGTTTCATTGGCTTTCCTCCCGATTCAAAAAATCACAGACTACATTATGAGGCAAGAGGAGAGAAAAAGCAAGAAAAAACGACGAGGTTTAGACACTTTTGGCAAAGTGTACGATAGACAGACGGGAAATGCTTTGTTATAATCCAGACATATCACCAAATTGACAAACGAGGAGTGGACGCAGTATGGCCAAACCTGTTTTGATTACGGCTGACAGCACGGTGGATCTCTCTCCGGATCTGGTAAAGCGTTTTGACATCAAGGTATTGCCCCTGATGATCACCCTGGGGGAGGATCATTTTCTGGATGACGGCGTCAGCTTTACGCCGCTGGATATGTACAGACGTTATCGGCAGGACGGCACCTTGCCCAAGACCTCCGCGCCCGGCCTGCAGGAGCTGCTGGACTTCTTCACGCCCTATGTGGAGCAGGGCTACGAGATCGTCCATGTGGACATCAGCTCTGAGCTCTCCAGCACCTGCAGCACGGCAAAGCTGGCCGCCCAGGAGCTGGAAGGCGTCTATGTGGTGGACAGCCGCATGCTCTCCACCGGCGTGGCGCTGCTGGCCATCGAGGGGGCGGAGTGCCGGGATCGGGGCATGGGCGCCAGGGAGATCTACGAGCATCTGGAGAGCCTGACCGGCAAGGTCTCCACCAGCTTTGTGCTGGATACCCTGGAGTTCATGTGGAAGGGCGGACGCTGCACCGGCGTCGCGGCCCTGGGCGCAAATCTCCTGCGCCTCAAGCCCGGCCTGGAGATGAGGGACGGCAAGCTGGTGGTCTACAAGAAATACCGCGGCAATATCGACAAGGTCTACGAGCAATACATCCGGGAGCGGCTGGCGGGCAAGAAGGTTCGCCCCGGCCACATCTTCATCACCGAGTCCGGCGAGGTGGAGCCGGAGGTGGCGGAGCGGATGTGCAAGCTGGCCCAGGAGCTCTCCGGCTGCCGGGAGGTGCATCATACCCTGGCCGGCTGCACCGTGTCCACCCACTGCGGCCCCAAGACCCTGGGCGTGCTGTTCATTGAGGAATAATTCGGAATTAAAAAGCTGAGGAAGAAAAGAAGATCGTATACGAAAACGCAGGCGTCGGTTTTACTGACGCCTGCGTTTTATCACTGTTCACTGTTCAATCTTCACTTGTTCCGTAGCCCATGGGGTTCTTGGACTGCCAGCTCCAGGTGTCCCGGCACATGTCCTCCAGGGTGTACTGAGCCTTCCAGCCCAGAAGCTGGGCACTCTTGTCGGGGTTGGAATAGAGCCGGGGCAGGTCGCCGGCCCGGCGGGGGGCGATCTCATAGGGGATCTTGATGCCGTTGACCTTCTCGAAGGTCTTCACCATATCCAGCACGCTGTAGCCGGTGCCGGTGCCCAGGTTGAAGACGTTCTCGCCCCGGTGATGGCGCATGTAGTCGATGGCGGCCACATGGCCCCGGGCCAGATCGGTGACGTGGATATAGTCCCGGATGCAGGTGCCGTCGGGGGTGTCATAGTCGTCGCCGAAAATGTTCAGGTGATCTCGGCGGCCCACGGCCACCTGGGCGATAAAGGGCATCAGATTGTTGGGGATGCCCCGGGGATCTTCGCCGATGAGGCCGCTGCGGTGGGCGCCGATGGGGTTAAAGTAGCGCAGCAGGGAGACGGAGAAATCGTTCACCGCCTTGGCGGTGTCCCGCAGGATCTGCTCGGACATGTATTTCGTCCAGCCGTAGGGGTTGGTGCAGCCGCCGGTGACGGCGGTTTCCTTCAGAGGCATCTGGTTCGAGCCGTTGTAGACCGTGGCGGAGGAGGAGAACACGATGTCGTGTACCCCGTGATCCCGCATGGCCTCACAGAGGGTGATGGTGGAGAAGAGGTTGTTGTCGTAGTATTCCAGCGGCATGACCACCGATTCGCCCACGGCCTTGAGACCGGCGAAGTGGATGGTGCAGTCGATCTTGTGCTTTTCAAAGATCCGATCCAGGGCGGCGCGGTTGCGCACGTCCTCCTGGTAGAAATCCACGTGCTTGCCGGTGATCTGCTCCACCCGCTCAATGGCCTTGGCGCTGGAGTTCACCAGATTGTCGATGACCACCACGCCGATGTCCTGCTCCAGCAGCTCCACGCAGGTGTGGCTTCCGATATAACCGGCCCCGCCGGTGACGAGTACGTTCATGTTCGATCCTCCATTGTTAGTCCAAAAGTGCATCCGGGTACACGCCCTCCCGGCGCAGCCCCGCGATATAGTTTACCACATCCGGCATGTCCTCTTTGTAGGTGATGCCGTGCCAGGTCTCATGGCAGGGGAGCACCTCCACCGTGCCCTTCCCCTCGTGGATGAGGGCGTTGGTCACGAAGGGGAGGAAGTACTCCGCCTTCTCCGGGTTCACCGGCAGATTGGCGTCCAGCCAGGCGGGGAAGCGATCCCGCAGCTCAAGCAGCATATCCTGCCCGAAGCCCCAGAAGTTCATGGACACCGGACAGTCGCCGGAGAGGGGGACCCAGGTCTCCCCGTCCTCGGTGAAGGCGGCGTCCTCGCCCCGTTTTGCGATCCTGGTGCGCTCCACCACATCGGTGAGGAGCCCCTTTTCCACCTGGCAGATGCCACGGGCCACGGTGCCGTGCTCGGTGACGGTGTTCCGGAGCAGGTAGGCCACCATGGCGTGCCGGTTGCCCGGCCGGTCGGCGGCCAGGAAGCGGTAGATGGTCTCAAAGGCGCCGCGGCCGTAGAAGTCGTCGGCATTGATGACGGCGAAGGGGCCGTCGATGGCCTGGGCCGCGCAGAGCACCGCGTGGGCCGTGCCCCAGGGCTTTTTGCGGCATGCCGGGACAGAATAGCCCTCGGGCAGCATGTCGATCTGCTGGAAGACGTACTTCACATCAAAGTATTTCTCCATCCGGCGCCCCACGGCGGCCTTGAAGTCCTCCTCGATCTCATGCTTGATGATGAAAACCACCTTGCGGAAGCCCGCCCGCCAGGCGTCATAGAGGGAAAAGTCGATGATGGCGTGGCCGAAATCGTCCACAGCGGTGATCTGCTTGAGCCCGCCGAAGCGGCTGCCCATGCCCGCCGCCAGGATAACAAGAGTCGGTTCCTGCATGATGCTTCCTCCTTCGCTTATGCGTTTATCGCCGCGCGGCAGTAGTAGTTGAACAGCCGCTCCCGCGCCAGGCTGCTGGGATCCATGTGGCCGGGATAGACCTCATAGTCTCCCTCCAGCGCGCAGAGCTTCCGGAGCGAGCGCAGCTCCTCGTCCATGTCGCCGCCGGGCAGATCCGTCCGCCCGCAGCTGCCGCGAAAGAGCGTGTCCCCGGTGAAGAGCGCGTCGCCGCAGCGCAGGGTGACGCCGCCGGGGGTGTGGCCCGGGGTGCCCAGCACCTCAAAGCGGAGCCCTGCGATCTCCACGCTGTCCCCGTCGCCGTAATACTCGCCGCCCTCCGGCAAATGGAAGGGGAAGTGGGGATCCCGACGCTCCTCCGCGTCGTCCAGGCGGCTCATATAGACGGTGGCGCCGGTCTCCTCCGCCACGGCCTCCACCGCTCCCACATGGTCGTAGTGCCCGTGGGTCAGGAAGATCGCTCGGCAGCGGAGACGGTGCTCCTCCAGATAGTCCAGAATGGTGTTGCTCTCGTCGCCGGGGTCGATGACGGCGCAGTCCAGGGTCTTCTCGTCGGTGACCACATAGCAGTTGGTCTCCAGCTGCCCGACGGGGATGGTTTTGATCAGCATATTTATAGCTCCTTTGTGTCCAGAAGGATGGTCACCGGCCCGTCGTTGACGGAGGCGACAAGCATTTCGGCGCCGAAGACGCCGGTTTCCACCCGGAAGCCCCGGGCACGGCATTCCGCGATCACCAGCTCGTAGAGGGGGATGGCGGTCTCCGGCCGGGCGGCGTGGGAGAAGCCCGGGCGGCGGGAGCGGCAGTCGGCAAAGAGGGTGAACTGGCTGATGATCAGCAGCTCCGCCGCCCCGGCGTCCACCGGGTTCCGGTTCATTTTGCCCGCCTCGTCCTCAAAGACGCGCAGGCCGCAGATCTTGTCGGAGATCTTTCTGGCCTCCGCTTCCGTGTCGTCCCCGTGGACGCCCAGCAGCACCAGAAAGCCCCGGCCGATCTGCCCGTGTACGGCGCCCTCGATCTCCACCGAGGCGGAATTGACTCTTGTAACAACAGCCCTCATATAAGCTCCCGTATTTTCAAAACTCAAAACTATTTCCCGCTGCGCGATACCTCGGTGACGCTGGGAACAGACGCGAGCCGGTTCATGATCTGCCGCAGCTCGGCGGTGCTCCTGACCTCCAGCGAGATGTTCACCAGCGCAAGCCCGGCGTTATCCCGGGCGGAGAGATTGCGCACCTTGGCGTTCAGCGAGTTCAGCACCGTGGCAATATCCATGACCAGGCCCGAGCGATCCTTGGCAGCGATGGTGAGGATGGTCACATAGCTGTCGGTGATCTGACTGGCCCAGGAGACATGGATCCAGCGGCCGGCGTCCACCTGATCCCGGGTGCGGCGCAGATAATTTTCGCAGTCCTTCCGGTGGATGGAAACGCCCTGGCCCCGGGTGATGAAGCCGATGATCTCGTCCCCCGGCACGGGGGTGCAGCAGCGGGAGAATTTGACCAGACAGTTGTCCAGCCCCTCCACCAGGATGCCGTGGACAGCCTTGCCCTCTTTTTTGGCACGCTCCTCCCGCCGTTCGGCGGCGGCGGAGACCCGATCCAGCACGGACTTCTTTTCCGCCATGGCGCTCTTCTGTTCGTCCCGCAGGCGGTTGGCCACCCGGGCGGCGGTGACGCCGCCGTAGCCGATGGCGGCGTACATGTCCTCGGGCGTGGCGTAGCTGAGACGCTTGAGCACCGGCGTCATGATCTCCTCGCCCTGCACGTCCTCCAGGCTCAGCTCGTTGTGCTTGAGCTCGTCCTCCAGCATCTCCAGACCCCGGAGTACGTTCTCCTCCCGCCGCTCCTTCTTGTACCACTGCTTGATCTTGGTGCGGGCGGAGCCGCTTTTGACGATGCTCAGCCAGTCCCGGCTGGGGCCGGGGGAGGATTTGGAGGTGCGGATCTCCACAATGTCGCCGTTTTGCAGCACATAGTCAAAGGTCACGATGCGGCCGTTGACCTTGGCGCCCACCATGTGGTTGCCCACATCCGAGTGGATGCTGTAGGCAAAGTCGATGGGCGTGGCGCCGGCGGGCAGGTTAATGACGTCCCCCTTGGGGGAGAAGACGAAGACCTCGTCGGCGAACATATCGATCTTCAGATCGTGGAAGAAGTCCTGGGCGTCGGACTCCTGCTGATCCTCCAGCAGGCGGCGCACCCAGGCGAATTTCTCCTCATCCCCGTCCCTGACCACGCTGCTGCTGCCGTCCATCTTGTACTTCCAGTGGGCGGCGATGCCGTATTCGGCGGTGTGGTGCATCTCCCAGGTGCGGATCTGCACCTCAAAGGGGATGCCCTCCGTGCCGATGACGGTGGTGTGCAGGCTCTGGTACATGTTGGGCTTGGGGGTGGAGATATAGTCCTTGAAGCGCCCGGGCACGGGCTTGAACATATCGTGAATGACGCCCAGAACGTTATAGCAGTCGGGCAGGGAGTCCACGATGACCCGGAAGGCGCAGAGGTCGAAAATGCCGTTGATGTCCAGCTTCTGGGCGTACATCTTCCGGTAGATGCTGTAGACATGCTTGATGCGGGAGAAGATGGAGGCCTTGATCCCCTCGCTCTTGAGGCGGGTCTGGATCTTCTCCTCCACAGAGGACATGAAGGCCTCCAGCTCCGGCATGCGGGCGTTCAGGGCTTCGGTGATCTCCCGGTAGCCGGTGGGATCCAGATAGCGCAGCGACAGATCCTCCAGCTCCCACTTGGCCTGCTGCATGCCCAGGCGGTGGGCGATGGGGGCGTAGATCTCCATGGTCTCCAGCGACTTGGTGCGCTGCTTCTCCGGCGTCTGGTAGTCCATGGTGCGCATGTTGTGGAGCCTATCGGCGATCTTGATGAGGATCACGCGGATGTCCTTGGCCATGGCCATGAGCATCTTGCGCAGGTTCTCCATCTGCTCGTCTTCCTTGCTGGTGTACTGCACCCGGGTGAGCTTGGTGACGCCCTCCACAATGTCCGCCACCGGTGCGCCGAACTGGTGGGCGATGTCCGCGTGGGTGAGGGGGGTGTCCTCGATCACGTCGTGCAGCAGCGCCGCGCAGATGGAATCCTCGTCCAGACCCAGATCCACGGAGATGTCCGCCGCGGCCACACAGTGGGTCACATAGGGGGAGCAGCCGTCCTTGCGCAGCTGCCCGGCGTGGGCAAGCTTTGCCATCTCATAGGCCGCGCGGATGCGTCCCAAATCCATGGGGTGGCCGGAGTTCTTGATCTTCTCCTCCAGCGCCGCGTAGAGCTTGTCCGGATCCAGCGGGATATTCTCTTTTTTCGGCGTTTCGTTCATGGCTCACTCCAAAACTATCATGAAATCAGCTGTGGTCTCCCTCCAGCTCCAGCTGGAGGCTCTGCATGAGGGGCGTGGCGTTCAGATCCGCCTTCCCCTCGGTGGCACAGCAGCAGGCGCCGAAGATGCGCCCGTCCGCGCTGTGCAGCAGTCCCGCCTCCTGCAGGATCATCAGGCAAAGGCAGAAGCGCTCCGGCTCCATGTCCTTGGGGCAGAGGGAGAGAATGCCCTCCGCGTCCTCCGGCAGAGAGAGCCTCCCGCCGGCGCCGCGCCAGATGCGCACGAAGTCCGCCCGCTGGGGACAGAAGGCCGCGGCGGCATAAGCGGTATTGCCCTCGCCCGCCAAAATCTTGCGGCAGAGCGCAGTACCGTCGTGGCGGCGCAGGGCGGAGATCACCAGCTGTACGCTGGCGTGTCCGCGGAATTCATTGATCTGGGGGGTAAAGGCCAGATCCACCCGATCGCCCGCCGCAACGCCCAGCGCCTGGGCGCTGTGGGAAAAGAAGATCCCGTCCAGCCGCGCCCCGCCGAGGCTGACGCGCACCTTCAGATGCCTGCCGCCGCCCACCTGGTCGGCGGATTCCAGCAGCGCGTCGCTGAAGCAGAACACGGGCTTGGGATTGGCGTTGCCGAAGGGCTCCAGCCGATCCAGCTCCCGCACGTTCTCCAGCGTGAGCAGAGAGGGATCCCGGATCAGCAGGTCGCAGTTCACATCCGGCACCGGCTTGGGGCGGTTGGCGCGATAATACGCGGCGAGAGCCGCGCGAAAATCATTGAGCTTGTCGCGGCTGATGGTCATGCCGGCGGCCAGCGCGTGCCCGCCGAAGCCCAGCAGATGCCGGGAGCAGGCGGAGAGCGCCTCAAAGAGATTAAAGCCGCCGTAGCTGCGGCAGGAGCCCTTGCCGTGGTCGCCGTTGAGACAGACCATGATGGCGGGCAGCGAAAACTGCTCCGCCAGGCGGGAGGCGGCGATGCCGATGACCCCCTGGTGCCAGCGATCGCTGGCCAGGACGATGGGCTCGTCGGGATGACGACCCTCCAATTGATGCAGAGCGTCCTTCCAGATCTCGGTCTCGATGCTCTGCCGCTGGCGGTTCAGTTCGCAGAGCTCGGCGGCCAGGGCGGCGGCCTTGTCGGGCTCGGTGGCCATCAGCAGCTCCGCTGCCCGGGTGGCCTGCCCCAGACGGCCCGCGGCGTTCAGGCGGGGCGCCAGACTGAAGCCGATGCTGGAGGCGGTGATCCGTTCCGGATCCACCCCGGCCTCCCGCAGCATGGCGGCAAAGCCGGGACGGGGATTGTGCACCAGCTTTTCCAGCCCCTGCCGCACCAGAAAGCGGTTTTCCCCCACCAGGGGCATCACGTCCGCAACCGTGCCCACGGCCACCAGATCCGCATAGCGCTCCAGCATGGCGGCGGCATTCCCCTCGCAGGCGCAGACCAGCTTCAGCGCCACGCCCACGCCGCAGAGATCCGGGTTGGGATAGCGGTTGCCCTCCTGCTTGCAGTCGATGACGGCCAGCGCGTCCGGCAGGGCGCCGGGCTTGCACTCGTGGTGATCGGTGACGATCATGTCCATGCCGATGCGCTTGGTGTACTCCGCCTCTTCCACCGCGGTGATGCCGCAGTCTACCGTAATGAGCAATGTCACGCCGTCGGCGCGCAGACTGTCCAGCGCGGCGCAGTTGAGCCCGTAGCCCTCCTCGTTTCGGTCGGGGATATAGCCGACACAGCGCAGCCCCTTTCCCCGCAGGTAGTCCGTGAGCAGACAGGTGGCGGTGATGCCGTCCACGTCATAGTCTCCGTAGACGGCGACGGCCTCCTTCTGCCCGATGGCCCGGCGGATGCGCTCCACCGCGGCGGGCATGCCCTGCATCCGCATGGGGTCATGCAGACAGTCGATCCCGCTCTCCAGCAGGGCCTGCGCCGCCTCCGCCGTCCGGATCCCGCGCAGGGCGAGGACAGCAGAAAGAAGCGGCCCGAAGCCCGCCTGTTTCAGAGCAGCCGGGTATTCCGGCCGCGTATAGGGTATTTTCCATCCTAATGTATTCATAACTTCCCACTTTATCTTTTTCTCATCACATTATTCTATCAAATCCAACACATGAATGCAAGAGCGGGAGGGAAGTTTTTCACGGTCGTTTCACAAAAATGCCTGAGGGCATTTATGCGAAACGAAAGGAGCTTGCAGCCTGCTGCGCGCACTTGCTTGCGGGGGACGCTCGCACACTTGCAGGCTGAGAAGAGTTTTTTCCGAGGTACACGCCCCCGGAAAAAACAATTTGATTTGTTTTTCGCCTTGCGAGGCGAAAAACAGAGGGGTGTTCCCCTCTGAACTCCCCCAAATACATTTTTGAGAAAGGCCTTTGGGTGGCTTTTCCGGAGAACCGGCTATTTGTTGTAATCCGTGAGCCTCCGGATGCTGCCGGTGCGCTCCGGGGCGGTACAAACATGCCGCAGCGCCTCCTCCGGTGTGGCGCAGAGAGCGAAAAGCTCCAGACAGCTTCGGCTGAGAAAGCCGCCCTCCGCCGCCCGCTCCAGCATGTCCACCAGAGGCGCGTAGTAGTCCAGAGTGTTCAGCAGCGCTATGGGCTTTCCGTGCCGCCCCAGCTGCTTGAGGGTCAGGGTCTCGAAAAACTCCTCAAAGGTGCCGATGCCGCCGGGCAGGGCAATGAAGGCCTCGCTGGCCTCCTCCATGGCGCTCTTCCGCTCCGCCATGGTCTCCGTGAAGAGAAAGCGACTGCAGCGGGGGAAGAGGATGCCCGGCTCGTCGAAAAAGCGCGGGGCGATGCCGTAAATGTCGCCGTTTCTTTCGGCGGCGCCCTCGGCGCAGGCGCCCATCAGCCCGCCGGCGCCGCCGCCGAAGACCAGCGTATGCCCGCTCCCGGCCAGCAGCCGCCCGAGAGCGCGGGCTGCGTCGAAATATGCCCGATCCAGTTGACTCCCGGACGCTCCGTAAACACAGATATGCATGCAAATGCCTCCTTCGCGCCTTCCCGGCATCCGCATATGGGAGGCGCGCATTTTTCCCTATTCTACTCCTGTGGTCCCGGACTGGCAATCCCCAATGCGGGGAAAGAGAAGCTGCCAAACGCCGGGGCAAAGCCCGGGGTGCGAAGCGCCCGGAGCAGCGCGCAAAGGAACAGGAGCTTTCCGGGGCGGCGGGGGATCAAAAAAATGTCGGAAGAGACACGATTTTTTGCTGACATTTTCCCATTGCTGCGTTATAATATACAAAATGCCCATAGCAAAAAACAGAGGATGCTTTTTACGTCCGTTACGGGTTCCTCCTGGCCGGCGCCCCTGCGCGCCGACACCGGGGAGAAGCTTTCGCCGGCGGGCGGAGCGTGACAGGAAAATAACTTGTGTGGAGGAAAAACATATGCTGACCATCAACAAAACGAAGGAAAAGGAAGAGCTCTGCCTGGCGCTGGAGGGACGGCTGGACACGGTCACGGCGCCGCAGCTGGAGAAGGAATTGCAGGGATCCCTTGCAGATGTGAAGGCGCTGACCCTGGATTTTGAGCGGCTGGAGTATATCTCCTCCGCCGGACTGCGCGTACTGCTCGCCGCCCAGAAGATCATGAATCGGCAGGGCGAGATGAAGCTCGTCCATGTGAACGAGACAGTCAAGGAGATCTTTGAAGTGACCGGCTTCTGCGATATTCTGAATATCGAATAATCCCGCGTAGAGCCAGAGACTTATGCGGCAGCCTGCGTGCAGAAGAGGTTTTCGGACATGAGCGGGGAGAAAAGAAAAGGCAGCATCATCCTGCAGGTCGCGATCCTGTTTGCCCTCGCCATTGTGGCGTCGGGGATCATCACCTTTGTGACCCAGCACCTGCGTGCCAATCAGAGCGTCAAGCAGCAGGCGGAGAATCATTCTGCGGAAATCGCCAACGAGGTTTCCCTTGCCGTGCGGGAGTATCCGGGTTACCGGTGGCTTCTGCGCTATTGGCTTGAGCACTGGGACAGCATGGATGTGGAATACGACGTGGATTTCAGCGGCGAGACGGAGACCGAGGCAAAGTACCGCAGCTTACACCGGCGGAACCCGGGACTTCAGCTGCGATACATGGAAGAGGAGCAGATCGAGGCCCTCTCGGAGGAGGATCAGAAGCTCTATGCCGAGATCTGTTACTCCTGGCTGATCACCCGCGTCGATACCATCAAGCAGACCCACAAGGTGGACTATCTCTTCTGCGTGGTGACCGGGGAGCCCTATGATACCCAGTTCTTCCTCTTCAGCGCCGCGGATCCAGGCGCCGTGCGGGGAACGGATTATGAGGAGGTCTACCCCCTCGGCCATGTGGTGCGGGATCTGGGGGAGAGCCAGCATGAGGCCATGGGCAGCGCCTGCCGGAAGGCAAGCCATCTGGCCGACGCCGGCGATTATGTGGATTATTACGCCTATCTGTGTGAGATCGACGGGCGTCCTGTGCTCATCGGTCTGACCTCGAGCCTCTCGGAGCTGCGGGCGGATATTGACAGGCAGACCTGGCAAGAGACCCTTTCGGCCCTGATCTTCCAGGTGATCCTGTCGCTGATCTGCCTGGGGCTGATGTCGCTTTTCGTGCTGCGTCCGCTGAAGAAGATCCAGAACAGCATCCGCCTGTACGAGCGCAGCAAGGACAGCGCGGGCGTGGCGGAGAATCTGAGGGAGATCCGATCCCGCAACGAGATCGGAGAGCTCTCGGAGGATGTGGTCAAGCTGACGAGAGAGCTTGACCAGTACATGGGCCGGATGGAGTCCATCACCGCGGAGCGGGAGCGGATCACCACGGAGCTCGCCCTGGCGACGCGGCTGCAGGCGGCCTTCCTGCCCCATGATTTCCCGCCCTTCCCGGACAGGCAGGAATTTGAACTCTATGCCAGCATGGATCCGGCCAGGGAAGTGGGCGGCGATTTCTACGACTATTATCTCATCGACGAGGATCATCTCTGCCTGGTGATGGCGGATGTGTCCGGAAAGGGCGTGCCCGCTGCGCTCTTCATGATGGTCTGCAAGATCATCCTGCAGAGCTGCGCCATGCTGGGCCGCTCCGCGGCGGAGACGCTGGCCAAAACCAACGAAGCCATCTGCTCCAACAACCAGGAGGAGATGTTTGTCACCGTCTGGCTGGGGATCCTGGAGATTTCCACAGGCCGTCTCACGGCGGCCAACGCCGGGCACGAGTACCCGGTACTCAAGCGGCCGGACGGCAGCTTCGAGCTGCTGAAGGACAAGCACGGCCTGGTCATCGGCGTCATGGATTCGGCAAAATACCGGGAGTATGAGCTGACGCTGGAGCCCGGCGCGAAGCTTTTCCTCTACACCGACGGGGTGCCCGAGGCGACAAATGCCGAGGAGCGGATGTTCGGGATGGAGCGGATGCTGAGGGCCCTGAATACGGAGCCGGAGGCCGCGCCGGCGCACATTTTGCAGAATGTGAGCGCGGCGGTAACCGACTTTGTGAAGGACGCAGAACAATTTGACGACCTTACCATGCTGTGCATGGAATACCGGGGAAAGGGAATGAGCAAGAATGACGATCAAGCTGAACGGAAGAATTGATTCCAACAACGCCTCCGCCGTGGAGCAGAGCGTTTTGAAGCAGATAGAACAGGGGGACAAGACTTCCCTCGTGCTGGACGCGGCTGAACTGGAATACATTTCCAGCGCCGGGCTGCGGGTGCTGCTGCGCATTCGGAAAACCAACCCCGCCATGCGCATCGTCAATGTCAGCCCCGAGGTCTACGAGATCCTGGACATGACCGGCTTCACCGAGATGATGACCGTGGAGAAGGCCTACCGCGTGGTGTCCATCGAGGGCTGCGAGGAGATCGGCCGCGGCGCCAACGGCAAGCTCTACCGCATCGACCAGGACAACGTGGTGAAGGTCTATAAGAACGCCGACGCGCTGCAGGATATTCAGCACGAGCGGGAAATGGCAAAGATGGCGCTGATCCTGGGCATTCCCACGGCCATCTCCTATGATGTCGTGAAGGTGGGGGACAGCTACGGCTCGGTGTTTGAACTGCTCAACGCCCGCTCCTTCGCCAAGATCCTGGCCAGAGAGCCGGAGAAGATGGACTGGTGCGTCAAGGAATTCGTGGGCATGCTCAAGAAGATCCACGGCACCCTGGTCCCCGCCGGAAAGCTGCCGGATATGAAGGAGACGGCGCTGAATTGGGCGAACTTTACCAAGGACTATCTGCCGGAGGAGGCGGGGGAGAAGCTGCTCGCCATGATCCGGGAGGTTCCCCATGACGATCACATGATCCATGGGGATTACCACACCAGGAATCTGGAGCTCCAGAACGACGAGGTGCTGCTCATCGACATGGACACCCTGGCGGTGGGGCACCCGATCTTCGAGCTGGGCAGCATGTACAACTCCTTTATCGGCTTCTCGGAGCGGGATCACGAGGTCATCAAAAAATTCCAGGGCTTCGATTATGAAATCGGCGCGACCTTCTTCCACAAGGCGCTGGCGGCCTACCTGGGCACCAGCAGCGAGACCAAGATCCGCGAGGTGGAGAATAAGGCGCGGATCGTCGGCTACACCCGCCTGATCCGCCGCACCATCCGCCGTTACGGACTGGAGGATCCGGAGCGCCGGGCGGATGTGGAGCATTGGAAAGCAAGTCTGCTGGAGCTGCTGGCGGAGACGGACACCCTGCTCTTCAACGCCAATGAGCTGGAGCTGGACGCCGTGCCGGAGAATCTGCAGGAGCTGCAGTCCTTTGTGGAGGAGCATCTGGAGGCGGCGGACTGCCCCGCCAGGGCGGAGATGCAGATC
This sequence comes from uncultured Eubacteriales bacterium, assembly GCA_900319635.1. GTDB lineage: Bacteria > Bacillota > Clostridia > Oscillospirales > Oscillospiraceae > Limivicinus. Next base: position 36,291 of record ONPF01000014.1, on the reverse strand, counting down.
GGCGTGGCGGTGGAGGAGATCTTCGTGAACATCGCCAGCTATGCCTACGCGCCGGAGACGGGGAAGACCAAGATCCGTGTGGAGGTCTCCGAGGAGCCTGTCACCGTGACGATCACCTTCCTGGATCACGGCGTCCCCTACGATCCGCTGGCCAAGGCCGATCCCAATACCAAGCTGCCTGCGGAGAAGCGGCAGATCGGCGGCCTGGGCGTGTTTTTGACCAAAAAGCTCATGGACGACGTGAGCTATGAATACAGAGGCGGCCAGAATATTCTGACGCTGAAGAAGAAATTGGGATAACAGATGAGAATTCCGCACAAGATCGATCTTCATATGCACAGCAGCGTTTCCGACGGAAGCGACAGTCCGGCCCAGCTCCTGGACCGGGTCAAGGAGGTCGGGCTCCAGCTCTTTGCCCTCACCGATCACGACGCCATCAAGGGCTGCGTGACCATGCTGGAGCTGCTGCGGGAGGGGGACCCCGCCTTCCTCCCGGGGGCGGAGTTTTCCTGCCGGGACGAAAAGGGGAAGTACCATATCCTGGGCTACGGCTACGATCCCCGGGCGGAGTCCATCCGGCAGCTGGTGGAGACCGGCCACGGGATGCGCATGCGGAAGCTGCGCGCCAGGCTGGATTTCCTGCGGGAGCGCTTCGGCGTCTCTTTTCCCGAGGAGGAGCTGCGCTGGCTCATGGCCCAGGATAACCCCGGCAAGCCCCATATCGGGAACCTGATGGTCAAGTACGGCTATGCCCGCTCGAAGGAGCAGGCCATCAAGGAGTATATCAACCAGCTCCACATCCGCAGCGATTTTCTCCGCCCGGAGCAGGCCATCGCCGGCATCCTGGGCGCCGGAGGCATCCCGGTGCTGGCGCACCCCTCCTACGGAGACGGAGATCAGCTCATCCTGGGCGAGGAGATGGATCAGCGGCTCCGCTGGCTGATGGAGCGGGGGCTGCAGGGCGTGGAGGCCTACTATTCCGGCTTCACGGGAAAGCTCAACCGGGAGATGCTGGACTTCGCCCAGCGCTACGGGCTTTATGTCACGGCGGGGAGCGACTACCACGGAAAGAACAAGATGATCGCCCTGGGCGACACGGGTCTGGAGGACGCAGCCGAGGGGCCGGAGGGCCTCCGGCGTTTTCTGGACCAGGTGAGAAAGGAACAGCCTTGCTGAAATTCGATACCCGAAACAAAAAGCCCAAGCTCTATAACCTGCTGATCCAGGCGCTTTTCGTCGGGGTCATTCTGTTCCTGCTGATCCACGGCGGGGCGGAACAATACGCGGTGCCCATCAGCGTGCTGATCGCGGTCTATCTGCTGGCGGCGCTGATCCAGCTGGTGGCAGCCTGGTTCAAGCAGCTGCAGTATAACCCCTACTCCTACAACACGATCTATTACATGGGCTTTGCCCTGTTCCTGCTGTCGGTGCTGATCATGCAGATCTACCTCACCGTGCAGCTGATCCGCCTTCCGCTGGAGTATCGGTTGGAGTCGGTTCTGCACATTCTGCTGGGTTCGGCCAAGAACTATATCCTCCTGTCCGCGCCCTTCCTGCTGTGCTTCTCCGCGGCGCTCTGCGTCTCCAATATCTCGCTGATCCGGCACGAGGGGAAGCGGCTCGTAAACGTGCTGGGGATCATCCTCTCTTTTCTGCTGGTGGGCGGGGTGCTGTTTTTGTTCTTCTTTGACCGCTATGCCTCCGGCAGCCGGGAGGAGGTCATGGTCCACGATCTCTTTGCAAACCTCTTCGCCGCGGTCTATCTCTATTTTGAATGCATGCTCATCGGTGCCATCGTGGCGGACAGCATCGCCGCCCGCTATGAGCCGGAGCCGGATAAGGATTTCCTCATCATCCTGGGCTGCGGCATCCGCAAGGACGGCACGCCCTCGCCCCTGCTGCGGGGGAGGATCGACCGGGCGCTGGACTTTGCCGCGAAGCAGAAGGCGCAGACCGGCAGGGATCTGATCTTTGTGACCTCCGGCGGCCGGGGGCCGGACGAGCCCATCTCCGAGAGCGCCTCCATGAAGCGCTACCTGCTGGAGCAGGGGGTGCCGGAGGAGCGCATCGTGGAGGAGGATCGCTCCACGGATACCATGGAGAACATGAAGTTCTCCAAGGAGAAGATCTGGGCGATCAATCCGGAAGGGAAGGTGGCCTTTGCCACCACCAACTACCATGTGTTTCGCGGCGGCCTTTGCGCCCGGCGGGTGAAGATGCGGGCGCTGGGCATGGGGGCGGACACCAGGTGGTATTTCTGGCCCAACGCGGCGGTGCGGGAATTTGTGGGCCTGCTCACCGCTCACCGGCTGAAGCAGGCGCTGATCTTCGGCGGGATGCTGGTTTTCTACGTCTCGCTGACGCTGTGGGCTTATCAGATTTAAGCTGGGCCTGCTGCAAAATACGCGTACATCCCTGTCGCCGCCGTAGGGGAGGGGCTTGCCCCTCCCGGCAGTACAGAAGACAAGAAAGATTTCCGAGGCAGAATTGTGACAGGCGAGGCGCTTCCCGCAGAGCATAATGGAGATATATGGTCAAGGGAAGCAACGAAGCATGGCGCAATTCCAGCCGCAAAGATTGTCTGATTTCTATTAGAGATTAGTATAAGATTTCAAGTCAGAATTTTACCAAGCGTGGCGAAGCAGCAGAGCTTGATGGAAATATATGATCAAGGGCTTCAAGGAAGCATGACGCAATTCTGGCCGAAAAGAACCCAAGTTTTCTAGCAGATATCAGGTTAAGAAAGGAACAATCGACATGAAAGCAGTAGTTGCCATTGATTCCCTGAAGGGGAGCCTCAGTTCTCTGCAAGCAGGCGACGCCATTCGCACCGGGATCCTGCGGGTATACAAGGACGCGGTGGTGCAGGTGCGCCCCCTGGCGGACGGTGGAGAGGGCACCGTGGAGGCCCTGACCATCGGCATGGGAGGCGAGCTCCAGACCGTGAGCGTGACCGGACCGCTGGGCAAAAAGATCGAAGCGCAGTACGGCATTTTGGCCGACGGCGTCACCGCCATTGTGGAGATGTCCGCCGCGGCGGGGATCACCCTGGTGCCGGAAGGGGAGCGGAACCCCCTCTGCACCACCACCTACGGCGTGGGCGAAATGATCTGCGACGCCATCCGGAAGGGCTGCCGCCACTTCATCGTCGGTATCGGCGGAAGCGCCACCAATGACGGCGGTGTGGGCATGCTCCAGGCTCTGGGCTACGGGATGCTGAATGAAGCGGGCGAACAGGTGGCCTTTGGGGCGCAGGGACTGCAGGAACTGAAGCGCATCACCACCGAGGGCGTGCTGCCTGAACTGAAGGACTGCGCCTTTCGCGTCGCTTGTGACGTGACCAATCCCCTCTGCGGGGAGAAAGGCGCCAGCGCCATCTATGGCCCCCAGAAGGGCGCAACGCCTTCCATGATCCTGCAAATGGACAAGTGGCTGAAGGCCTACGCGGAGCTGGCCAGGGACATTAACCCCAAGGCGGACCGCAAGGTGCCCGGAACCGGCGCTGCCGGCGGCCTGGGCTTTGCTTTCCTGAGCTTTACAAACGCGGTGCTGGAATCCGGCATCAAGATCGTGCTGGAGGAGACGCGGCTGGAGGAATTCGTGAAGGACGCCGACATCGTCATCACCGGCGAGGGCCGTCTGGACGGACAGACCGTCATGGGCAAGGCGCCCATCGGCGTGGCCGAAATCGCCAAAAAGCACGGGAAGCCCGTGGTGGCCTTTGCCGGCTGTGTGACACCGGACGCCGTGGCCTGCAACGAGCACGGGATCGACGCTTTCTTCCCCATCCTGCGGGGCGTCGTGACGCTGCAGGAGGCAATGGACTCTGCGAATGCCCATAAGAACATGGCCGATACGGTGGAGCAGGTGTTCCGCCTGCTGGCGATCCGATAAGGAAAGGGGAAAAACAGATGGATGCACAGTTCACTACTTTGGGCGCCCTGATCGGGCTTGCCATCTCGATCGTTCTGATTATCCGCAAAATTGCTCCGGCCTACTGCCTGATCCTCGGCGCCCTGATCGGCGGCCTGATCGGCGGCGGTGGACTGGTAAATACCGTCAACACCATGGTCAGCGGCGCGGGCTCCATGATGTCCTCCGTCCTGCGTATTCTGACCAGCGGCATCCTGGCCGGCGCCCTCATCAAAACCGGCTCCGCCCAGAAGATCGCGGAGACCATCGTGGACAAGCTGGGCGAGCGCTTTGCCGTGATCGCCATTGCCATTGCCACCATGATCATCTGCGCGGTGGGCGTCTTCATCGACATCTCCGTCATCACTGTGGCCCCCATCGCCCTGGCCATCGGCAAGAAGGCCGGCCTCTCCAAGAGCGGCGTGCTGCTTGCCATGATCGGCGGCGGCAAGGCGGGCAATATCGTCTCTCCAAACCCCAATACCATCGCTGTATCTGAGGCTTTTGAGCAGCCGCTGACCTCTGTGATGATGAGGAATATCATCCCCGCGCTCTTTGCCCTGGCTGCGACCATTCTGCTTGCCTCGCTGCTGACCCGGAAGAAGGACGATCCCATCACCGCAAAGGATCTGGAGGGGAGTGACAACCAGAAGCTGCCCGGCTTCTTTTCTGCAATTCTGGGACCTCTGGCGTCTCCATCCTGCTGATCGGCACCGGCACCATCGCCGGCATCATCAAGGCCTCCGCGCTTCAGACCGATGTCATCAAGCTCCTGGAGGCCATGCATATGCCTGCCTTCATCCTGGCGCCCCTCTCCGGCGTGCTGATGGCCGGGGCGACCGCCTCCACCACCGCCGGCGCCACCGTTGCAGCTCAGACCTTCGCCGAGCCGCTCCTGGCGGCTTCCGTCCCCGCTCTGGCAGCCGCGGCCATGATCCACGCAGGCGCCACCGTTGTGGATTCCCTGCCCCACGGCTCCTTCTTCCACGCCACCGGCGGCGCTGTGGGGATGAGCATCTCCAAGCGCATGAAACTCATTCCCTTTGAGGCGCTCATCGGTCTTACCAGCACCGTTGCCGCGGTAGTGGTGTATCTGATCGCCGGCTAAAGAAAAAAGCATAGCCTGCCGGGAACTCCGGCAGGCTATGAGGGCCTGCTGCAGCAGAAACTGTATTCCGCTGCAACAGGCTCTTTCCTAATTGGAAAACTTATGGTATGATGCCGGTACAGAGAGAAGCAGGAGGGAATTTCATATGGGACACAAAGACCCGACCCGGGTTTTCCAAAACAGATTCCGTCGGCATGAGCAGGAGCTGAAGCAGCTCTTCCAGACGCTCTATCCCGGCGATGAGCAGGCATATCAGCATTGCATCGCAATGCTGCGGCGCATGTATGATGCGCGCAGCGAGAGTTTGAAGGCTCTGGACGCGGAACGGGAGCGCAACAGCGGCTGGTACAAGGGACATGACCTTGTGGGCATGCTGATGTATGTCAAGGCCTTCGCCGGAACGCTGCAAGGCGTTCGGGAAAAGCTGGACTATATCGAAGAATGCGGGGTCAACTACCTGCATCTGATGCCCCTGCTGGAAAGCCCCGAGGGGCGCAGCGACGGCGGCTATGCCGTCTCGGATTTCCGCAAGGTGCAGCCGGAGCTGGGAACAATGGCGGATCTGGCCGCCCTGGCGGAGGACTGCCATGGGCGCGGCATCTCCGTTTGCCTGGACTTTGTGATGAACCACACCAGCGAGGATCACGCCTGGGCGCGGAGAGCACGCGCCGGGGAGCGGGCGTATCAGGAGCGCTACTTCATGTTTGACGACTGGGAGATCCCCATTCGTTATGAGAAGACGGTGCCCCAGGTGTTTCCCACCACCGCGCCGGGGAACTCCACCTGGAACCAGGAGGCGCGCAAGGTGGTCATGACCACCTTCTACCCCTACCAGTGGGATCTGAACTACGCTAATCCGGCGGTCTTTAACGACATGACGGAGAATATGCTCTTTCTCTGCAATCAGGGCGTGGACATCATCCGCCTGGACGCGGTGCCCTATATCTGGAAGGAGCTGGGCACCAGCTGCCGCAACCTGCCCCAGGTACATAGCCTGGTGCGCCTCATGCGCCTGGCCTGCGAGATCGTCTGCCCCGGAACGCTGCTGCTGGGCGAGGTGGTGATGGAGCCCAGCAAGGTGGTGCCTTATTTCGGCACGGTAGACAAACCGGAGTGCCATCTTTTGTACAATGTGACTACCATGGCCAGCACCTGGCACACGGTGGCCACAAAGGATGTGCGCCTGCTGCGGCACCAGCTGGGACAGGTGTTCGCGCTGCCGAAGGAATACGGCTTTCTGAACTATCTGCGCTGCCATGACGACATCGGCTGGGGCTTGGATTACGGTTTCCTGGGCTGGTTCGGCATGGGAGAAGTGCCGCACAAAAAGTTCCTCAACGACTATCTGACCGGCAAGTGGCCCGGCAGCCCTGCCAGGGGAGAGCTCTATAACGACGATCCCCGCCTGGGGGACGCCCGCCTCTGCGGCACTACGGCCTCTCTCTGCGGCGTGGAGACCGCCCGGAAAGAGGGGAACGGCGCCATGCTCGATTGGGCGCTGCGGCTGGATCTGATGCTGCACGCCTACATGTTCACCCTCTCCGGCATCCCGGTGCTCTACAGCGGGGACGAGATCGGCCAGGAGAACGATTACAGCTACCATGACGATCCCCTGAAGGCCGCCGACAGCCGCTACCTCCACCGGGGCGACATGAACTGGAAGGCCGCCGAGCTGCGGCACGACCCGGAGACGCCGGAGGGGAAGCTCTTTGCCGGCATCCGGCAGCTGGAGAGCCTGCGCGCCTCCCACCGGGTCTTTGACGGCGCGGCGGACGTCTGGATCGTGAACACCGGAAACGACGGCGTGCTGGGCATCGGCCGCTATCATCAGGGCGAAAAGCTGGTGGCGCTCTTTAATTTTTCCGAGACGGAGAAGCGGATATGGGTAGACGAGATGGGCTCTTTCCATGATCTGCTGACCGGCGAAAAAGCGGACAAGTTTGCCGTGGAGCTGCTGCCCGGAGCCTTCAAATGGCTCATATGCGATTTTGGAGAGGAGAAAAAGTGAACAAAAAGCTGATCTTTCTGGATATCGACGGTACGCTGACCGCACCGGGCAGCAACGTCCCGCCCCAGAGCGCCCTGGACGCCATCCGCGCCGCCCAGGCGCAGGGGCACAAGGTGTTCCTCTGCACCGGCCGGAATTACGACATGCTCCGCCCCCTGCTTGCCTACGGCTTTGACGGCGCGGTGGCCAGCGGCGGCGGCTATGTGTTCATGGACGATCAGGTCCTGTTCGACTGCCCCATGACAGAGGAGCAGAAGGAGCGCGCTCTGCGGCTCTTTGCAGAGGGGGGCGTGCTGCGCACCATCGAGGCCAGAGACGCCAGCTACTGCGATCCCGGGATGGGCGAGTTCTTGCAGCAGTGCTCCGGCGGCAACAGCGAGCTTCTGCGCTGGCGTGAGGCGCTGGAGAAGGATCTTGGCATCCGGCCTATGGCGGAGTATGACGGCAGACCGATCTACAAGGTGGTCTTCATGTGCGCCAGGGCCGAGCAGCTGGCCGGAGCGATCCGGGAGCTGGAAGGGGAGTTTTACTTCCTGGTGCAGGATCTTGCCGGGGCAAACTGCCTCAACGGCGAGCTTGTCAACCGCAAATTCGACAAGGGCAGCGGCATCCGGCAGGTCTGCAGGGCGCTGGACATGCCCCTTTCGGATACCGTCGGCGTGGGGGACAGCATGAACGACCTGGAGATGATCGAGACCGTCGGCATCGGCGTCTGCATGGCAAACGGCAGTCCGAAGCTGAAAAAACGCAGCGATCTGGTCTGCCCGTCTGTGGACGAGGATGGCCTGGCCTGGGCCTTCCGGGAGCTGGGTTTGGTGGAAAGTCACAAAAACGAAGGCTGAAATTTTACTTCAAGAATTTTTCGTTTTCTTTACTTTGCACTGCTTTTATTGTAAGATAATAAAGATTTCAGCGGTCGCTCAAGCGGGCGGCCGCTGCTTGGAAAAGGAGAAAGGATATGGCACTTGACTACCGCAAGTGCGCTGAGGAGATTTTTTCCCATCTGGGCGGAAAGGATAACATCATCAGCGCGGCACACTGTGCCACCCGTCTGCGTCTCGTGATCGCGGACAACAGCAAGATCGACACCAAGGCTCTGGAGGAAGTGGAGGGCGTGAAAGGCCTCTTCGATTCCAACGGCCAGCTTCAGCTCATCATCGGCACCGGCACCGTCAACAAGGTCTATGACGAGTTTCTTGCCGTTACCGGGCTCACCGCCGCCACCAAGGCGGACGTGAAGGCGGCAGCGGCCTCCCGCATGCCCCTCTGGAAGAAGATCCTGAAAACCCCGGGCGATGTGTTCGTGCCCATCCTGCCCGCCATCGTGGCCTCCGGTCTGATGATGGGTCTTGTGGAAGCGATTCCTAAGTTCGTGGATGGCTTTGAAAAGACCGGCTGGTTCGGCTTCCTGGATCTGGTTGCCAATACCGCATTCGCGCTGCTGCCGGTGCTGGTTGCCATCTCCGCCGCCCGCGTCTTCGGCGGCAACATCTTCCTCGGCGCCGTCATCGGCCTGATGCTGGTTCATCCCGCCCTGCTTAACGCGTGGAATGCCGGCAACGTGAAGGAAGTGGCGCTGAAATACAATGAGCCGATCCCAATCGAATATGTTCGGGATGGAATCAATGCCGCTGAGCTCACCGATGAGGAGAAGCTGCTGCTCTGTGACGGCGACGTGGAAGCGTATCTACTCACCCTGGATACCTTCGACGGAACCGAGGCGGACGGCCTGATCTCTCCCTCCCTGCTGAACAATATGCCCACCTTCCAGCGCCCGTCGGAAAAGAATCCCGGCGAGATGGAAGGCTATAGTCTCTCCGACAAGGTTTGGGAGAACATCAACGCCACACACAAAGTTGGCGAAAACGGAATTGAGATCCAAAAGTGGAGCCTGTTCGGAGACTTCGGCATCGCCCAGTCCGGCTATCAGGGCCACGTCATTCCTGTCATCCTGGCCGTCCTGTTCATGTGCTTCATCGAAAAGAAGCTGCACAAGATCGTCCCCGAGATGATCGACCTCTTCGTCACCCCGCTGACCACCGTGCTCGTCACCGCCATCGTCACCTTCACCGTCATTGGACCCGTGTTCTCCGTGTTTGAAAACTGGGTCCTGGCCGGCGCGCAGTGGCTGATTAAGGTCGGCTATGGCGTGGGCGCAGCCATCATGGGCGCAATCTACCCGCTTACCGTCGTCATGGGTCTGCACCACATGTACAATGTCATCGAGGCGGGCATGATCTCTGCCACCGGGGTCAACTCCTGGATGCCCATCGCCTCCGCGGCCAACTTCGCCCAGTTCGGCGCCTGCTTGGCTGTTGCCCTCAAAGTGCATAATCAGAAGACCAAGTCCGTTGCTCTGCCCTCCTCTCTTTCCGCTTCCCTGGGCATTACCGAGCCCGCCATCTTCGGTATCAACTTCCGCTTCATGAAGCCCTTCGTGGCCGGCATGATCGGCGGCGCGGCCGGTTCTCTCTTCGCCTCCTGGATGCACGCCGCCGGCGACGCGACCAAGGCCTTCGGCGCTACCACCTACGGCGTCACCGGTATCCCCGGCATCCCCGCTGTCAACAATGTCCCCATGTATCTGGTCGAACTGCTCATTGCGGCTGGCGTGGCCTTTGCCATCACCTGGTTCATCTGGAAAGAGGACGCCCCCGCCAAGAAGGAGACCGCTCCTGCTGAGGCGCCTGTGGAGGAGACTCCTGCCGAGCCCATGCCCTCCGTGGTGCGGTGCGCCGCCGGCGAGCTGCTGCAGCCCTGTAAGGGCACGGTCGTTGCCCGGGAGCAGATCCCAGACGAGACCTTTGCCGCCGGCATTCTGGGCGACGGCATCGGCGTCACCCCCGAGGACGGGATCGTCGTGGCGCCTTTTGACGGCACCGTGACCTCTGTCTTTGACACCAAGCATGCCATCACCCTGGAGAAGGACGGCATGGAGGTGCTGATCCACATCGGCGTCAACACTGTCAATATGCAGGGCGAGGGCTTTACCGCTTTCGTTGAGGAAGGCGCGGAGGTCAAGGCCGGACAGAAGCTGCTGGGCTTTGATCGGGCCGCCATTGCCAAGGCCGGCTATAACGACACCGTCGTCATGCTGCTCACCAACTCCGACGACCTGGAAGGCGTCGAGTGCGGCTTGAAGTAATCCACAACACCAATACATAAACGGAGGAGATCATTATGAAGACTTTTGAGTACACCATCACCGATCCTGTGGGCATCCACGCCCGTCCCGCCGGCCTGCTGGTCAAGGAGATCAAGAACTTTGCCGGCTCCGCCGTCACCATCACCAAGGGAGAGAAGAAGGTCAACGCGCTCAAGCTGATGGCGCTCATGCAGATGGGCATCAAGCAGGGCGACACCGTCAAGATCGAGGTCGAGGGCGGCAATGAGGAAGCCGTCGCCACTGCGCTGGAGAATTTCTTCAAGGCCAACCTGTAAAAAGACACAGAAAAATACGGCTGCCCCGAGACAGCCGTATTTTTCTATTCATCATGAAAAGGAGAATTGTCTTATGATCACCATTCAGGGAAAGGGCGTTTCCACCGGCGTTGCCGCCGGCCCCCTGTATTTTTATCAGAGAGCCAAGGGTACCCTCAAACGCTATGAGGTAGAGGATCGGGAGGCGGAATTTGCACGCTTCAAGGAGGCCCAGGCCAAGGCCATCGAGCAGCTGGGCGTGCTGGCCGAGAAGGCCAGAGCCGAGGCCGGCGACGAGGCCGCCATGCTCTTCGAGACCCACCAGATGATGTGCGAGGATCTGGACTATGAGGAGGCCATCGAGGGCTTCATCAAGGAGCAGGGGCTCAACGCCGAGGCCGCCGTCACCGACGCCGGCGCCATGCAGGCGGACGCATTTGCCGCCATGGAGGACGATTATTTCAAGGCTCGCGCCGCTGACGTGAAGGACATCTCCGGCCGCATCGTGGGTATCCTCATGGGCGTGGTGCAGGGTGGTATCGACTCCGAGGTGCCCGTGATCCTGGCCTCCGACGATTTGGCGCCCAGCGAGACGGTGCAGCTGGACAAGTCCAAGATCCTGGGCTTTGTCACCTCCGGCGGCTCCGGCTCCAGCCATACCGCCATTCTGGCCCGCACCATGGGCATCCCCGCCATCATCGGCGTGGGCGAGCAGCTGAAGGAAGACTACGCCGGGCGGGAGGTCATCGTGGACGGCGGCACCGGCACTGTGGTGCTGGACGCGGATGAGGACACCCGGGCGCGCCTCATGAAAAAGCGGGCGGAGATCCTCAAGCGCCAGGAGCTGCTCAACCAGCTGAAGGGCCAGCCCAACGTCACGCTGGACGGGCAGAACATGCGGGTCTACTGCAACATCGGCAACCCCGATGACGTGCACGCGGTACTGGAGAACGACGGCGGCGGGATCGGCCTCTTCCGCAGCGAGTTTTTGTATCTCAACTGCGACGATTACCCCACCGAGGAGTACCAGTTCGAGGCCTATAAGAAGGTGCTCTCCGACATGGGCGGCAAGGAGGTCGTCATCCGCACGCTGGACATCGGCGCGGATAAGATGATCGGCTACTTCAACCTGCCCCACGAGGAGAACCCCGCCCTGGGCAACCGGGCGCTGCGCATCTGCCTGAACCGGCCGGAGATTTTCCGCACCCAGCTGCGCGCGCTGTACCGCGCCTCCGCCTACGGTCGCCTCTCCATCATGTTCCCCATGGTCGCCTCCGTGTGGGAAGTGCGGGAGGCCAAGAAGATGTGCGAGCAGGTGAAGGCGGAGCTGACCAAGGAGGGCATTCCCTTCTCCGACGAGGTGGACGTGGGCATCATGATCGAGACCCCCGCCGCCGCCATGATCAGCGATCGGCTTGCCAAAGAGGTGGACTTCTTCTCCATTGGCACCAACGATCTGACCCAGTACACCCTGGCCTGCGACCGGCAGAACAACGATCTCGGCCGCTTCTTCGACGCTCATCACCCCGCCGTGCTGCGGCTCATCAAGATGGCCTGCGACAATGCTCACAAGGCCGGCATCTGGTGCGGCATCTGCGGCGAGCTGGGCGCGGATCTGGAGCTGACGGAGCTCTTCCTTTCCATCGGGCTGGACGAGCTGTCCGTCTCTCCGCGCAGCGTGCTGCCCCTGCGCCAGAAGGTGCGGGAGACCCGCGTGGGCGTGGTGCGCGAGAAGCTGCTGGGGGATCTGGCAAACAGCGAAACCACCATCTGACAAATGTAAGGACCATTCGGAGCCGCCGACAGCCGGCGGCTCCGCGTTTTGAATGATATGAAGCTCTGTGTGTTTTCAGATTCTCACGGCTGCGCCGCGCATATGATCAAGGCGATTGAGCGGGAAAAGCCGGCCATGTTCCTGTTCCTCGGCGATGGGGAGCGGGATCTTGCGGCGGTAAAGGAGCGCTTTCCGACCCTGCCGTTTTACGCGGTGCGGGGCAACTGCGACCTGCGCTCCTCGCTGAGCAGTATGCTGATCTGCGCGATCGGCGGAATCCGTTTTTTTCTCAGCCATGGCCATCTCTTCCAGGTCAAGTATGAGCCCGGCCTGGACACGCTGCTGGCAGCCGCCCGGGAGGCCGGGGCTTCGGTTGCGCTCTTTGGGCATACCCACCATCCGTACTGCGAAAAACAGGGGAACATACTGCTGCTCAACCCGGGGACGATCGGCCGCGTGGCCCATCCAAGCTATGCGCTTTTGTCGCTGGAGGCAGGAAAAATCAAAGCCGAACTGAAAACGCTATGATCATTCCATGAGAAAATGAAAAAACGCTGCCCAGAGGATTGAGGATAACGTCCCTCTGTGCGTCACAGATGTGACGCACAGAGGGACGTTGCGCTGCATACAAATTTCATCCCCCAGGGGGGCTTCCGCTGGCAATAATAATATGGTATTCTTCCTCCAGATCAGATGCTTGATCGGCTGCTGGATTTCCCTCGATCCGCCGTGTCCGGTTCACCTCTCCGACACGAAAGACAGCCGAAGCGCGCTCTCCCTACAAGACCCTCCGTGCCGGTCACACGGAGGGTCGAATGCTGCATATGCGCGCGAGCTGCGCTCCGCGCTTTGCGCCGAAACACGCCTTGCGCGGCACAGATCCGGCTCAAATAGCCGGATCTGCTCTTTATACTAATACCTGATAGAAAGCTTCCCGCAGAGCATAATGGAGATATATGGTCAAGGGAAGCAACGAAGCATGGCGCAATTCTGACCGGAAAGAATCAAAGATTTCTATTAGGTGTTAGTATTACAGCTCTATCGTTTCAAGCTGCCCTTCGAGGACGATCACAGTCGGGCCGTTTTCCGGCCAGACCTGGAGGCTGCGGGAGAACATCCGCTGAAGCGGCCCCGCTTTTTTCTCAGAGAAGGGAAGATGATACACGACGATCGTTTCCGCCGGCAGCCGGCCATGAAAAAAGCGTCTGCGCTGAAGGTCGCTGAAAAACAGGGGGTTTACGAAAGCGGCTCGCAGAGTGTCGGTTCCGAGAAAAGAAAGCTGCTCCCGGGTATAGTCAACATCCGATGTGAACAGCAGCTTTTTCTCCCCGCAGGAAATCAGATAGCAAAAGTGCAGAACACCATGGTACTTTTCATCCAGATGCAAGGTACGGAGCGCGGAGATCCGGATAGTGTCGGAAAGACGAAATTCAGCCTTGCAGCTGTCCCCGGTCAAAACATGGCAGGGTGTTCCGCTTTCCTGCACAAAATCAAAGAAGCCCCTTTGCTCCAAGCGCTCCGAGTAGGGGAGCACCAGTCCCTTTACCCTGTGACTGAGCAAGAATTCCCGGGTCAGCGCCTCAGAGAAATGGTCTTCGTGCAGATGGGTAAAGAGCACGTAATCCACGCAATCAAAAGGGGGATCGCCGCGCAGAAGCCTCTCCCTTGTGGCAGGAGACGCTTCGCAAAAGGAGCACGACTCGCCGGAAAAGAGCGCGTCAAGCAGAATAGAGGTGTCCTGATACCGCAGCAGGAGGCCTGCGTTTGCCACAAGGGTGACCTGAATCAGCGAATCCATATACGTTTGGCCTCCTCTCTGTCTGCTTTCCGCTCCAGGGCTTCCGGGCAGTCCCTCAGACCTTCACATACACGGTCAGTCCGGCGACCACGACCATGATCTGATCCCCTTCTCCAAATTCATCCCGGTGGATCCCGTTGAGCGTCATGCCGCCCTGTACGACCTCCACGTCCACATTGTCCGTAATCAATAGTCTCTTCAGCCGCTCCGGGTCAATCCCGGCGGGATCCGGCGCGCCAATCTTCATACTGACGCGGATCTCGGATCTGAGATCCTTGACCCCCAGCGTCTCAACCAGGCCGCACATGCAGCAGTGGGACACGGCGTCCTTGACCGCGCGGGTGGCCGCCTCCATGACGTCCATCCCATGCAGATCGGCTCCATAGCCAAGTTCAACAAGATATCTTTTCCACATGCTTTTTCGCCTCCTGATCAGACCGCGGCAGCCGACGCTGCTTGTGGCCGCAATTCTCCCGCCAAAACCTTTTCCTGGATGGTCTGGGCGATGCCGACTTCTTCGTTGGTCGGAAGCACCAGAACCACAGCGGTCGACTCGGGCGCCGAGATCACGCCCTCTCCGTGAAGCGCAAGGTTGGCGCCACTGTCGAACTTCACGCCGAGACAGGAAAGGCGTGAACAGATCTTCTCCCGGATAAGTGCTGCGTTTTCCCCGATACCGCCGGTGAACACCAGATAATCCAAGCCGCCAAGCTCGGCGTAAAACGCGCCAATGAATTTTACCACGGAATCACAGAAGGCTTCAATAGCAAGTTCGGCCCGCTCGCTGCCCTTCTCTGCGGCAGATTGAATGTCGCGCAGATCGTTGCTGATGCCGGAAATACCCAGAAGCCCGCCCTTCTTGTCGATCCCCTCCAGTATTTCGTCCATGGTCAGCCCCTGCGACAGCAGGAAGGGAATCACTTCGGCGTCCAGGTCTCCGGCTCGGTTGGCGTGGGGAATCCCGGTCTGCAGAGAGAAGCCGAAGGAGGTGTCCACAGACTTTCCGTCTTCTATGGCGCAGATCGATCCGCTGCCGCCCAGGTGACAGGAGATCAGCCGAAAGTGCTCTCCCGCCCGGGCGCGGATCTGGCGGGCTATATAGCTGTGAGAGGCGCCGTGGTAGCCCAGCCGACAGATGCCGTATTGTTCATACCACTCATAAGGCAGGGCGTAGATCCGCCGTGACAACG
The DNA here is from genome assembly GCA_900319635.1 of uncultured Eubacteriales bacterium. Lineage (GTDB taxonomy): Bacteria > Bacillota > Clostridia > Oscillospirales > Oscillospiraceae > Limivicinus. The sequence goes on along the minus strand of ONPF01000014.1, from coordinate 21,081 downwards.
GAATGGTCGTGTGAAACGCGGTTTCAAAACAGCCGACCATCAGCTTGTTCGGGAGCAGGGAACGGAACACGCGGATCGCCTCAATATAGGGAGGGTTGTGCGCCGGCGCCACGATGGCATACGCTTCCATGGCGGCGAGGACTTCGTCCGTCAGCTCGTGTACGCCGTAGTAGCCCTTCGCCAGCACGGTCTTGAAGCCGACCGCCTCCAGCTCGTCCATGCTGGAAAGCGCGCCGGACTTCTTGTCCAGGAGATAGCGCAAAAAGAGCTTGATCCCGTCCGCATAGCCCGGAACGGAGAGGGCTTCCAGCTTTTCCGAAAAGCCGTTTTGATTGTTCCGGTACGAAAAGATCGCGTCGCTGCGGCCGACACGCTCAATCTTTGCTTCGACGAGTATGGCAGGGGAAGGCATGTCGAAGAGCTTGTATTTCAGGGACGTGCTGCCCACATTGCAAACCAGAATCAGCATGTTGCTCCAACCCCTTCTACTGCTCCGCGGCGAGCCGGAAGACGCGGCGGATCCCCTCGAGGGGATAATCCACGAAGCGGCCGTCTGCGATCATGGCTGTGACTTCCTCCAGCGTGAACCAGCGCGCGTCGGCGACTTCCTCCTCCTGCAGGGTAAGCGCCGCGGGATCTGCCTCGGCCCTGGCGAGAAAATAGTCGTCCAGCACATAAGAGAAGGGCTCTGTAAACACAAAGCGCAAAGCTTCTGGCTTCAGCACAAGGCCCATTTCCTCCTCCAGCTCCCGCAGAGCGGAGGTGCCGGCATCCTCACCGCTCAGGACAAATCCGCCGGCGGTCAGATCCCAGCGGCCTCCGTAGTGGCCTTTGGCGGGGGAGCGCAGCTGACAGAGCATCTCGTTTTTCCCGTTGAGAACGCAAACATGGGCGACCAACAGGCGATCGTCCCCTTCGAGGGGCTCGCCCCGCCGGACGCTGCGCCCGGTGCGCTGGTGCTGCGGCGTATAAATGTCGAGAATCTCGCCCTCGGCGTTCTTGTCGCGGATCTCATCCATGCCGATATCTCCTTTCTTGCAGCAGGGAGCTTCCGAAAACACGGAAGCCCCCTGCGTTTTTCAATGTCTGTTTACAGGAAAATCTCGTCGCCGCTCTTGTTGTCAAGACCGGGGTGCAGGTCGAAACGAACCGCACCTATGCGAGCCTTGCCCGCAACCGCCTTGTCGATCAGAGCCGTACCCTGGATGCCAAAGCCGCCGCAGAGCTCGATGGCGCCGCATCCGGCATCCGCCATCTCCTTGGCGACTGCCACCGCCTGGTCGATGGTCTCCACGCCGATGGCCGTGAGCGCCACGCCCGGCGTCTCGACGGTCTTGCGGTGGATGGCCGGGTCAGCTCCGGGGGCGAGAAAAATGAAAGCTGCAACCAACATGATGCGATACCTCCTTATTTATTGGGAATATGAATGGCCTTCTTGTCGATGTTCAGCGCCGCCTCGCGCACAGACTCGGCAACGGTCGGATGGCAGTGGATGGTCTCCACGAATTCCTTGACGGTGCATTCCAGCTTGATGGCGAGGGCTGCTTCTTCGATCAGCTCCGTGGCGCTGGGAGCCAGGATATGGACACCCAGGATCTCCCCGTACTTCTCGCCTGCCAGGATCTTGATCATGCCGTCCGTATGACCGGCCACCAGGCTGCGGCCGCTGCCGCTGGTGGGGAACTTGCCGACCTTGTACGCAATGCCGAGCTCCTTGGCTCTCTCCTCGGTGTAGCCGACGCCGGCAAATTCCGGGCCGACATAGGCGCAGGAGGGGCTCATCTCCGGCTTGAAGATGCGATCGCCGCCCATGGCGTTTTCCGCTGCCACTTCACCCATGGCCATGGCCGCATGGGCCAGCATCAGCTTGCCGGTGCAGTCGCCCACGGCGTAGATGCCGGGGACATTGGTCTCCTGCTTCTCGTTGGTCTGGATAAAGCCGCCCTTGACCTCGACGCCGGCCTTGTCCAGGCCGAGCCCGGCGGTGTTGGGGCCGCGGCCGACAGCAACCAGGATCTTTTCGGCATCCAGGAACTTCTCGCCGTCGGGGCCCTTGACCTTGACCTTTGCGCCCTTGTCGGTATCCTCGACCGCAACAACAGAGGTGGAGGTGAGGATCTCCAGACCCTCGCCGCGGAGCTTGGCTTCGGCCAGCATGGTCAGCTCGCCGTCCATCAGGGGCAGTACACGCGGCTGCATCTCAACTACGGTGACCTTGGAACCGAAGCGGCGGTAAACGCTGCCCAATTCCAGACCGATGACGCCGCCGCCGATGACGACCAGACTCTCCGGAATGTGATCCAGAGACAGGCAGGCGGTGGAGTCGATCGCGGCCTTGCTCTCCTTCAGACCGGGAATGCCCGGAATAATGGGGTAGGAGCCGGAGCAGATGATGATCTTCTCTGCGCTGAGCTCCTTGTCCCCGACCTTGACGGTCTTGGGGCCGGTGAAGACGGCCTCGCCCGTGACGGAGGTGACCTTGTTGAGCCGCAGCAGCGCCTTGACGCCGGAGGTGAGCTTCTCCACCACGCCGGCGCGGAAGCCCTGGACCTTCTCCCAGTCTACCGCTACATCCTTGCCGATAATGCCGATGCCGGCGCTCCCGGTGGCGGCCTCATAGATCTCGGAGGTGTGGAGCATCGCCTTGGTGGGCATGCAGCCGCGGTTGAGGCAGGTGCCGCCGAAGGAATCCCGCTCGACGATGGTGACCTTGGCGCCCAGCTGGGCGGCGCGAATGGCGGCGACATAGCCGCCGGGGCCGCCGCCGATGACCAGAACGCTGTTGGCTTCTCCGGCCGGGGCAGCAGCGGGTGCAGCCGCAGGGGCAGCGGCGGCAGGAGCGGGGCCGATCAGAGCGCTGATATCCTCATCCGCTGCGGCGATGATGGCCAGCTTGCCGAAGAGAGGCACGGTCGTGCCCTCTTCCACGAAAATGTGGCGCAGCACGCCGGAAGCGGAGGCCTCGATGGTGTTGGTGAGCTTGTCGGTCTCCACGTCGAAGAGCGGCTCGCCCTCCTTGACCTGGTCTCCCAGCTTCTTCAGCCATTTGCTGACGGTGCCCTCCGTCATGGTCAAGCCCAATTTGGGCATTACGACTTCTTTCGCCATAATCCTTTTCCTCCCTTACGCAAGCATCAGCGCGGGGTTCTCCAGCAGGGCTTTGACTCTCTGCAGGAATTCCGCGGCCACGGAACCGTCCACTACGCGGTGGTCAAAGGTCAGGCTGAGGGTCATCATCGGGCGGATGACGATCTCACCGTTGCGGACGACCGCGCGATCCTCCATGGTGGTGACACCGAGAATGGCGACTTCGGGCTGGTTGATGATCGGCGTAAAGCTCTCGACCCCGTACATGCCCAGGTTCGTGATGGTGAAGGTGCCGCCCTGGAGCTTCTCCATGGGCAGACCGCCCTCGCGGGCGAGCTTTGCCAGCTCTTTGATCTCCTTGGAGATCTCGGTGAGGCTCTTCTTGTCCGCATCGGTCACGTTCGGGACAACCAGACCGTTGTCCAGCGCGACCGCGACGCCCATGTTCACATAGTGCTTGTAGATGATCTTGTTGTCCTCCACCGAGCAGTTCAGCAGCGGGAACTCCGTCAGCGCCTTGGCGATGAACTTCACCAGCAGGTCGGTGTAGCTGACCTTGATCTCCTTCGCCTTGAGTTGCTCACGGTAGCCCTTCATGGCGCTCATATCCACGGACAGGTTGGCCGTGACGGTGGGGCTGGTCATGTGGGAATTCAGCATGTTCCGGGCGATGGCCTTGCGCATGCCGTTCATCGGGACGACTTCCTCCCGCGGGGCTTCCTCGGCGGCCTTCTCGCGGGTGCTCTCCAGATAGTGGAGGATGTCTTCCGCAAGGACGCGATCCTTCGTTCCGATCTTCTCCAGATCAATGCCCAGATCCTTCGCGACAGCCGCGGCGAGAGGGGAGGCCTTGGTCTTCGGTGCTTCCTCCACGACCGGCGCGGCGGGAGCGGGCTTGTAGTTCTTCACATCGTCCAGGGTGATGCGGCCGTTGGGGCCGGTGCCGGTGACAAGTGCCAGATCAATGCCCAACTCCTTGGCCAGCTTCTTGGCGGCGGGGGCGGCGATGATCCGCTCGCCGGCTGCTCTGGCCGGTGCGGCAGGCGCCGACGCTGCTGCAGCCTCCGGCGCGGCAGCAGCCGCGGGGGCGGCTCCGCCCAGAAGCGCGCTGATATCCTCGTCTGCTGCGGCGACGATGGCAAGCTTGCCGAACAGGGGGACGGTGGTGCCCTCCTCCACGAAGATGTGACGCAGCACGCCGGAAGCAGAAGATTCGATGGTGTTGGTGAGCTTGTCGGTCTCCACCTCGAAGAGCGGCTCGCCTTCCTTGACCTCGTCTCCCACCTTCTTCAACCATTTGCTGACGGTGCCCTCCGTCATGGTGAGACCCAGCTTGGGCATTACGATTTCTTTCGCCATGGTATTCCTCCTTGTATCGTCTTTACGTTCTTTTGTATGGAAAAAGCTTACGCTCTGAACATTCCCAATTCCTGCGCCCTGGACAGCGCCTTGCGCGGCAGAACGCGCCAGGGGCCGTCGTCGGTGATGATGAAGTCCGCCCGATCCCCGGCAAAGAGCTTGACCTCGCGCTCGCCGTCAAGGGCGATCATGCAGGGCTTTTCCGCGACTATGGTATACTTTTCGCCCAAGGCCAGCTGCTGCTTGTCCCTGATATACATGGGCGTGAGGATGCCGGCTGCGATGGGCGCCTTCACGGGGATGCCATCCTCGCCCAGGGCAATGGCGTAGCCGAAGGGGTCGCTGTCCTCCACGATGCGGTAGGCCCCTGGCACGGCGGAGAAGCCGATGGAGGCCGGGTGGCAGCGGGAGACGATGATATGCTTCATCTTTTTCGGATCCCAGATCGCCTTGGCGCCGGCGAACTCATCGTCGGATATGACCGCGTCGATAAGAGCCATGTCCCGGTATTCGCCGTTGACAAAGACCTGAATCCGCTTGTCGTGGATGCAGACGCTGTAGGGGTCGTCCATAATGGCGACTGCGGCTGCGGCCATACCGGCCACAGTGCCTTCCATCATCTGCGGATAGACGTTGTTGGTGCCGGTGGAGATGGACAGCATCGGCGTCCGCTTCAGAGACTTTGCAGCAGCGCGGGAGGTGCCGTCGCCGCCGAGAACCACCACGCAGCCGATGCCGCGCTCTTCCATGAGCCGGGCGGACTCAATGGTGTCGATCATGGAGGCGTCAAAGGGAAAGTCGAGCACTTCGATCTCGCAGCAGGGCATTTTGTCATCCTCAAGCTGGTACTGGACGCTGTAGCCCATGGTGAAGGTGTCCGGCATGAAGACGATCTTGTCGATGCCGAGCCCGTAGGCCGCCAGCGAGATGCGCTTGCAGATGTTGACTTTTTCGTTGTTGTCGATGGTGGTGGCATAGGACACAAGTCTCCGAATATCCTTGCCGGACTGGGGATTTGCGATGATACCTATGGACGCCATGATCATTCCTCCTCGCTTGTGTTTATACGCTCTTTACAAGCTGTGCTGCGGCCTTTGGGCCGCAGCACAGTTGATTGTCCCGCTCCGGAGGCCTCCGGAGTAGGAAAGGTTTAGAACATCTTCTTCGCAGCTACCACGATGTCCGTATCGTTGGGCATATAGTACTGCTCAAGGTTGGGAGCGAAGGGGACAGGGGTGTCAAGGGAGCCGATTCTGGCAACGGGGGCATCCAGCAGATCGAACATCTCCTCGGCGATGATGGCGCTGATCTCGCCGCCGTAGCCGCCGCGCTTGGTCTCCTCGGTGACGATGATGGCCTTGTTGGTCTTCTCCAGACTCTGGCGGATGAGATCCTTGTCCAGCGGGAACAGGGTGCGGATGTCAATGACCTCGGCCTTGATGCCGTCCGCAGCCAGCGTCTTGGCGGCGTCGAGGGCGGTGTAGACCTGGCGGCCGTAGGTGATGATGGTAACATCCTCGCCTTCCAGAGCGATGCGGCCCTTGCCCAGAGGAATGGGATCCAGGCTGGTTACTTCGCCCTTGGTGGCGTAGAGGGTCTTGTTCTCGAAGAACATGACGGGGTTGTCGTCGTCGATGGACGTGAGCATCAGGCCCAGGGCATCCTGCGCGTTGCTGGGGTAGACGACCTTCAGGCCGGGGACGTGGGTAAGCCAGGCCTCAAGGCTCTGGCAGTGCTGGGCGGCGCCGCCGGTGCCTGCGCCCGCGGGCAGACGCACGACCATGGGAAGAGAAATCTTGCCGCCGAACATGTAACGCATCTTGGCAGCCTGGTTGACCAGCTGATCCATGCCGACCGTCAAAAAGTCGTTGAACATCAGCTCCGCGATGGGACGGCAGCCGGTGGCGGCGCTGCCGACAGCGGCGCCGATGATGGCACCCTCGGAGATCGGGGTGTCACGGACGCGTTCGGGGCCGAACTCGTCCAGCATGCCGGCGCTGACGCCAAAGCAGCCGCCAAAGGCGCCGACGTCTTCGCCGAACAGAATAACGGTAGGATCCTCGCGCATCCGGATGCTCATAGCCTCGCGGATCGCTTCTCCGTAAGTCATCTTACTCATCTCTCACGCACCTCCGCTTTAATATCCGAATAAACATCCTCGACGGTAGACTCCACAGGCGCGAAAGGCTGGGCATCTGCAAAGGCGATGGCATCGTCGATCTGCTTGTCGACGGCATCCTTCACGGCCTTGATCTCGTCCGCGTTCATGACGCCGTTCTCTTCCAGGTACTTCTCAAAGCGAGGCATCGGATCCTTGGCCATCCAGGCAGCCTGCTCTTCTTTGGGCTTATAGGTGGCGGGGTCGCCCTCAAAATGGCCATGCTGACGATAGGTCTTGCACTCGATGAGCGTGGGGCCCTTACCGGCTCTGGCTCTGGCGACAGCTTCTTCCGCCGCCTCATAGACCGCGATGGGATCGTTGCCGTCGACGGCAACGCCGGGAATATTGTAGGCAGCGCCGCGATCGGCGATGTCCTTGATGGCCTGGTGACGATCCTGGCTCATGGAAATGCCGTAGTGGTTGTTCTCGCAGACGAAGACGATGGGGAGCTTCCAGATGGAAGCCATGTTCAGGGATTCATGGAAGGTGCCCTGGTTGGTGGAGCCGTCGCCGAAGAAGCAGACGCAAACCTGATCGGTGCCGCGAATCTTCGCAGACAGGCCGGCGCCCACAGCGATGTTTTGACCGGCACCGACGATGCCGTTTGCACCCAGGATGCCCTTGGTACGGTCCGCAATGTGCATGGAGCCGCCCTTGCCCTTGCAGTAACCGGTGTAGCGGCCGAAGAGTTCTGCCATCATCAGGTTCAGATCGCCGTCCTTGGCGATGATGTGGCCGTGGCCACGGTGGGTACTGGTGATGTAGTCATCATCCCGCAGGCACTCGCACACGGCCGGAGCGATCGCCTCCTCACCCAGATACAGGTGAGCGAAGCCGTAAATTTTGCCCTCGGCAAACAGCCTGGCGGCCGCTGACTCGAAAGCACGGATGCGGCACATGCGGGTATAGATGTCTTTCATCTGTTCTTTGTTGATTGACATGTCGAACCTCCTATCTTGTAATGTGAGAATGCGTGTGCATTCTCTTTCTGCAGACTTTCGCCTGTTCCCTGTGAATATTGTAGGCTTTTCTCTGCAAAATCTCAAGTTCTTTTTTAATTTTTGAAGTGATTTCTACCGTTTTGCCATTCCGAAGCAAAAAAACTATACAATTTGACAATTCGGTAAAACTTTAACATGTCGAATTGAGAATTATATGAGAATATTTTAATCCGGGAGCGGTTTTTCGTCTCAAATTCTCAAGAATGAGACAAGAGACAGCCTGCAGCAAGCAGAGCTGTCTCTTGTATTCAGCCGTCATGATGACTGCTGTTTTTGAGGGACTTGGTATTGATGTCCAACTTTTTCATGCGGCGATACAGGGTCGCGCGGCTGATGCCCAGCCGTTCTGCGGCGGCCTGCACATCTCCGCTGCAGATGGTCAGCGCGGCCATGATGGCGCCGCTTCCGGAATCATTGGGCTCATGGAGCTGCTGTGAAATGGTATCCGGGTGATCCAGCGAAAAAGCGAGATCCTCAGCGGTCAGAATCGAGGAGCTGCTGACATAGTACGCACGCGCGATGCTGTTCTGAAGCTCCCGGATGTTCCCCGGCCAGGAATAAGCCCGCAGACCGCGGAGAAATTCCTCCGACATTTTTTTGGGGGCGGAGACACCGCCTTCATTGAGCTTCTGCAGAAAGCGATCCGCAAAATCGTCAATATCGGAGGGGCGATCCCGAAGAGGAGGAATGTCGAGCTTCAGCATACTGACCCGGTAATACATATCCTTCCGAAAACTGCCTCTCTCGGCAAGCCGCTTCAAATCCTGGCTGGAAGAGGAGATGATCCGGATGTCCAGGGCGGTTTCCTGCGTGCTTCCGAGCCGCTGGACAGAGTGGGTCTCGACTGCGCGGAGAAGCTTGACCTGCAGATCCAGCGGGATGGCGGATACCTCGTCAAGATACAGGGTTCCGTTCTGCGCAAGCTCGAATCTGCCCGGCTTCCCCTCGAAGACCGTACCCGGAAAAGCACCCGGCTCATAGCCGAACAACTCCATTTCGAACATATCGCGGGGAATGGAGGCACAGTTGACGACAACAAAGGGGCCGTTGGCGTTCTTGCCGGCGTTGTGAATGGACTGGGCGAGGATTTCCTTACCGGTCCCGCTTTCCCCCTGGATCAGAATGTTCCCTTCATAGCGGGCGAAGGTGGCGGCCAGAGCGAGTTTCTTCTTCATCTGCTCGTCCCGGGTCGCGTAGTCCCGGAAGGTGTAGATGGCCCGGTTTCCCGAGATCTTGTTCACGGCGTTGATCAGGGACTTCTGCTTCCGCAGCGTCACGCCGAGGGTTCGGTAGCCGTACTCGCTGAGCGGGGAGATCGTGATGCTGCAGTACTTCTGCGCTCCGTTGACCGAGAGCGCCACATTGTCGGACTGCAGGGGAGCGCCGCTTGAAAGACTGCTGAAATCCCAGTTGATATGGGGGACGATGCTGCGAATTCCGATTTGACGCAGACCGTCGAGATCGGTTTCCAGCAGGGATTTTGCCGCGTCATTCATCCAGATCGGATCCCCGTCCATATCCAGCAGGATCATGCTGTCCTCGCTGCTGTCCAGCAGCGCACGCATCATCTCGGTGTTATAGGTGTTGATGATCTGAGATTCAATGTTGCTGGCGGCCTCCTTGATCAGCGCAAGCGTGTGGAGGTTGACGTCCTTTCGATCCCCTGACAGGTTGATGCAGCCGACGATCTCGCCGCTGGGCCCATGAATGGGCGCGGCGGAGCAGGTCCAGGTGTGGTGAGAGACACAGTAATGCTCCGGGCCGACCATCTGGATGGGGATATCGTAATCCAGCGCGACGCTGATGGCGTTGGTGCCGACCTCAAGGTTGCTCCACATGGCGCCGGGAATGAAGCGCATATCATTGCAGCGGGCGATCATGGCGGGGTGCCCCATGATCTCCAGAAGGTAGCCTGCCCGGTCTGTCAGAACGATGAGAAACTGGGTTTCGGAGATCAGCTTGTACATCTCCCGCATGATCGGCAGGGCGGTGTCCAGAAACAGCTTGTTCTCCGCACGAGCGCTTGCGAGAACACGCTCGTCGATGTGCCGGCCTTCGCCGCCGGAGGGATTGACGCCGGCAGCCTTGCACTTCCGCCAGGACTCGGCGATGGGCTGGCGGATCTCCGGACTCATGACGTCATCGAAGACAAATTGTGCCCAGAGCTCTGTCATCCGGTTGATCTCATTGATGTCTCTCTGCATATCCATCGTTTAGTCTCCTTCATTCAGGATGAGCGCAAGGATCTCCTCTTCGCGGATGCCCCCAAACAGGGAAGAAACGGGAAAGCGGGCAAGGATCCGGGAGAGCTCCAGCGCATCGCGCCGCGCTCCGCGCAGAGCCGCACAGAGCTCTGTCAGCGGGGCGGTCGCCATAAAGTCGCCGAAAAAAACGATGTCTTCGATCCGCTCCCGGCGGATGTTCATCCGTACTTCCAGCGTCCCGCCGGGGAAGCGGGCGCGGTTGCGGAACGCATAATCCGGGCTGCGCCCGTAGGTCCAATCCCAGCTCCGGTATTTCTCGTCCGCAAGCTTTCGCACGGAGGCCAGCTCGTCGTCGCCAAGCGCCTCTCGGATCAAGCCGTCCTGTGTGAGCTCCTGCAGCAAGCGGTCACGAAACTGCGGCAGGTCTGCCTTTGAAGGGAGATAGTCGCGGATATTTCCAATGCGGGAACGAACCGACTTGGCGCTCTTGGAGCGGAACTTGGCCGGATCCGCGTTCAGGGCGCCGGCGATCATGACGGGATCGGAATCGAAGAGCAGGGTGCCGTGGTGAAGGATCCTCCCGTTTGCGATCCGCTGCGCAACACCGGAGACCTTTTTTCCATCGACGAGGATGTCGTTTCTGCCGCTGGTTTCTGCATCCACGCCCATCGCAGCCAGAGCCCGGCAGACCGGCTCGGTAAAGCGCCGGATCGTGAGCTCCTCTGCGTTTCCTGTGTCGCAGATGAAGGAGTAATTGAGATTTCCGAGATCGTGGTAGACTGCGCCGCCGCCCGTCATCCGCCGCACGACCGTGATGCCGTGCTTCTCTACGAAAGAGGCGTTGATCTCCTCTGCGGTATTCTGGTTCAGTCCGATGACGATGGTGTTGGCGTTCTGCCAGAGAAAAAGCCAGTCTCCCTCCCGGCGGTTTTCAAGAATATACTGTTCCAGCGCGAGATTGTAACACGGGTCTACAGAGCCCGATTCCAGATAATGCACGGGCATTACCCGTCACCTCCTGTCTGTTGAAGCGCTGCAGGGACAGCCGGTCAGCCCTTCTTCGCCTCGGCTTTTTCGAGAAAACGCTGCTTCCGGATGATCACGCGGTCGTGAATTCCCTGCCCGATCAGGCCGCATTCGTCAAAGGCGCGAACCTCGAACACCAGTCTGCGGCCGTCGATTTCAATGAGCTTGCTCTCCGCCCAGACCTTCATGCCCACGGGGCTCGCGGCGTCGTGGCTGACAGAGAGCTTTGTACCGACCGTGCTCTGCCCCTCTTCCAGATGCGGTGCGACGGAGCGCTGGGAAGCTTCCTCCATCAGGGCGATCATATAAGGCGTGGAAAAGACGGGCAAATCCCCGGAGCCGACGCTGACGGCCGTGTTCCGGTCATCGACAAGGCATTCCGCGCGCCCCTGAATATTGAGTTCAAGCATAATGCATTCCTCCGATTCTGTATCATTGGTCATCCAGCATTTTAACCGAAATGCGGCAGCATATCAAGTGCTTTCCCTCTTTTGGACTTACTTCATAAATTTTCTTAACTACCTTGCTGACCCTGTTTCTTCGTGCTATAATTCGGGCTCGAAGCGAGCGGGAAAGCACCACTCGCTGCACGAGACTATTCGATTGAAGGAAAGGGTACTGTAATGAGCAAAAAAATATTGATTCTGATTCTCTCCTGTGTGATGCTGCTTCTGGCAGCCTGCGGGAATTCAACTGCTGCTCCGGCTGAGCAGGCCACAGAAGCTTCTCAGCAGCCCGCTGAGGATTCTTCCGAAGCGGAGATCTCCGCGGACGGGCAGAATCCTGTTATGAACTTCGTGGGCAAATACCATGCCGGGGACAGCGTAGAGGCGCTTGTCGAAGCGGAGGGCGCAAACGATGTGCGCATCACCGTCACCTATGCCGGCAGCCCCTGGTTCCAGAACCAGACGGTGATGAGCGGCGCTTTCGACGCGGAAACGCTTACGGTGAGCTTCTCCAATGCGACCCTCACGGAGTATACCTATAACAGTCAGGGCGATGCAGCGGAAGAAACCGTCAGCTACAGCGACGGGAAGGGCTGCGCGCTCTTTCATCCGGAGGACAATACGCTGACGATCGTGGAAGAGTTTCCCTCCGGCGACATGGAGACCGTCTATTCCTGGGGCCCCGCCGCGGATATGAAAAGCGTCACCGATCCGGATCATTATACCGGCGTGACCGCGATGGACAAGTTCAAGGTCGAGACGGAGGTCGGCTTTGCTGTTCGCACAGCCTATCTGGACGAAAACTGGTATGTGCTGGCCGACATGATCCGCTATCCCATTACGATCAACGGCACGGAGCTGGCCGACGCGGACGCTTTTCTGGAATATATGAAAGACAAGACTGTCCACGAGAGTGATCGCCAGGCCATGATGGACGAGAATGTTCTCGATATGTTTGTCAACGGGCAGGGCATCTGCATGGGCAGCGGTCAGGTATGGCTCAACGATCCCAACTATATGACGGATCAGGAGCCTGAGCTTCAGATCATTGCCATCAGCGGGATCGTTGAAAGATAAACCGATTTGATTCTTGGGAGCCGGGGGAATACCCGGCTCAGACTGTAGACAAACCTGTGCGGCAAGGTATCGACACGCATGGGGGGATTGTGAAGGGGGGATGGGAGTCCCCCCTTCACGTTCAATCTACGCAAGAATGGGAACTTTTTCGGAAGTTCCCATTCTTGCTCTCAAGCTGTCGACACTTTGTCGACAGCTTGAGCCGGGGGGAATACCCGGCTCCTTTTTCATATTGGAGAAAGCCCTGCAGATACGAGTTAACAAAATATACCAAATTTGTTCACAGGATTTTAGCACTCTCGGCTTGACAGTGCTAAAACTCGTGATATAATCATAATCGAACAGAGGAACGAAGATCGAATAGATGACCTCCATCCCCCTTGCTGATGACCTCCATCCCCCTTGCTCAGGTAACATGAAATGCAATGCATATCAAAGGAGGTATGACTTATGTTGCCGAGTATTTTTGGAGAGAGTTTGTTTGATGACTGGATGGACTTTCCGTTCAGAGGCTTTGAATCCGATGTGGATCGCAAGCTGTATGGCAGACATGCGGCGCATGTGATGAAGACCGACTTGAAGGAACACGAGGAAGGCTACGAGCTGAAGGTGGATCTGCCGGGCTTCAAGAAAGATCAGATCGATCTGCAGCTGCAGAACGGCTACCTGACGATTACCGCGTCCAAGGGCCTCGAAGAGGAGGACAAGGACAAGAAGGGCAAGATCGTTCATCAGGAACGCTACCAGGGCTCCATGACCAGAAGCTTCTATATCGGCGAGAATGTCAAGGAGGAGGACGTCAAGGCCAAGTTTGAAGACGGCGTTCTGACGCTTGACTTCCCGAAGGAGAAACCCATGGCGCTCCCGGAACGCAAGACCATTCAGATCCAAGGCTGATCATGACCGCTACAACGCCCCGCCAAGCGCGGGGCGTTTTCCAATGCAAGCAGCTGAACAGCTCCCCCTCAAAGGGGAGTAAGAAAAGGAGAGACTTTGCCGCAAAAGCGGTGAAGTCTCTCCTTTTTCCAAAAACAGGAGCCTTATACGAAGCTCAGACCGCTATCTCGATGGGATCTGCGACAGGGAGCCCCAGGGCGGCCAGCACCTCCCTCACGGTGGAGACCGGCGTGATCTCCAGGGCCAGCCGTACTTCTTCGGCCACATCCTTCAGCTCGTCCACGTTGTCCTTCGGGATGAACACCCGTTCCACGCCGGCGCGTTGGGCGGCCATCAGCTTTTCGGGCAGACCGCCGATGGGATTGACGTCGCCCTGCAGGGAGACCTCGCCGGTCATCGCCACGCTGGGCGGCACGGCGCAACCTGTCAGCTGCGAGGCCAGGGCCGTGGTCAGCGTGATGCCGGCGGAGGGGCCGTCCTTCGGTGTGGCGCCGTCCGGCACGTGGATGTGCAGATCGCTCTCGGAGAGCGTCTGCGCCTGCTCCGGCAGCATGGCCTTGACCAGGCTGACCGCGATCTGGGCGGACTCCTTCATCACATCACCCAACTGGCCGGTGACGGTGATCTTGCCGCTGCCTTTTGTAAGCAGCGTCTGGATGTACAGGATGTCCCCGCCCACCGGCGTCCAGGCGAGACCGGTGACGATGCCGGGCCTGGCGCTATCCGGCACGTGCTTGCGGCGCACCGGACTCATGTCCATCAGCTCCTGCAGCATGGAGGGCAGAACGGTGATCCTTGCCGTCTGATCGTCCACCAGGGTCACAGCCGCGCTGCGGCAGAGCTGATCCATCCGCTTTTTCAGTCCGCGCACGCCCGCCTCCCGGGTGTAATTTTCAATGATGGCGTCGATGGTCTCATCCGGCACGCTCAGCGCGCCATCCGGGATCCCAACCGCCTGCATGGCACGGGGCAGCAGATGCTCCCGGGCGATGCGGTGCTTCTCCAAGGGGGTGTATCCCTGGAAGGGGATCACCTCCATGCGGTTCAGAAGCGGCTCGGGGATCGTGTCCAGCGTGTTGGCCGTGCAGATGAAGAGCACGTCACTCAGATCGAAGGGCACGTTCAGATAGTGATCGGTGAAGGAAAAGTTCTGCTCCGGATCCAGCACCTCCAGCAGCGCGCTGGCCGGATCGCCGTTATAAGACGAGGAGAGTTTGTCCACCTCGTCGAGCACCATGACCGGGTTGGAGGAACCGCACTTGTGGATGCCGTCGATGATCCGCCCGGGCATGGCTCCTATGTAGGTGCGGCGATGGCCGCGGATGTCGGCCTCGTCCCGCACGCCGCCCAGGGAAACGCGCACATATTTACGCCCCAAGGCTTTGGCAATGGATTCCCCGATGGAGGTTTTGCCGGTGCCCGGCGCGCCCACAAAGCAGAGGATGGAGCCGGACTGCCTGCCTTTGAGACGCATGACCGCGATCTGCTGCAGGATGCGCTTTTTTACCTTCTCCAGTCCCGTATGCTCCGCGTCCAGCGCAGCGCGAGCCTTGCCCATGGAGATCTCCTGAGCCGGCTCTTTCTTCCAGGGCAGGCTGGTCAGCAGATCCAGCCAGTCGGTGAGCATGCCGGCCTCCGGGCTGTTGGCGCCTTCGCCCTTGAGGCGGTTGAGCACCTTGCGCCCTTCCTTCAAGGCGGTCTCATTCATCCCCGCCCCCTCCAGCTTCAGCTCCAGCCGCCGCACCTCGGACACGTTCTCCGGATGCATGGCGTCCAGCTCCTTCTGCAGGTACTCGATCTGCTTCTTGATAGCGGATTCGCGGTAGAGCTTCTCGTGATCCTCCTGCTGGGCGGCCTGGGCGGCGCTTTTCACGTCCGCCATCTCCAGCCCCTCCATCAGCACACGCTCCAGCTTCTCAAAGCGGACGCGCAGGCTGTCCTCCGCCAACAGCTCAAATCGTTCGGCGTTGCTGATGGGAAGCCACGGGGACATGGCTGCCGCCACTGTCCAGAGAGTGTCCCAGTATGCGGCGAAGCTGCGCAGCCAGCCTTCCCACTGCTGACCTCTGGAGAAGGACAGGATCCGCTCCTTGACCTCGGTAAGTCTGCGCCCGGCCTCCACCGGATCCAGATCCTCCACGTCGGCCCTGCGCGTAACGGTCATGCTGAAGCTGTTATCTGCCTGTACGCTTATGCCTTCAATGTTGATGCGGTTTTGGATATCGATGGCTACGAACCCGGCCTCGTTTACCTCGCTGATGATACCTGCGGTGCCGATGGGGTGGAAGCTGTCAGCCGTCAGGCTTTTCCGGCTTTCGTCCTCCTTCTGCATGAGGATGGTGACTTTATCGCCTCTGACGGGGGCTTTGCCGGTCAACTCCCGGTAAACCGTACCGCGCAGCCAGAGCCGCGCACCCGGCAGCGCGATCATGTTATATAAGGGCATGATGGACATAGGTTTGCCTCCTTCTTATGATTGCAGTTTGACAAATGTCAAGTTTTTTGAATTCTACAACAAACCTTGACATTTGTCAAGCCCATTTGATATAATACACAGCATCAAGAGTACGAGGAGACGGGATCATGTACTGTGGAAGCAACAAAACAGCACTGCAGTCCCAGCGGCAGATCGCCCGGGCCATGATGGCGCTGATACGGGAAAAGCCCTATGCGCAGATCACGGTCAGCGAGCTGTGCAAAACAGCCGGGATTTCACGGCAGACCTTTTACAGCCTGTTTACCAGCCGGGAAAATGTGATGGTCTTTACCCTGCAGACCGGAGCGTGCGACACGCCGGAGATCGCGCCGCCAGAGCGCGGCCATGACCGGGCGGATGCCCTGCGCTGGCTGTGCCGGGGCTACAGCGAATATATCCTCCAGAACCGGGAGCTCATCAAGCTGTTGGTGGATAACCGGATCGACTATCTGCTCTACGACAGCTTTTATGAAGTCATGAACGACTGCGATTGCTTTTTAGCCGGAGCGGAGCCCTGCCTGCGCAATTATGCTGCCAGCTTTTACGCGGGGGGGATCGCCTGCGTGGCGAGACAATACGCCCAGGACGGCTGTACCACGACAATCGACGGACTTCAAAACATGCTGATGACCCTGCTCTCCGGGGAGCTGTTCTGACCGTCAGAGCGGCTTTGTCGCTTCGGAGCCGCTCTGCCTTCCGTTCTGCAGGGAAAACGCATCAGCTTGTGACGATAAACATGAGGAGATTGAGATAAATGCTTACAGAGCGCTTGATAAGTCTGATCTTGCTGTTTTTCAGCTATGCTTTTATTGGCTGGTGTATCGAGGTCACACTGAAATATTTCCAATTCCACAGGTTCATCAATCGCGGCTTTCTGACCGGCCCGTGGCTCCCGATTTACGGGTCAGGTGCCGTTCTGATCACGATCGCGGTGAAGGGAGCGGCGCCGTTGGAATCTTCCATAGGGACGACCTTCGTTCTTTCGTTCCTTCTGTGCGGGCTGCTGGAGTATCTGACGAGCTATGTTCTGGAAAAACGCTTCCATGCCCGCTGGTGGGATTACAGCCAAAAGCCCATGAACCTTCACGGGAGAGTATGGATCGGGAACTTGATCCTTTTCGGCCTGGGGGGTGTGCTGATCGTAAATCTGATCAATCCTCTCCTTGAACGCATTTCCCGGCACTTGAGCCTCCCCGCGCAGGAAGTTCTTGCGCTCTCCCTGTCTGCAATATTTATCGCGGACTATGTGATGTCCCACTTCGTCCTGAAGCTGGTCAAGACCGGCGTGGAGGGCAGTAAAGCAGATAATACCGAGGAAATCAGCAGAGAAGTCAAGCTCCTGCTGAGGGATCGCTCCGTTTTCTACCGCCGTTTTGCAGAAGCCTATCCTGAGGTCATTTACAAGACGGAACGTATCACAGCCCGCATAGAGGCGATCAGGGCAGAGACCGAGAAGCTGCGGCAGGAAGCGGAAGCACGCGTCGCCCAGATGCGTCAGGAGCTTGCGGAGAATCTTGAGCCCACGGCCAGCATAAAGAACACGATTCTTGAAAAGCAGGATGCATTGATCGGGCTGATCTATCGTGAGGAGACTGCCAGCCTTGAAATGAAGAACCTGAAGCGTGACATTGAATCCAAGAAAGCTGTGCTGCAAAGGCGGCGGGCACGTATTCCAAAGCTCTGAAAGGCTTGAATGTCCGGGTATGTGCGGAGATCAGAACAGATCCATCTACGCTGCGCGGGGGAAGAAAAACTGCGGCGCATCGGGACGGGTACGGAAGGACGTTTTCTTTTTTAGTGGACTTGCTGTCCGTTGTGTGCTATTATGACGGAAAGCAGTGTGCTGAAAAAAGCCAGTATGGAAGAAAAGGAGAAATGGAACATGAAAAAACTGATCTGCATGATCCTGACAGTCTGCCTTCTTTTTGCTTTGGCAGCCTGCGGAGAAACGAAGCCTGCGGAGCCGGAGACCAAAGAATGGAGCCGGCAGGGCACCTTTGAAGACGAAAGCGGCAATCATCTGGTCGTTAGCCTCTCTGAGACGGAAGGCTATGAGGGCTGGGCGGTATCCCTGATGCTGGACGGCGAGACGCTGGGTTGGGTCATCCAACAGGAGGGGAATACCCTGCACGGCAACCTGAACGGCTGGGATGAGAATGCAGAGCCCTTCAACGTGACCATAAGCGAAGAAGGAGAAGACGGTCTGAAGCTCGAGGTCGAGGGCGGCGAGACCTATCATTTCACGAAGATCGACGAACCGGAGGCAACGATCACAGTCACGGTCAACATTGAGGGCTTTGGACAGATCGCATACGCCAAGGGGGAGGAAGCGCCTGAGATCGATCCAGAGTTCCCGGCGCAGTCGGCCTATATCAGCCTGGCGGAGCCTGCTGTCCACACCTTCCTGGCCGAGCCGGAGGCGGGCAATCTCTTTGTAAAATGGACAAAGAACGGGGAGGACTTTTCCACCGAGCCGCAGATCACGGTTCTGCTGGACGAAAGCGCGGAATACGTTGCCGTGTTTGAGGAAGACCCCAACTGGCAGAATCCTGTGATGAACTTCGTCGGAGAGTATCAGTGTGACCGGGCGCACGCTACGGTGGAATGCTTCGGCTTTGATGAGGCCTTCATTACCATCGAGTGGGGCGGCAGCGCCTGGGAGTCTGCCCGCTGGCTCATCGTCGGTAAGCTGGATACCGATACGCTCACCATCAACTATTCCGGCGCCAGCAAGGCAAACCTTGTCTATGACGAGAAGGGCGAAATCAAGAGCGAGGAGTCCGTATATGACGACGGCACCGGCACCATCGTCTTCCATGACGACGGAAGCTTTACCTGGCACGAGGATCAGACCGAAAATGGAACGGATCTGGTGTTTGCGTGGATTTCTGCCGCGGGCGACAGCTCCATGGCCAATCCCTGGACGGAGGCCGACAGTGCAGAAGCCGCCGCGGAAGGAGCGGGCCTTGGCTATTTCAAGCTTCCGGAAGCCGGCATGGAGGTAGGCGGAGGCCCGGTTGGCTGGGATAACTTCCGTTATACGGATCTGCTTGCCGAGGCAAACGGCTACGTTGCCGCAGCGGAGCTTACGGTGCGAAAGGGCGTGAACAGACCGGATCATGACGTGGGCTATGACACGGACGATGTGTCCGGCGATTATACCGCCTATGCGCACGAGTGGACGATGGAGGTAAATGGATGGCAAGTCCGCTGCTTCGGCAACGAGGAGGGGCGGGCGATGAAGGCGATCTGGGCCTCCGATAACTTCAGCTATTGCATTCTGATCCGCGGTCAGGGCGACCTTCGGGACGTCTACGGCCTCGGCGCTGACGAAATCGCCGCTCTCATCGGCGCGATCGAATAGTGAGCAAAATGAACTGTCTTAGCGCTTTGCAGGCAGACGATTAATCGTATACAAATACGCAAAACAAAGCACCTCTGTCCTATGATGCAGAGGTGCTTTGCTTTGGGCAAGAAAAACGGAAGAGGCTACCATTTTTTTACAAACAGAAAACGCATTTCTCCCAATTCGCTCTTGCAAAGGGCAAGGGTAAAATGTTATATTATGTGTTAAGGAAAAAATACCCAGATGTTTTCAGTACAAATCATGAAACAAGGAGGAATCGCAGATGAAGAAATTGCTTTCCTGGCTTCTTGCTCTGGCGCTGTGCCTGTCAATGTTTCCGACTGCAGCCCTGGCGGAGGAGGATCCTTCGACTCAGCCTGGCGGCCTCGCTCAGGATGACAGCGTAGAGGAGCCCGCAGAGGAGCCCGCAGAGGAGCCCGCAGAGGAGCCCGCAGAGGAGATTGCCCCCGACGTTCCGGGAAACGAGCCGGACGCCCAGCCCCCCACGGCGGATGAGCCGCAGGACTCCGTCGCCTCCGGCGAATGCGGCGACGATCTGATCTGGATGCTGAACAGCGAGGGCGTCCTTACCATTGCCGGCACCGGAGAGATGTGGGACTTTGCAGAAGGGAAGTCGCCCTGGTATTCTCACCGGAGCGAGATCAAGACCCTTCGCTTGAAGCCGGGAATGACGAGCATCGGGAATTACGCGTTTGACTATTGCGAGGCCTTGACCGAGGTGACGATCCCCAGCGGCGTGACCCGCATCGGGGACGGTGCTTTCTCCACCTGCTGGCACATGACGAGCATCGTGATCCCGGAGGGCGTGACCAGCATCGGAGCCAAAGCGTTCGAGATTTGCTATTATCTGCCCAGCGTGGAGCTCCCGTCCACGCTGACCGTCATCGGGGAAAAAGCCTTCTACGGCTGCGAGACCCTGACCGAGGTGGTGATCCCGGAGGGCGTGACCAGTATGGGGAATAACACGTTCGAGAAATGCACCGCCTTGACCAGCGTGAGCATTCCGTCGAGCTTGAGCACCATCCCGAAATACGCATTTCATGAGTGCAGCGCCCTGACCAGCGTGGTGATCCCGGAGGGCGTGACCAGCATTGGGGAAAGCGCCTTCTCCGGCTGCAGCAGCCTGCCCAGCGTGGAGCTCCCGTCCACGCTGACCGTTATCGGAGAAAAAGCCTTCTACGGCTGCGAGACCCTGACCGGGGTGGTGATTCCGGCGGGCGTGACCAGCATTGAGTTCGCTACGTTTGGCGACTGCACCGCTTTGACCAGCGTGGTGCTCCCGGATGGCCTGACCGTCATTGGGCGTTCTGCGTTTGCCGACTGCACCGCTTTGACCAGTGTGGTGATCCCGGAGAGCGTGACCAGCATCGAGATGGATGCCTTCAACGGCTGCAGCAGCCTGAACGGCGTGACCATCCCCTCCGGCGTGACTGTCCTTTCTCGGAATGTGTTCGACAGATGCAGTTCTCTGACCGAGATCACGATCCCGGAGGGCGTGACCAACATCGGAAACTATGCGTTCAACGGCTGCAGCGCTCTGACGAGCCTTGTGATCCCGAAGAACGTAACGCAGCTCGGCAACATGACTTTTGCCAACTGCTCAGCGCTGACGGAGATCCGCTTCACAGGCCCCGCGCCCGCCTTCGGGTTTGAAGGAGCACAATATGTATTCTATGACACCACCGCCACGGCCTATTATCCCGACAACGACTCCAGCTGGACGGAGGAGGTTCGCCAGAATTACGGCGGAACCATCACCTGGGTGGCCTATCAGCCGGAGATCTCCGGCGAATGCGGTGATGATCTGATCTGGACGCTGAACAGCGAGGGCGTCCTTACCATCGCCGGCACCGGAGAGATGTGGGACTTTGCGAAAGGGGCGTCGCCCTGGAATTCTCACCGGAGCGAGATCAAGACCCTTCGCTTGACGCCGGGGATGACGAGCATCGGGAATTACGCGTTTTACTATTGCGATGGCTT
>ONPF01000033.1 GCA_900319635.1 uncultured Eubacteriales bacterium | reverse complement strand
TAGATTGAACGTGAAGGGGGGCATACCCTCCCCCCTTCACAATCCCCCCATGCGTGTCCAAACTATGCCGCATGGGCGAAGGGTTGTCTACAGTCTGAGCGCCGGAAGCAGATGCTTCCGGCGCTTTCTTACGGTCTTACGGTTTTCTCTCTTGCGGTCTTCTCAGAGCACGATGGCCTTCTTGGGGCAGGCCTCCGCACAGGTGCCGCAGCCCACGCACAGGTCCTCGTCCAGCGTCCAGGTCTTGGCGGCGCGATCCACCGTCAGCGCCCCGGCGGGGCACTTGCGGGCGCAGATGGTGCAGTAGATGCACTTGGCCGGATCCTGGACCGGCTTGCCGTCGTCCCGGGGCTTGATCTCCGCCGCGGGAGCGGGGGCAGGCTCGGCCTTGGGAGCGGCCTTGGGCGCGGGAGCGGCGGGAGCAGCCTCCACGGTCACAGGCTCGTCGCCGGGCATGAGGATGGCCTTCTTGGGGCAGGCCTCCGCGCAGGTGCCGCAGCCCACGCAATTGTCCTCGTCCAGCGTCCAGGTCTTGGCGGCACGATCCACCGTCAGCGCCCCGGCAGGGCACTTCTTGGCGCAGATGGTGCAGTAGACGCACTTGGAGGGCACCTGGACGGGCTTGCCGTCGTCCCGGGGCTTGATCACCGTGCCGGCAGCAGGGGCGGCAGGCTTATCCTCCGCCTTGGGGGCGGCGGGAGCCTGGGCGGGCTTGGGCGGCGCGGGCTTCTTCACCGGCGGCTTCTTGATGAAGGTGCCGGAGACCATCAGATCCTCCTCCTTGGTGGCGATCATGTGGTAGTCCCGGGTAAACTCGATGGCGCCGTGGGTGCAGAAGTCCATGCAGGTGGCGCAGAAGGTGCAGGAGCCCAGGTAGAAGGTGCGGGTGACCTTGTCGCCCTCCTCGGTCTTCTCCACGGTGTGGGTGATGGCGTTGCCGGAGCAGACGCGCTCGCACATCATGCAGTTGATGCACTTGTCCGGATGGAAGACGATGCGGCCGCGGTAGTTGGGAGCGCCGAGCTTGGTCTTATCCGGCAGATACATCTCGCAGCTGGGCTTGGAGAAGAGCTGAGAAATCGCTTCCTTGATGAACGGGAAATCCATTTACTTCTTCATCTCCTTCCTCTTCTGCTGCAGGATCTGGGTAGCCAGATGCAGTCCGTCGATCACAGCCTCGGGCTTGGGGGTGCAGCCGGCCACATCCACGTCCACATGGACGTATTTCGAGAGGGGGCCCGCCACAGAGTAGCTGCCGCGAAAGACGTTGCCGGACTGGGGGCAGGAGCCCATGGTGACGATGCACTTGGGATCGGGCACCTGCTCGATGGAGCGCAGCACCCGGGGCAGAGACTGGGCGGTGATGGGGCCGGTGACCACAACGATGTCCGCGTGGCGGGGAGAGCCCGCCAGCTTGAAGCCCAGACGCTCCGCGTCATAGCGGGGGGTCAGCACCGAGACCAGCTCGATGTCGCAGCCGTTGCAGGAGCCGGCGTTGATATGGAAGAGCCAGGGGGACTTGCCGGTGCTCTCTTCGATCAGTTTCTTAAACATACGCGCACCTCCTTACAGGCCGTACCAGACCAGCACCAGGCTCAGCAGCGCCAGCCCGGACACCACGGTCCAGTAATACTTGAAGATCTGCTCGATCTTGAGACGGGCGGTGACCGCGTGGACGAAGGAGATGCCCACCGCCGTGACGATGACGCACAGCAGGAAGAGCACCAGCACCGCCAGCAGCATCCCCACCACCCGGGCAGCCGTGCCCGTGAGGCCCACAAGGGCCACCAGGCTCTCCAGCCCGCTGCCGATGCCGCCGAAGAACAGCATCACGAAGAGGCTGGTCATGGTCAGCATCTTGATGGCGTGGTTCAGCTTGAAGACGCCCAGAGGCGCGCCGCTGTACTCCGCCAGCATGCCTTCGCAGATCTCCGTCTCGGCCTCGGCCGCGTCGAAGGGGTGGTTGCCGGTCTCGCCGGGGATCACCAGCAGGAAGGCGATGGCCGCGGGGATGAGTCCGGCATGGGTGATCAGGCTGCCGTGGGCAAGCTGATAGTTCACGATCCCCGTCATGGAGAAGCAGATGCCGCCGTCGCTCTCCGCGCCGACCACCTTGCCGACGCTCAGCAGCACCAGCACCAGGGGCAGCTCGCAGGCCAGCACCGTGACCATCTCACGGCTCAGACCCACGCCGGCGTAGGGAGAACCGGTGGACGCGCCGCCCAGGATGATGGACACCGCCGGGATCAGCAGCAGGTACAGGATCACGATCACGTCCGCCACCTGGGCGAAGGCCGGGATCTGATACTGGAACACGGGGATGAAGAGCTGCAGCACCACCAGGGATGCCAGCCCCAGCAGGGGCGCCATCAGGAACATGACCTTGTTGGCCGCGGCGGGCACGATGGTCTCCTTGCCGCAGAGCTTGAAGAAATCATAGAAAGGCTGCAGGATCGGGGGCCCCACGCGCTTCTGCATCCGGGCAACCAGCTTGCGGTCGATGCCGCAGAGCAGCATGCCGGACAAAAAGCAGAACAGGAAGCCGGGGAAGATCAGCACATAGGCCAGCGATTTCAGCGCACTCAGAATAAGTTCCATTCTTCCCCCTCCTTTACAGAACGATCAGCGCGTAGACCATGGCCAGCGCAAGAGCGACCACAGCCCACAGCGAGTAGTCGTTGACAATGCCGCTGTGCAGGTCATGCATGAAGCTGAAGTAGTGCCGCCAGTTGTGCTTGAAGCCCCAGAACAGGTCTCCGCCGCCAACCTGGGAGAACTCGGTGGGCTCGCCGCCGTAGAAGAGGCTGTACTTGGCCTCGACCTTCTCGCTCTTGTTCTGGCGCACGGCGTCGTACTTGGAGGCGACAGCCACGATGCAGATGGACAGCAGCGCGATCAGCAGCAGGATCAGCCAGTTGCCCGGGTTCCAGACGCCCACGGTCTCGAATCGCACCGCAGCGGCCTCGGGAGCGGACATGCCCATCTCCTGCACGGCATAGCCCTTCTGGAACATGCCGTCTATGTACTGGCTCACATTGTACATGGTGCGGGCGGCAGGCTGGGTCAGGAACTTCTGCACCGCGTTGGGGAAGAGGCCCGTCAGCGTGCAGAGGATCGCCAGGATGCTCATGGCAAGGCGCATGCCCCAGGAGACCTCCTTGGCGTTCTCGCATTCCTTGGGCAGCTGCCCGAAGAACACGGACTGGGTCACCTTCACGAAGGAGGCCAGGGTCAGGGTGGAGGTCACCAGCGCCACGATGGTCACGAAGGCAAAGCCGATGTTGCCGGTCTCCACGGCCTTCTCATAGGTGGCCTGGTAGATGAGCCACTTGGAGGCGAAGCCGTTGAAGGGCGGGATGCCGCTGATGGAGGCAGCGCCGATGAGGAAGAGCACGGTGGTCCAGGGCATTTTCTTCGACAGGCCGCCCAGCTTGCCCAGGTCGGTGGTGCCGGTCTCGTGGAGAACAGCGCCGGCGCAAAGGAAGAGCAGGCCCTTGAAGAGGGTGTGGTTCATGGCGTGGTAGAGGCCGGCAGAGGCGCCCAGCGCCGTGGCCAGACCCACCGCCGTCAGCACATAGCCGATCTGAGAGATGGAGTGGAAGGCCAGCAGACGCTTGAAGTCATGCTGGGCCAGGGCCATGGTGACGCAGACGAACATGCTCACCGAGCCCAGGAACACCAGCCAGAACTGCACCGCGCCCAGGTTCATCATCTGGAACAGGAAGAAGGTCAGACGGATGATGCCGTAGATGCCGCTCTTGGTGAGAACACCGGAGATCAGCACCGACACCGGCGCGGGAGCCGCACCGTGGGCGTCCGCCGCCAGGGGATGGAAGGGCACGATGAAGGCCTTGGTGCAGAAGCCGATGAAGAGCAGCACGAAGGCGACGGTCACATTGGTGCCGTGGCAGTTGGGGATGATGGTGGCCAGCTGCGCCAGGTTCAGGGTGTGGGCCTGCTGGTAGAGCAGGATGGTACCCGCCAGGATGCAGGTGGAGCCGATGCAGCCCACCACCAGGTACTTGAAGGCGGCCTCCAGCGCGCCGGTGACCCGGTTGCGGAAGGCGGTCAGCGCCACGGCCGCGAAGGTCAGGATCTCCACCATGATGAACATGTTGAAGAGGTCGCCGGAGAAGACCATGCCCAGCACGCCGCCGGCCAGCATCAGGAACAGGGTGTAATACTGGGGCTCGTTGTCATCCTCGCTCATGTACGAGAAGGAGTAGAGGCAGGAGACGAACACGGCGGTGGCGACCAGCAGCCCGAAGAACAGGCCCAGGGCGTCCACCTCCAGGGCGATGCCGATGGCGTAGCCGCCGGCGGGGATGCGGCCGCCCATCCAGTAGGCGATGATGCCGCCATCCAGGAAGATGGGCTTCACCAGCAGGATCAGCAGGGTCAGCGAGAGACCCGTTGCCAGAAATGCGATGCAGTTGCGCGCGATGCGGTTCTTCCCGAAGAGCACGATGAAGAAGGCGCCCAGGAAATAGAGCATGATCGCAAAGATCGGGAAATGCTGCGGATTCAGGAAGTTCAGAAGATCAATGTATTTCATCCTCTCAGCCTCCTTATCTCACGGGTGTCCAGGGTGCCGTACATCTCCTTGAGCTTTATGACCAGCGCCAGGGACATGGCCGTGACGCAGGCGCCGATGACGATGCTGGTGAGGGTCAGCGCCTGGGGAATGGGATCCACAAAGTAGCTGGCCGCCTGCAGCTCGCCCTGGGTGAAGATGGGGGCGGTACCGCCGGGATTGTAGCCGATGGTGATAATGAGCAGGTTCACGCCGTAGTCCATGATGCTGAGGCCGATCACCGTTTTCACCAGGTTGTACTTCACAACGATGCAGTACAGACCCAGCACGATGAGGAAGAAGGATGCGATATAGTTCAATGTCATCATATCTCTGCCCTCATTCTTTCTCGTTGGCCAGACCGATCATCAGCAGACCGATGGAGCCAACGCCGGTGAGCACCTTCAGGCCGACGGTAACGTTCATCCAGAAGATGGTGCCGGAGCTGTAGAGCTCGCCGATCTCGCCGTGCTTGTATAGGATGTTCTGGCAAAACTGGAAGCCGACCGCCACGCCCAGCATGGCCAGCGCCACGTAGAAGATGGAGGCAAAGCCCTCCGTGCCGTGGAGCAGGTTGGCGCTCAGGACGCGGGTGGTGGTCTCGTAGCCGT
Organism: uncultured Eubacteriales bacterium; assembly: GCA_900319635.1. Taxonomy (GTDB): domain Bacteria; phylum Bacillota; class Clostridia; order Oscillospirales; family Oscillospiraceae; genus Limivicinus. The sequence goes on along the minus strand of ONPF01000033.1, from coordinate 21,113 downwards.
GGCCCAGATACAGCATCACGACTACCGCCGCCATCAGCACGCCGCCCTGGAAGCCGCCGCCGGGGCTCAGGTGTCCGTGGAAGATGATGTACAGCATGTACACCAGCATCAGGGGAAGAAGACTGTCCGCTCCGCAGCGGAGAATGACGTTTTTCACCTTGATCTTTTCGTTCATTCCTTGTCCTCCTCCTTCCCTTTTTTCTTGGTGAAGAGGATGACCGCGCTGCCGGCCACGGCGGTGATCAGGATAAAGGCCTCGCCCATGGTGTCGTAGCCACGGAAGTCGAAGACGATGGAGGTCACGTCGTTCACGGCGCGGGTCTTGGCCAGGTTCTGCTGCACGATCACGGCAGCGGCGCCGTCGGCCTTGGGCCCGTCAAAGCGGTCATAGCCGCTGGGATCCTCCTGCAGCTGGGCAACGGAGACGTTGGCCTTGCTGCCGTCATAGGTGGGATCCAGCTTTCCCATGGTGAGCCCCGCGGCCAGGAAGGCCACGACCAGCACGCCCAGGGAAACCCAGGTCAGAAATTTCTTCATTTCTCTTTCCCTCCTTTGATTTTCCGAAGGGTGACGATGAAGATCAGCGGCACCAGGGCAGCGCCCACAGCCGCCTCGGAGATGGCCACGTCCGGCGCGTGCAGAATCAGAAATTCCGCCGCGGCGAAGACGCCGGTGACGGACAGCGCGATGACCGCCGACAGCAGGTTCTCAAAATGAACCGCCAGGATCGCGGAGACCACCATGCCCAAGATCACCAGAACATTGAGGATCATGATCAGATTACTCATAGAGATCCCTCCCCAAATCGTCAACGTCCATCTTCTTCTCCGGCCGGATGCCCGCCTTGTAGGCGCCCTTGGCGATGGCGTGGGAGCCCAGGGGGTTGGTGACCAGGATCAGCAGGGCGATGACCGCGATTTTCACAGCGGTGCCCGCGTCTTCCTTGCAGAAGATGGCAATCAGCAGCGCGCCCAGCATCGCACCCAGCATACCCAGGGTGGGGATGCAGGTGCTGGCCTGCATGCGGCTGTAAGGATCGGGCATTTTCAGGATGCCGATGGTGCCCGCCAGGGCAAAGATCGCGCCGATGGCGATCAGCACGTCAGCAATGATGCGGACGGTCATTGATCCTTCCCCCTTTCCTTTTCCAGATAGCGGCCCACCAGCATGGTGTCGATCACGCCGAAGAGGGCGGCCACCAGGGCGATGTCCAGATAGATGCCGCGGCCCGAGAACAGGGCAAAGAGCACCATGGCGCAGCAGATCAGCGTGTCGGCCGCGTCGCCGGCCACCATGCGGTCGGCCGCGGTGGGGCCCTTCGCCAGCCGGATCAGCGTGAGAGCGGCGAGAACGGCGAAGACGATGCCGCAGATCAGAAGATCATAGAGCTTTTCGTTCATTCCCAAACCCTCCTTAAGCCTTTTTCCAGGGTGCCCTTGATGGCGTCGCCCGCCTCTTTCCCGCTGGGGGCGGTGACGTCGATCCAATGGATGTAATAGTAGGTCTGTCCCTCTTCCTCGGTGATCTCCATGGTGATGGTGCCCGGGGTCAGGGTGATGGAGTTGGCCAGAGCCGCCTGGCCGTAGTCGGACTTCAGATCCACCGGCACCTTCACGATGCCCGGATTGATCTTTTTGCAGCCGCCGAAGCAGCGCTTGGCCATGTCCACATTGGCCTTCACCAGCTCGACGGGGAAGATGCAGAGCCAGTAGAAGAGTCCATTGAAGAACTTCACGGGATTGCAGAACCAGAAGGCCTTCTCATGGATGAAGAAGCGCGCCGAGAACAGCGCCACCGCCAGGCTGATCACGGCGCCCGCGATCAGCTCCTGCGTTGCAAACGACCAGGTCAGCAGCAGCCAGAAGGCGAAGCAGACCACAAAGGTCGTCACAACGGCAGGGATAGTTGTTTTTCTCAAGGCTGAAACACCCCTCTTTTCGTATGAATTTCCTTATTCTACTTTCAGGTTTTCCACATAGAACTCCCGCCCCGCCGTCATGCGGATGGCCGTGCTGCCGCACTGGGGGCAGCAGGCTGTCCGCGGTGGGATCGCGCCCTCGTAGCCGCAGGTGAGGCAGCGGAAGGAGGCGGGAACCGGCTGAATCACCAGCGCGGCGCCCTCGGCCTTCGTCCCCTTGGACACGATGGGAAAGAATTCCTGCAGACATTCCGGGATCACCCCGGAATATTCGCCCACCCGAAGGCAGATCTCCAGCACCCGGGTAAAGCCGTTTTTCTCGCTCTGCTCCCGGACGATCTGGAGGATCCCCTCGGTCAACGCCAGCTCATGCATCAGCGGTCCAGGCAGCTGAAGCAGGGGTCAATGCTGGCAATGATCAGGCCCGCATCCGCCACGGTGTTGCCCCGCAGCATGAAGGGGACGGTGGGGGTATTCTTAAAGCTGGGCACGTGAACCGAGACCCGGTGGTTATTCAGGCTGCCGTCGCCCACCACCATGTGGCTCAGCTGGCCGCGGGGCGCCTCATGACGGGCCACCGCCTGGCCTTCCTTGATCTTGATGAGCTTGTTGCCCAGGTTGATGGGGCCTTCCGGCAAATTCTCCAGCGCCTGGCGGATGATCTTGATGCTCTCATAGCACTCCAGCGCGCGGACAACCACGCGGGCGAACACGTCGCCGCTCTCCACCACGGGCACGCCAAACTCAAACTCGTTGTAGACGGAGTAGGGAGCGTCCCGACGCACGTCCACGTCCACACCGGAGGCGCGGGCATGGGGGCCGATGGCGCCCAGGCGCAGGGCGTCTTCCTTCTTGAGAACGCCCACACCCTTGGTGCGCATGGCAATGGTCTTGTCGGTAAGGGCGATCTCGGTGATGCGGTCCAGGGGCGCCTTCAGCTTGTCGCAGGCGTCCAGGATCTCCCGCCGGAGCTCGTCGCTGATGTCCCGGCGGCTGCCGCCGATGGTGACCATGGCGTAGTTGACCCGGTTGCCGGTCATCTTCTCCAGGATGTCCATCACCAGCTCCCGCTCGTCCCAGATGTGCATGAACATGCTGTCGTGGCCGATGATGTGGCAGGCGATGCCCAGCCACAGGAAGTGGGAGTGCAGCCGCTCCAGCTCCGCGGTGATGACGCGGATATAGTCGCCGCGCCGGGGCACCTCGATGCCGTTGATCTTCTCCACCGCCATGGCGTAGGTAAAGGCATGAGAGTGGGAACAGATGCCGCAGACCCGCTCCACCAGCACCAGGGTCTGGATGGCGTTGCGCTCGGTGGCCAGCTTCTCAATGCCGCGGTGATTGTAGCCCACAAAGACCTCTGCGTCCTTGATGACCTCGCCCTCGGTAATAAGGCGGGCGTGGATGGGCTCCTCCAATGCGGGATGGTACGGCCCGATGGGTACGATATAGCTCATACGATCCCCTCCTTCTTCTGGTTCTTCTCCACCAGCTCGCTGAGCGGGGTGACCATGATCTGTCCCTTCCCCTGGGTCTCCAGCATGTCCTCCGGCAGAAACAGCCGCTTGGACACGTCCAGCCCCTCAAAGGTCACACCGAAGAGCTCGTTCAGCTCTCGCTCCGGCCAGCGGGCGGCCTCGTCGTACACTTCGCCGATGGAGGGCACGGTCGTCTCCCCCACCACATGGTAGGACTCCACGACCGGGTTCACCGCGTAGTCCCATGAGATGTCCATCTGCCCTTCTTTGTTCAGGAAAGCATGGATCATCACCAGGTACACGCCGTTTTTCCGCATCCGCTCGGCAATGGGTACGATCTGGTCTTTTGTGATGTCGATCCTCTTGTACTCCTGCTGCAAGTTCTTCACCTCTCCCTATCCAAAAAGTTTTTGCTGACAATATATTAAGGGTTTTGCTAACAAATTCGGGGAAGCTGGGCGCCGCTCAGCTTCTGCAGGATCCGCCGGCCGCCCAGGGGCGTGCGGATCACCAGTTTTCCGGGGAAGTCTGCCGTCACGCGGCCGATGCGCGCCGCGTTTTCCCCCTCGGGGAGGCTCCGCAGGACGGCGAGGGCGTCCTCCGCCCGCTCCGCCGGCACCACGGCCAGGAGCTTGCCCTCATTGGCGCAGTAGAGCGGGTCGAGCCCCAGCAGCTCGCAGGCCGCCTGCACCGCCGGGCGCACGGGCACGGCCTTCTCCTCCAGCTCGATGCCGAGGGGCGTCCCCTCGATGAACTCATTGAGGGTGGTGGCAACGCCGCCCCGGGTGGGATCCCGGAGCACCCGCGTCTCCGGCACAGCCGTGAGCAGCGCCGCGGTCAGGCCGTTCAGCGCCGCGCAGTCGGAGCGAAGCTCCCCCTGCGCCATGCCGTGGCGGGCCAGCATCACCGTGGTGCCGTGATCGCCCACGGTGCCGGACACCAGCACCGCGTCTCCCGCCCGGATGGCTTTGGGCGTGAGCCCCGGATACTTCAAAACGCCCACGCCGGCGGTGTTGATATAGATGCCGTCGCCCCGGCCCTTTTCCACCACCTTGGTGTCGCCGGTGACGATCTGCACCCCGGCTTTCCGCGCAGCCTCCGCCATGGAGGCAATGATCCGCTCCAGCTCTACCAGGGGCAGCCCCTCCTCGATGATAAAGGAACAGCTCAAATACTTCGGCTCGCCGCCGCACATGGCAAGGTCGTTCACCGTGCCGCAGACGGAGAGCTTTCCGATGTCGCCGCCGGGGAAAAAGCGGGGGCTCACCACAAAGCTGTCCGTGGAAAAGACCAGCTTTTCCCCGCCGGGGAGGATGGCCCCGTCCCCCAGCTCGGAGAGCGCGGGGTTCTCCAGGGCGGGGACGATGGTTTGTTCGATCAGCCGGGCGGTTTTCTTCCCCCCGCTGCCGTAGTCTAAGGTGATGATTTCGTCCATAGTCTTGCGGAATGAATATTGAATAATGAATAGTGAATAGTTAAGGTGTTCGCTTCGCGAACGAATTGAAATTCATCACGCCGCAGGCGTGATACCACAATTCTTCATTCTTCATTCTTCATTATTCATTTTCTCCTTCAAATCGTCTGATACTTATACGCCGCGGCGCAGGCGCCCTCGGAGGACACCATGCAGGGCCCCACCGGATCCTCCGGCGTGCATCTGCCGTCGAAGAGCGGGCAGCCCTGGGGCCCCATGCGCCCGGTGATCACCTGCCCGCAGCGGCAGGCCGTGGGCTTGGGCGCGGGCAGCTCTGTCAGATCGAAGCGGACCTGCGCGTCATAGTCCCGCAGCTCCTGCCGCAGGCCCAGGCCGCTGGCCTCGATCCGTCCCAGGCCGCGCCAGAGATCGGCGCGGGGTTCAAAGGCCTCCCGCAGGATCTTCTGCGCCAGCACGTTGCCCTTTTCCGACACCGCACGGGTATATTCGTTCTGCACCCGGGGCGTCCCCTCGGCGATCTGCCGCAGAAGCCAGTAGACCGAGAGCAGGATATCCTCCGCCTCGAAGCCGGAGATGACGGCGGGCATACCGTATTCCTTTGGCAGGAAGCGGAAGCCCCGCTCGCCGATGATGGTGCCCACGTGGCCGGGGCATAAAAAGCCCTGCACGTCAAAGCCCTCCAGCCCCATCAGCGCCCGCAGCGCCGGCTCCACAAGCTTGAGCATGGAGAAAACGGTGAAGTTCCGCAGGCCCTGCTCCCGCGCAGCAAGTACGGCGGCGGCGGTGCCGGGGGCGGTGGTCTCAAAGCCCACGCCCAGGAAGACCACTTCCTTCGCGGAGTTTTCTTTAGCGATCACGATGGCGTCCATGGGGGAGTAGACGATCTCCACCCTGGCGCCCAGAGCCCGGCGGCGCAGCAGACTGTCCCCCGGGGTGCTCCCGGGCACCCGCAGCATGTCGCCGTAGCTGGTGATGATGATCCCCGGCTCCATGGAAAGCTCCAGGATCTGGTCGATCACCTCCGCCGGGGTGACGCAGACCGGGCAGCCGGGGCCGCTCAGCAGCTTCACGTTTTCCGGCAGGAGGGACTTGATCCCGGCCCTGGCGATAGCCATGGTGTGGGTGCCGCAGACCTCCATCAGGTTCACCCGGCCCACATCCAGCCGCCGGATGGCCTCTAAAATCTTCTCAGCGGAGGGCATTGTCCAGCTCCTCCCAGGTCTCCAGATCCTCCAGGGCCTGCTCCTCGGGCAGCCGCTCGATGGCAAAGCCCGCGTGGACGATGACGTAATCGCCCAGCTTCGGCTCCGGGATAAAGTCTACGCGCAGCTTGCGCTGCATGCCCATGGCCTCTCCCACCGCGTCCTTGCCGTTGATCTCAATCAGTTTCAATGGTACTGCCAAGCACATACAATAACACTTCCTCTTTGGCCCCCTTGTCTAAAGGGGGCTGTCAGCCGCGAGGCTGACTGGGGGATACACTTCCTCTTTGGCCCCCTTGTCTAAAGGGAGCTGTCAGCCGCGAGGCTGACTGGGGGATACACTTCCTCTTTGGCCCCCTTGCCTAAAGGGGGCTGTCAGCCGCGAGGCTGACTGGGGGATACACTTCCTTATAGGCTCCCCCTTTGGGGGAGCTGTCGCGGCGCGTCTCACGCAAGCGCCGTGACTGAAGGGGTTTATCCGTTTTCAGCTCAGCTTCGCCGCTCCGATCCTCAGCTGTCCCAGGCTGATCCCCTCGTCGTTGCAGGAGACCCGCCGGTGGATCCGGGGCTGCAGCCCCGCCTTGCGCAGGGCCTCGGGCAGGCGGCGCAGGATAACCTGATTCTGGAAGCTGCCGCCGGAGAGCGCCACATCCCTGATCCCGGTCTCCCGGGAGGCGGCCAGCGCCATCTGCACGCCCATGTGGATCAGCGTGTTCATAAAGCGCGCGGCCAGAACGCCCGCGGGCAGGCCCGCATCCCGCTCCTTCACAAGCGCGCGGATCATGGGGCGCCAGTCAAAGCGCAGGGGCTTGCCCTCCAGCACCACGGGATAGCATCCCTCGTCTGTCTCCGCCGCGGCCTCCAGCAGCACGGCGCCCTGCCCCTCGTAGCTGGCCAGGGATTTGATGCCCAGGATGGCCGCCACGCCGTCAAAGAGCCGGCCCATGCCGGAGGACAGGGGGCAGTTGAGCCCGGCTGCCAGCATTTTTTCATAGAACGGGGCGTTTTCGATCCCGTCGGTGGCGCAGCCGGCCTCCCGCAGCAGGGCGTAAGCCAGGCGGGAGATCTCCTTCACCGCCCGGTCGCCGCCAAGGAGCGGGATGGGGCGGAGACTGCCGAAGCGCTCATAGCCCTTAAAATCGCCGATCAGACACTCGCCGCCCCAGCTTGTGCCGTCGTCCCCATAGCCGACCCCATCCCAGATGAGGCCGATGCAGGGGTCCTGCAGGCCGTTGTCCGCCATGCAGGCGGCCAGGTGGGCGTGGTGGTGCTGCACCTGCAGCACGGGGATCCCCTCCCGCGCGCCCCGCTCCAGCGCGTAGGCGGTGGAGAGATAGTCCGGGTGCTTATCGCAGACCAGCAGCCGGGGTTTTGTATCAAACAGCCGCTCAAAATGGGCGATCTGCTGTTCGTAATGTTCCAGGGTCTCGGCGTTTTTCAGATCGCCGATGTGCTGGCTGGGGAAAGCGTATTCCCCCCGGGAGAGACAGAAGCTGGCCTTCTGCTCCGCGCCGCAGGCCAGGATCCCGCCCTGACTTCCGGGCAGACGCAGGGGAAAAGGCACATAGCCCCGGCTGCGGCGGGCAAAGTACTCCCGCCCGTCCACGACCCAGCAGAGGGAATCGTCGCAGCGGGTCTGAATGTCCCGATCGTGGAGCAAAAAGCCGTCCGCAATGCCCCGCAGCCGCTCCAGCGCCTCCTCGTTCCGATAGACGATGGGCGTGTCGGAGAGGTTGGCCGAGGTCATCACCAGCGCGTCCAGATCTTCCCCGAAGAGCAGCACGTGCAGCGGGGTGTAGGGCAGCATCACGCCCAGATACCCGTTTTCGCTGACCGAGTCCGGCCGCCTGTCCCGCTTTTGCAGCAGGACGATGGGCTTGTGAAAGCTCTCCAGCACCGCCCGCTCCTCCGCGGAGACATGGCACAGCTTTTCCGCCGCTGCGGTATCCCGGCACATGAGGGCAAAGGGCTTCTCGTCCCGCTCCTTGCGGGTGCGCAGCTCCCGGATCAGCGCCGGATCGTCCGCCCGGCAGGCCAGGTGAACGCCGCCCAGACCCTTGATGGCCAGGATCTTCCCGGCCTTGAGCCATTCCCGGGCGGTCTCGATAGGATCGCCGGGCAGCTCCTGCCCCACCCCGTCCAGAAAGCGGACATGGGGGCCGCAGACCGGGCAGGCGTCCGGCTGGGCGTGATAGCGGCGGTTTTCAATATCGTGGTATTCCCGGTCGCAGTCCGGGCACATGGGGAAGCGCCCCATGCTGGTCAGCGCCCGGTCATAGGGCAGGTCTTGGATGATGGTGAAGCGCGGGCCGCAGTTGGTGCAGTTGATGAAGGGATAGCGGTAGCGCCGATCCCCCGGGTTCAGCAGCTCCCGCCGGCAGTCGTCACAGATGCCGATGTCCGGCGAGACCAGGGTGTTGCGCCGCTGCTCGGCATGGCTCTGCAGGATCTGAAAGCCCTCGCAGCCCCGCGGCGGCAGGCCGTACTCCGTCTCGATCTGCTCGATCAGCGCCAGCTTCGGCGCCCGCCCCGGCAGCACGCGGACAAAGGCCTCCAGCGCCGCCCGCTCGCCCTCCAGCTCCAGCTCCACGCCGGAGGAGGTGTTGCGGATGGAGCCCGCAAGTCCAAATTCCCGCACCAGGCGGTGCACAAAGGGTCGGAAGCCCACGCCCTGCACGATACCGTGTATTCTGATCTGGACTGCTTCCAAGGCGCGCCTCCGACAAGTTCGTTAAGTTTCAGACAAATTGTATTGTACCGCGAATCTGTCTCAATTGCAACTGCTTTTCTGACATTTCCCACGGACTCTCTATATTATACCACATCTCCCCCTGCTTGCAAGCATCAACATGGGTCAGACAAGCCTGTTCCGGCGAGAAATCCCGACGTTCCGTCCGACGCCGGGATTGCTTTATGTACGGTGTCCGTTTTCCCTGCGCCATGGAAGCCGCAGCGGCTCATACTGCCGCTCCAGCCGCTGCAGCAGGTGCATGGCGTCATGTTCCGTCCGGTAGGGCTGATCCAGAAAGACCTCCACCGGTTTCAGCCCGGGATCTGTCTGCCGCAGCAGCGCCATCACCCGGCTCTCCGCCTGCTTGAGAGAGGCCTGGCCGGAATAGATGTACAGCGCGCTGATGCCCACGGTACCCGCCTCCGGGCGTACCACGCCCCGCAGATGGCGGCTGCGGAGATAGTCCTCCATGGAGCTCTGCCAGCGGGCAACCTCCCAATCGGCGCCGATGAGCTTGAGATAGACGATCTCCTCATCGGGATAGTCTCCCTCCTCCAGGTAATCCCGGTAGGGGGAGCGCTTCATGCGCTTGAAGATCAGCTGCTCCTGCTCCCGCATGGGGCCGCTGTGGAAAATGCGGGTCTTTTCCCCGTGGACGGTGTAGATGAAGTAGCTCATCCCCAGGCTGTTCAGATGCTCCCGCACCCGCCGGGAATCTGTGGGCCGGAGGGTCTCGGCGTGGAGATAGCGGTTCTCCCCCGCGTCGTAGATCGCGGCGCCGCCCATGACGATCAGCGGCACCCGGAGGGCGGACTCGTTCATCTGCAGCATGAAAAAGGCGGGGGCGTGCTCGGAAATCAGGCAGATCTTCGCCCCGTCCTGCAGCAGATAGTCCAGCCGGTAGCGGGCGGCGGAGGGGATCTGGGAGAAGCGATCCGGCGCCAGATCCCGGGTGCGCACGAAGAAGACCTGGCTGCGGTTTCTGCTGCGGGGCAGGCGGAAGAGGTTCACCCCGATGGCAACGCTCGTGCCCAGCAGCACCCCCAGGAAGCGATCCAGGGTCTGGCGCAGGGGATCCTCGATGTCCGGGAAGGAGATGACCACGCACAAAAACACGATGGCCGCAAGGCCCGAGGTATCGGGTTTTCGGATCAGCACCGCGCTGTAGAGAGAGGCCAGGGTCCCCAGCGCCATCAGGGCGTAGACCACGAAAAGCCGATCCCCCAGAGCGGGAAAGCAGAGGAACACCAGCAGGAACAGCAAGCCCCAGACGACGCCGATCAGCGTGCCGGTAAAGCGGCTGACGGCATAGTCCCGGGAGTCCCGGACATAGGGCTGCATGCAGATGATGGCGGTGATGGCGGCCTCGGTGGGCATATCCTGCCCCCGATAGCCCCGCAGCCAGTAGACCAGCAGACACAGGAACACCGCCACCGAGGTTTTCACAATGCGCTGCCCCAGGGGCGGCAGCAGCTTCTCCGCCTTCCGGCGGGACGCCTCGAGCTCCGGTCGCATCGGCGCTCGCCTCCTTCCCTCCTCATACTAACACCTAATAGAAATCTTTGATTCTTTCCGGTCAGAATTGCGCTGTCACAACAAGGTGAATTGCCGCGCAGCGGCAAGAGAGGGCGGCCTGGGCCGTTCTGCCTCGGAAATCTTTCTAAAGCTTTCTATCAGGTATTAGTATCAATCTCGTATGAGCAGAGCATAGCACAAAAAGGCCGCCCGGTCAAAGGCTTTTCCGTCCCCCGCCCGCCCGGGATGCGCTTTCTTCCATGGAAAAAATCGTTGTGCGGGCGCCCTGTGTATGGTATGATAGAAGAGAGGTTTTTCCCGATCTGCACAAAAACTGCTAAAAAAGCGGCCGTTTTGTCTGCCGAATTTCGTCAAATCAAGAGACTTGACGGAAGGCCTTCCCGCCCCTATACTGCTGCATGCGATCCCATAGCGATCAGAAATAGACAGAAAAGAAGCTGAGGGTTTCTTATGGATATATTTGATGTGATCTCCCTGCTGGGCGGACTTGCCATGTTCCTGTACGGCATGCGGCTGATGGGTGATTCTCTGAAGGAGAACTCCTCCGGCGCGCTGAAGCGTGCCATAGAAAAGGTGACCAACAATCCCTTCAAGGCCTTTCTCCTGGGCATTTTTGTCACAGCGCTCATCCAGTCCTCCACCGCCATGATCGTCATTACCGCCGGCCTTGTGGGCGCCGGCATCCTGACCCTGCGCCAGTCCCTGGGCATCATCGTGGGCGCAAACGTCGGCACCACCGTCACCGGCCAGATCATCCGGCTGCTGGACATCGACTCCTCCGGGGCGGTCTGGCTGCGGTTTTTCCAGCCCTCCACCCTGGCGCCCATCGCGCTCATCATCGGGATCGTCCTGATCATGACCCATTTTATCAAGAACGCCAAGTCCATCGGCAACATCGCCATCGGCTTCGGGATTTTGTTCTCCGGTCTGCTGAACATGACCGGCGCGGTGAAGGAGCTCTCCCAATCCGGCGCCATTGAGCAGCTCTTCGCCGGTCTGGGGGACAATCCCTTCCTGGGCTATCTGACCGGCGCGGGCGTGGCCTTCATGCTGCAGAGCTCCTCGGTCACGGTGGGCATCCTGCAGGCCTTCTCCGCCTCCGGCATGCTGGAATTCAAGGCCATTTACGCGGTGATCGTGGGGATCTATCTGGGCGACTGCGTCACCACCGCCATCGTCTGCTCCATCGGCGCCAAGGCGGAGGCCCGGCGCGTGGGCGTGGTCAACATTCTCTTTAACCTCAGCGAGACGGTGCTGGTGCTCATCGGCGTCATCATCGTGCACCGCCTGGGCTTTCTGGACGCGCTCTGGAACGAGCCGGTGAACTCCGGCATCATCGCCAACACCAACACCATCTTCAACCTCACTTGCTCCCTGTGCCTCTTCCCCATGCTCCCCGTCTACGAAAGGCTGAGCCGCCGCATCGTCCGGGACGCGCCCGAGCCGGTCAAGGCGGAAAAGTACCGGGACGCGCTGGACGCCTTGAACCCCGGCTTTCTCGACACGCCGGCCCTGGCTCTGCGCAGCTGCTATCAGCTTCTGCTGACCATGCTGGGCGCGGCCCGCGCCAATATCGAAAGAGCCTTCCGCCTGCTGGAAAAATATGAAGAGCCCCTCCACCAGGAGCTTTTGGCGGAGGAGGCAAACATCGACCATCTGACCGACAGCTGCAGCCGTTACACGGTGGAGCTGCTGCCCCATCTGCAGCTGCAGCAGCATGTGGCGATCCTAAACCAGTATTTCAAGGTCACCGCGGAGCTGGAGCGTCTGGGCGACCACGCCGTGGGCATCGCGGAGATCGCCGCCGGCATGGCACAGAGCGGCACCCGCTTTTCTCCGGCTGCCCTGGAGGAGCTGCATGTGGTCGAGGACACCCTGCGGGAGATCCTGGATCTCACCGAGCAGACCTTCCGCAGCCGGGACGAAAAGGCAGCCCGCAAGATCGAGCCCCTGGTGCAGATCGTCAGCGAGCAGAACGCCATCCTCCGGCGCAACCATCTGCGCCGTCTGAGCCTGGGTCAGTGCAGCATCTATGCCGACAACTATTTCTCCAACCTGGGCGTTGAGTTCCGCCGCATCGCCGCGGTGTGCTCCAATGTGGGCGTGGCCACGGTGGTGCGTATCCACCCGGAGCTGGCCGACCACGAGCACCTGTATTTTGAGAGTCTGCACAACGGCGGCGACGCTGCCTTCAACGCGGCCTACGAGGCCGCCCACGCCCGGTATTTCTCCCGGCTGGAGGAGCCGTTCGAGTCCGCTCAGCCACCCCTGCAGAACGACGAAAACGCCGCCTGCCCCGAACCGGAAATGTAAAAAACGCCGGAGAAGCAACGCTTCTCCGGCGATCTCTTTATCATCATCGGGCGTCCTCGGGAATGGCGGTGACGAAATAGATCAGATCGCTGACCACCCGTTCCTTGCCGAAGTCCATGTAGTTGTAGGCCTGGCCACGGAAGACGACCTCCTCCGTCTGGCCGCCGTCCAGGCAATAGGCGGTGATCACCGGCTTCTGGGCAAAGTGCTGGGCGAACTGATCCACCGTCCAGCGGGCGGGGCGATCCCCGTGATTCAGGGACATGTACAGGTAGTGGCAGGGCCCCATCTGGCCGATGCCCGCCCGGGAATAGCCCTGGTTGACCTCCCCCACCGGGTACCAGCTGCAGGAGAGGGGCTGGCCGTCCTCGATGAGCACGGGGCCGAAGGCGATGGAGAAGAGCACGTCGTTTTCCTCCATGAACTGCCGGATGTCCTCGGCGCTGTTCTCCTCCCCCAGGCGCTTATAGAGAAAGTCACCGCTGCTGTTTACAAAGAGGGTGTCCACGCAGTTATAAAGGGCGTAGCTGCCGGTGTAGTGGCCGGTCTTCATGCGGTAGAGCTCCCGGTTCCAGGCCACGATCCCCACGTCCCGGAAGCGGTAGAAGTCCGCGTTCATGGCCACCACGGCGTTGGTCTGCTGGGCCAGGTAGCTGGCGAAATACTGGTTGGGGGAGTCAAAGCGGTCGTCGGCCATCTTCCGGCGGAACTGGCTGGGGTCTGCGATCTTCACCTCGGTGAAGGTGCAGCAGAGGCCGTCCATGTTCTCCTTCCAGAGGATCACCAGGATCGTGTCGTCCAGATAATACTCGATGTCCCGGGCGTAAATGCCCCGGTAGAAGTCCACGTTGGGGTCGAAGGCCACCACCTCGTCCTCCCCCAGCAGCCCCCGATCCCGGGCGTCCTGAATCACGGGCAGCAGCTTTTCCGGCTCGTCCATGCTGACCGTCCCGTAGCAGGCGGGGTTTGGCGCGGGGCCGGCGTTGGCGTCCTCGGGGATGCTGTAGTGCACCGGCTCGGGGGTGGGCTCCGGCGTGGGTTCGGGCGTGGGTTCCGGCGTAGGCGCCGGCGTAGGCGCAAAAGGCGGCGCCGGCGCAGTCTGGCCGGCCTCGCCCGCGGCAGGCGCCTCCACGATGGGCGGCTGGGTCGCTGCAGCCGGTGTCTCCGGCGCGTGGAAGCGATCCAAGGCCATCTTCCCGATGAAAAGCAGCAGCGCCAGCGCGCCGGCCAGTCCCGCCAGGGACAGGGCCAGCTCCAGAGTGGCTCTTGCGCCCTGCCGCTTTTGCCCTCTTCCGTTTCTTTTGCTCATGCTTCCGTCTCCTCCCCGCCGCACCCGGCGGGTTTTCTTTTCTTCGCAAGCATAGTATAAGAAAAGCGCGGAAAAAGCAAGCTCTTTCTATCAGATAGACATTGCACTCTGCCTGTATGGCATGTTATAATAAATATATATAGATAACAGAAGCTTGCTGTGTCCGCATGGCGGTACAGCCCGGAGAGAAAGAGAGGGGATTTTCGTGAAAAAACGTCTGCTCCGAAGCATTTTCACGCTGCTGCTGGCCGCCCTGCTGATGATTGGGATCCCGCAGACAGCGCTGGCCGCGCCCATCGAAAAGACCTACACCGTCCAGCTCGCCAACGGCATCGATGAAGAGATCCACAGCCCCGACGGCAGCTGGATCGACGACGTCGTGGTGGTCTCCGGCCAGCTCCCCTATGGCGTCGTCGTCGGCCATAAAGAGGACATCATGTATATCATCGGCGTCCCCGCCTACGCGGGCACCTACGAGGCCCGGGTCGACATGGAGATCGGCGGCGGCGCCTACCAGTATCTGATCCGCATCATCGTCCAGGATCCCAACGCCCCGGTCACCATCACCAAGCACCCCACCGGCGAGACCGTGACCGAGGGCGGCAGCGCCGTCTTCATCTCCCGGGCGGACAACGCCACCGAGATCGTCTGGCGCCTGGTGAGCCCCGATACCAAGACCACCTACGAGTGCAAGGATGCGTCCAAATATTTTCCGGGGCTGGAGGTGCTGGGGCTGGGCACCGACACGCTGATTTTGAAAAACATCCCCTATGCCCTGGACGGCTGGAAGGTGGAAGCCAAGTTTTTCGGAAAGGACGGCCCCGTCTTCTCCAACGGCGCCCGGATCACCGTGAACCGGTCGGAGCTGCAGATGCCGGTGATCAGCATTCAGCCCCAGGGGGCGGAGCTGCAGCAGGGCGCCAGCGTCACCCTCAGCGTCAGCGCCACGGCCCCTGAGGGCAGCCTGCGCTACCAGTGGTACCGGGCGGAGAGCGACGCCTCCGACGGCATCGCCATCTCCGGCGCCGATAGCGCCAGTCTCCTGGTCAACGACGCGCTGGGCAGCGGCTACTACTATGTGGGCGTCTGGTGCCGGGACGGGGATCGCTTCAGCCAGATGCTGCTGTCCGACATCGCCGTTGTCACCTTCACGGCGCCGGAGCCCACGCCGGAGGTGACGCCCCCGCCCACGGAGACGCCAGTGACGGAGACCGACCCGCCCTCCCCCACCGTGCCGTCTCCCACAGCGGCTCCGCCCGCCGGGCAGACCGCTCCCGCCCGGGACAACAGCAGCCTGCTGCTGATCCTGGCCGCAGTGGGCTGCGCCGCCGCTCTGGGCGTCTGCATCCTCATGATCGTCAAACGCAGCCGCGGCCGCTGAACCCGCGCTTCTCTTCCCCCGGTGATCGCCGGGGGAGCTTTTTTATCCCTTTTGCTCCGCCACATAGAGCGCGGTGCGCCGCTGCGTCTGTGCCGCGGCCTCCTCCGCCGTTCTTTCCCCGGCATAATACGCCTCCGCCTCGCTGCGGATGATCCGGAGCAGCGCCTCGTCGGTGCGTACCATCCGATCCGTGCCGTAGACCACCCGCCGCAGTTCCGCGGCGTCGGCCTCGGTGAAGCTGGGATAGCTGAACTTTTGCCCATCCGCGGGCCGCTGCCGCTCCAGCATGTGCTCCACGATTTGCTCAAACACGGCCCGGTTCGCGGGGATGCCGTTATAGAAATCGTTCCGCCCGCGGCTGCGCATCAGGCAGCGAAGGAAGCGCCAGGCTCCCTCCCGGTTGGGACTGGAGGCCAGGATGCCCGCCCGGGCAGCCCGCTGACTTCCGGGTCTCTCTCCTTCGCTGTCCACCCGGATCCAATAGCTGCCCGTGCCCGCCGCCTCCGGGAGCCCGGCCAGGCAGAAGTCGCCGCCCAGATTGTCGTGGAGCTGGTCGACCGCCGCGCTCAAGTCCGCCGCGGGCTGCAATGCATTTGTCTGGCCGGGGCTCCATTCTCCACCCGCATAGGGCAGATCCCGCGTCCATTGCAGCAGCCGGGCAAAGCGCCCGTCGTCAAAGCTGCAGACACCCTTCTCCCAGTCGATGAACTCTCCCGCGGCCATCCGAACGATCAGCTCTGTCATGGCGTCCCGGTCGAGATAAGTCGGCAAAGCCCGCCTGTTCCCGGGAGACGCCAGCAGCGCCTCCGCCGCGGCAAAGCTCCAGCTCCCCTCGCCGGGGTAGTCCGCCCTCGCCACCGCGAGGCTTACCAGGGTGAAGCGGCTGGTGTATTCATAGAGACCCCCGTCCCGCAGCATGGCGCGCAGCAGGCCGGGAAGAAAGTCCTCCCGCCCCAGCTCCGGATCCGCGTCCAGATAGGGCAGCAGATCCACCAGCACGCCGCTGTCCAGGGCGCCCTCGGGCAGCATGGTGGTGTCGATGAGATCCGCGCCGCCCTGGGTGCTCAGCTCCGCCAGAAAACGATCCCGCTCCTGCTCGGTGGCATAATAGCAGGGCTTCAGCTCGATGCGGTACTCCGGGTCGGTGTTGTTGAAGAGCACGATGGCATCCCGCAGCTCGTCGGGCAAGACGTCGGCGCTGTTGCCGCGGGAGAGATTCATGTCGATAAACCAATCCCCGGTGTCCCCGAAGACGGCCAGGGTCAGGGTCTTTTTCGCGGGCACCATGGCGGGAGAGACGCGGATCAGGCGCCCGTTTCCGGCATAGAAGAAGTCTCCGGCGCTGTTTTCCAGCACGCCCATGCGCCCGTCCTCGTCGGCGGAGAGGGTGGCGTCCAGCCAACGGAAGATCAAGGTAAACTCCCCGGTCTCCGGGTCAAATTCGCAGAGGCCGTCGTTCTGGGCGCAGAGGAAGCGTCCCCGCTCGCTGGAAAAGCTGCCGTAGACGTTCAGCGGGATCGCCCGTCCCAGGCTCAGGGTCTCCGGGTCAAAGAGGCGGATGCAATTCCCCTCCTCCTCGTTCCAGCTCTCGTAGTATACCGCGTCGCCGGCGCGGAAGCGGTTGCCCTGCGCCAGGTCGTTCAGCTCCGGGCGGCCCAGCTCCTGTGCCTGCCCGTCCACCAGGTAGGCGCGGGCCCGGTCAAAGAGCAGCGCCCGCTCGCCGTCCAGGGCGATGAGGTTGATAAACTCGCTGTAGAGATTGTGGTGCTCTCCCTCCGGCTCCTCTCCGTAGAAGCCGATGAGGCTCCGCTCCCCCGGATCGCCCTCTTCCGCGCTGCCGCGGAAGATATACCAGTCCATCCCGGCGGTCTGCTCGTTGTAGACGCTGGCCAGGAGCCAGAGCTTGCCCTCCGCCGCAGACAGCTTCTGCAGCTGCAGTCCGGGGATGCCGCTCAAATCCAGATCCAGCAGTACCCAGCGATCCTCCAGGGTGTTATAATAGCCTGCGTGGGGCTGTCCCTCGGGGTCATATCCCGCCAGGTAGATCCGGTCGCCGGCGTAATCCATGCAGGCGCCGGCGCCCCGGTAAGGAGCGCCCACCGCGCCCTGCAGCCAGTCGGGAAATACGATCTCCGAGGGGACAAAGCCCGGCTCCAGCTCTGTAGGCGCCGTGGGCGTCTCCGTGCCCTGCTCCGGCGCTGCGCTGCCGCAGGCGCAGAGCAGCAGACTCAGGGCAAGCAGCAAAACCAAAATGCATTTCATGGGGTGTACCTCCTTTTGTGATTTCGCCCCTAAAAACGCATAAAAAGGCAAAAATGTGACGGGGAGCGTCACAATCTCATTCCCCGCAGCGTATATAGAGGCGAATTCGTTTGGAGGGAGGCCTGGACTTGGACGAAAAGGAACTGCTGCGCCGCATCCGCAAGGGCGACACGGATGCGCTGCAGCAGATCATCGACGGGTATTCCGGCTATGTCTATGCCATTGTGAAGAACATCATCCAGCCGCCGCTGCAGCCGGAGGACATCGAGGAGGTGGTCTCCGACGTGTTCCTGCGGCTCTGGGAGAAGGCGGAGACGGTAGACGCCGACCGCCTGCGCTCCTGGCTCGCGGCGGTGACACGGAACCGGGCGAAGGACAAGCTCCGGGCTCTCCACCTCAGTCTCCCGCTGGAGGAGGACGTCCTGGACTGCGCCGTGGAGGGCCCGGAGGAGGACGCCCTGCGCCGGGAGGCCGGGCGGATCGCCCGGGAGGCGGTGGGATCTCTGCCCGAGCCGGATCGGAGCATTTTCCTGCGCTTCTATTATCTGTATCAGAAGACCGGAGACATCGCCGCGGCGCTCCACATGAAGCCCGCCGCGGTGCGGGCACGGCTTTCCCGGGGACGGGAGCGGCTGAAGGCCATGCTGGAGGAAAGGGGGATCGGACATGAAGCTGCCTGTCACTGAGCTATTGGAGGACTGCAACGTGGAGTATATCGCGCTGGGGACGCCTGACGCGGCCATGGCGGACCGGGTCAAAGCCCGCGTGCTGAATGAGCTTGCGCACCGAAGGAAGCCCAGGATCCTCCGCCTGCGCCGCCGGCTGCGCATGACGCTGCTGGTGGCGGCGGTGCTGCTGCTCTTCGGCACAGTCGCCTATGCCGCGGGTCTCTTCCGCGTAGAGGCCCAGGAGCTGACTCCCGATGGGGAAAGCCCTCAAACCTGGCTGCTCCACGATCAGAGCGGCGACGAGGTCAGCCTCTTCGTGGGCGACCGCTCCGAACGGGCCCTGGCCTTCAGCTTCTCCGGCGATACGCCGCCCCACGAGGTGGAATTCCGTCCCGGCTGGCTGCCGGAGGATCCTACCTTCTGGCTGCCGGAGTCCCAGCCGAATGGGGATCTCTTCGGCACGCCACCCTGGGACTGGGCGCCGGGGGAGGACGACTGGTACCGCTATCTCATCGACGACCGGGAGCGGGAGGCCATCGGCACCTGGACGGACGGAGACGGCCAGGTGGATTCGGGCATCCCCTATCTGATCGTGGCGGAATACGCCTATGAAAAGCAAATCCTGGTGCTCAACGGGGCCGGGGCGGAGGATATCGTCAAGCACGAGGTCTGGGAGGACTACGAGGTCTACGAGATCCGCTGCGCCAAGGACATCTACCTCCGTCCGGACGGGGAAGCGGAGCAGCATGTGCAGAGCTATGAAAACTATGTGCTGCTTTTCTCCCGGAGCGGCGGCTATATGATCAACATCGGCGGAAGCCTCCCCTTAGATACGCTGGAGCATATCGCCCGAGAACTGGAGGTGCGCGACACCGGTCGGGAGCTTATCTATCCCAATCCGAGCGGAGACTATCGCCCCAACCTCATCAACATTGTAAGGGGCTGAATAATTCTTTTTCCCTCGGGGAAACTTTCCCCGAGGTGATGAGCATGACAAAACCGCGTAAGAAGCGCCGGGACGAGGAGGAGACCCTCACCGTTTTCCCGCCGCTGTACCCGGAGGGCGCCTTTCCTATGACGCCGCCGGTCTTCCCCAATACCGGCGCAAGCGAGCTGGAGGATCCGGAAGAACCCGAGCGATGGGATCTGTAAGTGCAAAAGATCCGCACGCCGAAAAGCGTGCGGATCTTTTTGTTTTACAATGCGATCAGGCGTTCCAGGCAGCGATCTGCTCCCGCAGCCACTGGGCAAACTGGTCGACCCCCTCGCCGGTGCGGGCGCAGATGGGGATGACCTTCATGTTGGGGTTGAGACGGTGGACGTACTCCTTGCACTTCTCAATATCGAAATCGAAGTAGGGCAGCACGTCGATCTTGTTGATGAGCAGCACGTCGCAGATAGAGAACATCAGCGGGTACTTGAGGGGCTTGTCATCCCCCTCGGGGACGGAGAGGATCATGGCGTTCTTCACGGCGCCGGTGTCAAACTCCGCGGGGCAGACCAGATTGCCGATATTCTCCAGAATGGCGAAGTCCACGTCGTTCACGCCCAGGCCCTCCAGGCCCTGCTTGGTCATGCCCGCGTCCAGATGGCACATGCCGCCGGTGTGCAGCTGGATGACCTTCACGCCGGTCTTCTCGATGGTGGCGGCGTCCACGTCGGAGTCGATGTCCGCCTCCATGACGCCGATGCGGAACTCGTCCTTCAGCGCGGCGATGGTGGCCTTCAGGGTGGTGGTCTTGCCGGAGCCGGGGGAGCTCATCAGGTTCAGCAGGAAGGTCTTGTTCTCCTTCAGCTCCTGCCGCAGCTTGTCGGCCTCCCGGTCGTTGTTTTCAAACACGCTCTGCTTGATCTCTAAAATGCGATAACCTTCCATGGTTGCACCTCGTTTTCAAAGTTTTTTACTTGATCATCATAGCACAGCCGCGGACAAAATGCAATCCTCCCCACCCGGATTGACAGGGCGAGTATAATGGGTACAAAAGAAAAGTGGAGGGATGCAAGATGCGCTATCAGGGCGTTTTATGGGATATGGACGGCACGGTGCTGGACACACTGGAGGATCTCTGGGCGGCGGTGAATGTGAGCCTGCGGCGCTTTTCGCTTCCGGAGGCCAGTCTAGAGGCGGTGCGCGCCGGGCTCGGCAACGGGGCGGCGCATCTTATCTCCTGCGTTGCGCCGGAGGAGAAGCGGGAGCAGGTGCTGGCCTTCTACAAGCCCTGGTACGACGCCCACTGCAATCTGAAGACCCGCCCCTACCCCGGCATCCTGCCCCTGATGGGGGCGCTTCGCGCCGGGGGCGTCCGGCAGGCCATCATCTCCAACAAGCCCGACCCCGCGGTGCAGGAGCTGGCGAAGAGCTACTTCCCCGGCCTGCTGGACTCCGCCGTGGGCGAGAGCGAGACGGTGCGCCGCAAGCCCAACCCGGACGCGGTGCTCGCCGCGGTACGGCAGATGGGGCTCACCGTGGCCGACTGCGTGTACGTCGGGGACACGGAGGTAGACCTGGCCACGGCGAAAAACGCCGGCATGGCCTGCATCGCCGTCTCCTGGGGCTTTCGCAGCCGGGAGCAGCTGATCGCCTCCGGGGCAACGCGCATCGCGGCCACGGCGGAGGAACTGGAGAAGCTGTTGGAATGAAGAAATGAAGTCACTGCGCTGATGAAGAAATGAAGAAATTGCGGTGTCGCCTGCAGCGAGGGATCGAAATTCCCCCTATTCCCCAGTGTGCGCACTGGGGACTTCCCCCGAGGGGGAAGCAAGGGTCTTGCCTCCCCCTTGGGGGGAATTGCGGCTTCGCGCTGCCAGTGGCAGGATTCCGGTTACGCGCTGCCGGTGGCAGAAAAAGCGTGACCGGAATCTCCGCAGCCGCGCCGTTGG
>ONPF01000031.1 GCA_900319635.1 uncultured Eubacteriales bacterium | reverse complement strand
CCCTGGCACTACCGCTATGTGGGCCGGGAATACGCCGGGGAGATCCACCGGATGGGCCTGACCCTGGAGGAATACCTGCTGCGCCGGGAGGGAAGATAAAAATTCCCGGGAACATTATCAAAAAAGATCCGTCTCAACTCTGAGGCGGATCGTTTTTCGGGCAGAAGGAATGAAGCGAAATGAAGGAATGAAGCGAAATGAAGAAATGAAGTTTGCTCCCCTGGGGAAGAAATGGAATCCGTCCTGCTGAGCAGGACAGCATCATTCCTTCACTGGCCGGAGGCCCTTCATTCTGCTTCATTCGCGAAGCATCTTCATTCTACCCTTACGCCTTGCGGAAATTCTTAATAATTCTAAATTCGAGCGGGGACGACTGTATTTTGGCCGCGGCTTGTGGTATAGTGTGGCCATTGAAAGTGTCAAGGGAAAGAGGCGGCGGCGAGCAAAAGGCGGCTGAGACCGGCCTGGAAAATCGCCATCGGCGTTCTGGTGCTGCTGCTGCTGGTGCTGGTGGGCTTTCGGCTGCACAGCTGGCTGGCGCAGCGGGACGAGACGAGGGTGATCGTGCTGGTGAACCCCTGGAACGACGTGGACAACAGCGGCTTTACCCCCAAGCTGAAAACCGTGGAGGACATCCAGGTGGACAGCAGCTGCGTGAACGATCTGGAGCAGATGCTGGCCGACTGCCGCGCAACCGGCTGCCCGATCACCCTGACGGCGGGCTACCGCAGCCGGGAGGAGCAGCTGATGCTCTTCAACAACGAGGTGGACAAGCAGATGCGCGCCGGCTTCAACGCCGACAGGGCCTATTCCATCGCCGAGCAGCGGGTGGGCGCTCCCGGCACCAGCGAGCATGAGCTGGGGCTGGCCATCGACGTGCAGGGCGCCTCGGCCCAGGCCTGGATGCGGGAATATTCCTGGCGCTACGGCTTCATTCTCCGCTACCCGGAGGGGAGCGACTCAATCACCGGGCGCAGCGCGGACAGCGCCCATTACCGCTATGTGGGGCTCCCCGCGGCGGAGCAGATCCACGGCTTGAATATCACCCTGGAGGAGTACATGGGCATGTTCTACACCCAGGAGGCCGAGATCATTTACGAATAAAACGAGGCACAAAAAGACCGGAGAACGGAAAGCATCCCGTTCTCCGGCCTTTTTGTGACAACAGTATTAGATGAATGCGTACTTCTTCAGCCGCTCCAGGGCCTCCTGCAGCAGGGAGAAGGGCAGGGCCAGGTTCATGCGGATGGAGTCCGGCCAGAAAAAGCTCTCGCCGTTCTGCCAGACGACCCCCGCGCGAACGCCCCGAGCCAGCAGCTCGTCGATCTTCACGCCCTGCGCCCGGCACCAGTCGCCGCAGTCGAGAAACAGCATATAGGTGCCCTGGGGGCGCATGACGCGCACGCCGGGGAAGTTCGCCTCAATATAATCACAGGCGTAGCGTAGGTTCCCGTCCACGACGGCGCACATCTCGTCCACCCAGGGGCCGCCCTTCCGGTAGGCGCCGATGAGCCCCGCCATGCTGAGCACGTTCTGGCTGTTGTAGTGGGTGCTCTCACTCTCCCGCCGCAGCCGATCCCGCAGCCGGGGGTTGTAGACCACATGGTAGGAGCCGATGAGCCCCGCCAGGGAGAAGGTCTTGCTGGGGGCGTAGAAGGCGATGGTGCGCTGCTTGGCGTCCTCGGACACCGTCTGGGTGGGGATGTGCTGCACCCCGGGCATAAGGATATCCGACCAGATCTCGTCGGAGATCACAATGCAGTCGTTTCGGGCGTAGACCTCCATGGCCTTCTCGATCTCCCAGCGTTCCCAGACCCGCCCGGTGGGGTTGTGGGGGGAGCAGAAGATGGCCAGGTGGATCCTGTGCTCCTTGAGCTTGCGATCCATGTCCTCATAATCCATGCGCCAGATCCCGTTCTCATCCCGCACAAGGTCGGTGTGCACCGCCGTGCGGCCGGTATTCTCCAGCACATGGGTGAAGCCCACATAGGTGGGGGCGTGGAGCAGGATCTTGTCGCCGGGGGTGGTGAGCATGCGGATGGCGGAGCTGACGCCGCCCAGCACCCCGTTTTCATAGCCGATGTGCTCCTTTCCCAGATCCGTCACGCCCTTGCGCTGCCGGTGCCAGTCGAGGATCGCCTGATAGTATTCCTCCGGTGCGGAGAAGTAGCCCAGGTTGGGGAAGCGCAGCCGCTCTTCGATGGCCTCCAGCACGCAGGGGGCGGTGGGGAAGCTCATGTCCGCGATCCACATGGGGATGGTGGAGAAGCCCTCCGCCACGGTGACGCCGGGGAGGGGGATGTAGTCTACAGCGATGATGTCGTGTCCGCGCCGATCCAGCACGGTGGTAAAGTCGTATGTCATGGTGTCGTCCTCTGTCTTATTCGTTTACCAGTCGGAATCCCAGTCGGTTCCGCCGCTGTCCCAGGAGTCATAGTCCGAGGAGCTGGAGGAATCGGAGCGCTCGCTCTCCTGGATCGCGTCCCAGGTGCTGGACTCCTTGAAATCGCTGACGCCCCAGTCCGAGTCCCAGTTATCGCCCAGACTGTAGTCGGTATAATTGCTCTCGGGGAAGCTGTTGGCCTCGTACCAGTAGCCGGAGCTGTTGTCGTCGTAGGTATAGTACCAGTCGCTGCCGTAGTGGTAGTAGACGGTGCCGTTGCCGGTACTGTAATAGCCGTCCTTGCTGTGGCCGCAGCTGCGAATGCCCACGGCAAAGGCAAGAAACAGGATCCAGCACAGCACATAGGTCAGAATCGTTTTGGCGTTGGAGCCGCGCTTTTTCTTGGAGCGGCTGCCGGAGCCCTCCGGGGGCTTGCCGTCGGGGTAGATGCCCCGGTTGTGGCACTCGTCCAGGAGCTTGAGATAGATCTCGTTCACCGCGTGCTCCTCGTCCGGCCCCCGGTAGCGGATGGCCCGGCTGCCGTCGGCCTTGTTCTTGTAGACGATCACGTCCCGGCCGTCCCGGTAGATGCCGAAGGCCTTGGCCTCCCGGTAATCCTCCCCGATGAAGAAGCGCATCCGCAGCAGGGGCATGCCCCGCTCGGCGCAGTATTCCTTCAGCTCGTCGATGGTTTTGGGCTTGAAAACCGTGCGCGGCATATCGACCACGTACTTCTCGTTTGCCGCCCCGCAGTGGGGGCAGTTTTGTTCGTCCGAGCGGACAACGCCGCCGCAATAGGGGCATTTGCTGGTTGACGCCATGCTATGTACCTCTCTGTTTTTCAAATTCGCACGCAGCAAGCCCCGTGAGAAAAATCACGGGGCTAAAGGACGATTCGCTTAGTTCAAAAAGTCCCGCAGCTTCTTGGAGCGGCTGGGGTGGCGGAGCTTCCGCAGGGCCTTGGCCTCGATCTGGCGGATGCGCTCGCGGGTGACGTTGAATTCCTTGCCCACCTCTTCCAGAGTGCGGGTGCGCCCGTCGGCAATGCCGAAGCGCAGCTCCAGCACCTTCTTCAGGGAGAAGGAAGCGGCCTCGGAGGGCTCGGAGGCGTCCTCGTCGGGGATGAAGTCGCCCAGATGGGAGTCCTCCTCCTCGCCGATGGGGGTCTCCAGAGAAACGGGCTCCTGGGCGATCTTCAGGATGTCCCGCACCTTCTCCACGGGCATGTCCATCTCGGCGGCGATCTCCTCGGCGCTGGGATCGTGGCCCAGCTCCTGCAGCAGCTGCCGGGAGACGCGGATGGTCTTGTTGATGGTCTCCACCATGTGCACGGGGATGCGGATGGTGCGGGCCTGGTCGGCGATGGCGCGGGTGATGGCCTGGCGGATCCACCAGGTGGCGTAGGTGGAGAACTTGTAGCCCTTGGTATAGTCAAACTTCTCCACGGCCTTGATGAGGCCCAGATTGCCCTCCTGGATCAGATCCAAAAACAGCATGCCGCGCCCCACATAGCGCTTGGCGATGGAGACCACCAGACGCAGGTTTGCCTCTGTCATGCGGTGCTTGGCGTTTTCGTCCCCCTCGGACATCTTGATGGCCAGGGCGACCTCCTCCTCCGGGGTCAGCAGGGGCACCTTGCCGATCTCCTTGAGATACATGCGCACCGGATCGTCGGTGGAGAAGGAGTCCATCATGGCGTCGGTGTCGGCGATCTCCTCCTCGGGCACCTCCTCGATCTCGGCCAGATCCTCCACCTCGGGCAGGATGTCGTCGTCCAGGGGGGGCAGGGTGTCGTCCCCGCTGACGTCGATGTCGATGCCGTTCTGCTCCAGGGTCTCATAGAACTTGTTGATGACCTCGCTGTCCAGGTTCAGCTCTTCCAGGACTTCCAGCTCCTTGGCGGTGAGACGCCCGGTCTTCTTGCCCTTCTCCAGCAGCTCGTTCAGCTTCTCCTCGGGAGACTTGGGGGGCTCGCTGCCCTCCTTCTTTTTGGCAGAACGTTTCTTGGGCTTGGGCAGCTCCGTTTCGTCCTGATCTGCGATGTCGCTGGCGGCAGCATCTTCCAGGAACTTGTCCGCCATGCTCTCCAGTTCTTCTTCACTCAGCTTGATTTCGTCAGCCATTTCCCTCATACCTCTTTCCTTTTTCTCTTTGGCTTGTGGCCAGCGCCCGCAGATCCAGGGGCGCGTCTTTTTGTGTCCGCTGCTGCCAGCGTTCCTGTATGATCTTTATGTAGTCCTGCAGGGCCCGGTCGCTCTGTGTGAGACTTACCGGCGCCTGCTGGATGCATACCAGAAGGGACATCTCGTCTCCGTTCAGCTCTTCGCCCAGGTTTGCGCTGCTGACGGATTCGTGCCGGGCGATGCGGCCGCGGAGCACCGAGTAGATGTGCCCCAGAGCGGGGGAGGAAAAGCGCTCTGCCTCCGGGAGCTCCGGTCTTGCGCCCAGGGCCGGCTCCAGCGACAGGAGCCGGATGAGCCCCTCCTCCGCCCGGGCGGAATCCGGGTCGTCATAGCGCAGCGCCTTCTCCGCCGGCTGGCTCTGCCGCTCCGGCTGGCTCTGCTGCCGCTGCTCCTCCCGGTAGGCGCGGCTCACCAAGCGCTTGTGCCGCCGCTCCACCTCCGCAAGAATGGGCGCGTCCTGCATCCCGGCCTGGGCGGCCACCCGCATGGCGTAGACCTGCCGCTCCACCGCGCCGGGGAGCCGGGCCACCAGCTCCGTGGCCTCCTTGAGAAATTCCACCTTCTGCTCGTCCACGGCCAGGTCGTACTTCTCCGTCACCGCCCGCAGCCGGTAGTCCACCTGGTTCTCCGAGCCCTCCAGCAGCTTGCGGAAGGCCTCCGGCCCCTTGGCCTTGATGAACTCGTCCGGGTCCTTGGCGCCGCTCATGCGCAGCACCTTTACCTTCACATCCAGCTTTTCCAGGATGTTGATGGCCCGCTGGGAGGCCTTGAGCCCTGCCCCGTCGTTGTCGTAGGCGATGATGACCTGATTGGTGTAGCGGGAGAGGAGCCTGGCCTGCTCCGCCGTCAGCGAGGTGCCCAGAGAGGCCACCGCCGAGTCGAAGCCTGCCTGATGCAGGGAGACCACGTCTATATTGCCCTCGGAGAGAATAATATATCCGCTTTTTGATTTTTTTGCCAGATTTAAGGCAAAAAGATTGCGGCTTTTGTTAAAAACCAGGGTCTCGGGGCTGTTCATGTACTTGGGCTCCCCGTCGCCGAGAATGCGGCCGGAGAAGCCGATGACGTTTCCCCGCACGTCGATGACGGGGAACATGAGGCGGTTGCGGAAGGTGTCGTAAAAGCCGCCGTTCTTGCCCCGGCGGACAAGCCCCGCGTCCGCCAGTTCAAAGTCCGTGTAGCCCTTCTGCCGCATGGCCTTTTCCAGGCTGTCCCAGGTGTCCGGCGCGTAGCCCAGGCCGAAGTTCCGGGCGGTGGCGGGGGAGATGCGGCGCTGCGCCATGTATTCCCCGGCGCGCCTCCCCTCGGGGGTGGAGAGCTGCTCGTAGAAAAAGCGGGCGCTGTCCTTGTTGAGGGCCAGCATCCTTGCGCGCTTGCGGCTCTCGGCGTCGTTCTGCTCCTCGGGCATGGGCATGCCCGCCCGGCGGGCCAGGAAGGCCACCGCGTCCCGATAGCCCAGGTTCTCGATCTCCATGATGAAGTTGATGACGCTGCCGCCCTTGCCGCAGCCGAAGCAGTGGTAGATCTGCTTTTCGGCGTTGACGGAGAAGGAGGGCGTCTTCTCGCTGTGGAAGGGGCAGAGGCCGAACTGGTTGGCGCCGCTGCGCTTCGAGAGCCGCACATAGCCGGAGACCACGTCCACAATGTCGTTGCGGTCCACCAGCGAATGCGTCATTCGGGTCAGAATCCTGCCAATCTCATCACATAGAAAGCACGCACGAGCACACTGCGCTTCGGAAAAAAGCTTCTGACGAATTCCAATGATTCAGAGTAGTTAGTGCATAGTGCTTAGTGCATAGGATCTGAATCGGACGAATGTGTCATTCGGGTCAGAATCCTGCCAATCTCATCACATAGAAAGCATGCACGAGCACACTGCGCTTCGGGAAAAAGCTTCCGAATGCGTCATTCGGGTCAGAATCCTGCCAATCTCATCACATAGAAAGCACGCACGAGCACACTGCGCTTCGGAAAAAAGCTTCTGACGAATTCCAATTAGAATCTGGGTTTCAAGCTCAAAAAGGGAGCCTCTGGCAATGGAGAGAAACTGCGCAAATTCCTTATGCCCGCGCCTTCCGTAGCCTTCTGCGATGTTGGATGGAATAGAGACCGCGGAACGGCGAAGCTGATCAGACAGAGCAAACAATTCTTCTTTGGGGAGAACTTTTACGAGAGTATAGATTTCATCGACCAGATCCATCGCTTTTTGCCACACGATGAGATCCTTATAGCTTCTGTAGCCCATTTCTATTTTCCTCTTCTATCCTAAGCACTACGCACTAAGCACTACTTCACGCTCCACGCAAAGGGAATAAACAGCTCCCCGTACTTTTCCATGGCGTAGCCGTCGGTCATGCCGGAGATGTAGTCGCAGGCGGCGCGGCCGCGGCCCTCCCGCTCCACAATGGGCTGAAAGTCCGCCGGCAGCTTCTCGGGATGGGCGGTGTAGTAGTCATAGAGCCGGCCGAGGATGCCCTCCACCTTGCTCTCCTCGCTCTTCGCCACGGGATTGGTGTAAATATCGGAATACATGAAGCTGTGGAAGTAGAGGAAGGTCTCCCACATCTCCGGGGACATTTTCAGCTCCCCGTCCCCGCTGTTGCGGATGAGGTTGGTCAAAAAGGCGTTGATGCGCTGACTGTTGCGCTCGCCGCAGGTCAGGCGGATGCGCTCCGGCACCTGCTCCGCGGTCAAAAGGCCCGCCCGGATGGAGTCGTCCAGGTCGTGGTTGATGTAGGCGATCCGGTCGCAGAGCCGCACCGTGGTGGCCTCCCGGGTGTCGTCCGGGGCGCCGTGGGTGTGGTTTAAGATGCCCATGCGGGTCTCGTAGCAGAGATTCAGCCCCTGTCCGTCCCGCTCCAGCAGATCCACCACCCGCAGACTCTGCTCGTAATGCTTGAAGCCACCCTCGTAGATCTTGTTCAGCGCCCGCTCTCCGGCGTGGCCGAAGGGCGTGTGTCCCAGATCGTGCCCCAGGGCGATGGCCTCCGCCAGATCCTCGTTGAGCCGCAGGGCCCGGGCCACCGTCCGCGCAAGCCGCGTCACCTCCAGGGTGTGGGTCAGGCGGGTGCGGTAGTGATCCCCCTCCGGCTGGAGGAAGACCTGGGTCTTGTGCTTGAGGCGGCGAAAGGACTTGGAGTGAGTGATCCGGTCAATATCCCGCTGGAAGCAGGGGCGAATGTCGCACTCCGCTTCCGGGTGCAGACGACCCCGGCTGTTCTCGGAGAGCACGCCGTAGGGCCCGATCATCAGATGCTCCAGCTGTTCTCGTTCCTCGCGGGGAAGAGACATAGCCTCACCTCCCATTTCCGTCTACTTCCTTTATACGACGGGAAAAACAATTTCCCTTTTTTATTTCCCGCAAAAATTTTTAGTACTTTCTTATAAAGAATGTGATATAATGCCTTGAATGTACTGGAATGGGCAGTATTGTGCCGAAAATAGTTGCGTTTTGGCGTCAAATGTTTCCAAAATGGGAAAAATCAGCCAGACGCAGGAGGAGTTGCCTTGATGAAGAATTTTTGGAAGCGCGGTTTTGCGCTGTTTCTTGCGATGATCCTGGTGCTGGCGCTGTCGGCGCCCGCCCTGGCGGAGGAGCCCTCGGAGCCGGAGCAGACGGAGGAGCCTCTCCCCACCGAGGAGCCCAAGCTCCTGATCGGCGGCGAGGACGCAAGCCCGGAGGAGCCCGACCCCTGCGTGGAGCTCTATGTCTCCAAGGAGGGCGACGATGAGAAGGGCAGCGGCAGCCAGATTGCGCCCTTCGCCTCCCTGGCCCGGGCGGCCGAGGAGGCCAACAAAACCCCGGAGCAGCCGGTGCTGATCCTGGTGCTGACGGATCTGGAGGCCAAGCGCGTCGCCCGCTTCACCGGGCGGGACGTGACGATCCAGGCCGCGGAAAAGCCCGTCACCGTCACCCGGGCGGAGGGCTTTGAGCCGGCAAAGGACAAGGACGGCGGCTGGTATAACCCCGCCATGATCGAGCTGCGCGCACCGGAGAACAGCAAGCTGACGGCGGGCAGGCTGAGCCTTGTCAACGTGATCCTGGACGACGCGGGACGGCACGAGGGCAGCCTCTTTGAGACGGCGCAGCAGCCCGCCCCCACAGAGCAGCCCGCCGAAGCGGAAGCGGCGGAGCAGCCCGCCGAGCCTGAGACAGCGGAGGCACAGGAGACCGAGCCCCTTGAGGAGCAGGACGCCGCGCCCGCGGCGGAGAGCGAGGCTCCCGCCCCGGCGGATCACCGGGATCTGGTGCAGGAGGCCATCGTCTCCGTGGGAGAGGGCGGCAGCCTGACTCTCAGCACCGGCGCGGAGCTGCGCAACTTCGGCGGCCGCTCCGCCGTGAGCCTGGGGGAGAAGAGCAGCCTGTGCCTGGAGCCGGAGAGCGCCATCCGGGACACCGAAAAGGCGGAGAACACCCTGCCCGCCATCCAGGCGCCGGAGAGCGCCAAGGTAGAGACCTTCAAGGGCGCCAAGCTCCTGGAGCGCAGCGAGCGGCCGGAGGAGCCGGCGCTGCCGGAGGGGCTGCTGGACGGCGGTGAGGAGACCGGCGAGGAAGAGACCGGCGCGGAGACCAGCCTGGAGCTGCGCGCGCCCGAGAGCATCACCCGCCTGCTGGACAGCAGCGTTCTCCGCTACCCGGTGGACTACACCCTGAGCTTCACGCTGAGCGAGCGGCTGAAAAGCCTCATCGAGGGGGCCCATAACCTGGGCGCCGAGGCCGAGGTCAGCGGCACGATCACCCTGACGCTGGATGAGCGCTTGACGCCGGATCTCGCCGGCTGCGCGCTGCAGAGCAGCGTCTTTGAACTGGACGGGGAGCCGACCCAGGAGGGGAGCAAGGTCGTCGCCCGCTTCAAGCTGAAGGAGGACTGGGCGGCGCATCTCGACGAGCTGACCCAGCCCATGACTTTCACCTGCGGCACCGAGCTCAGCGCTCTGGACTTCAAGGAGAGCACCGCCCAGCAGGACGAGTACCTGGTCTCCACGGCCAAGGTCAGCCTGGAGGGCACGGTTTCCGGGCGGCACATCGGCCCCTATGACAGCACGGAGAAGACCGCAAAAACCAAGATGCTGGGGCTGGGCAACGCCACGGTGATCTACGATCCCAACGGCGGCGTGGGCGGCCCGGGACAGGAGAGCAACGTCTCCCCCCAGAAGGAGTACCCGCTGAAGACTGAGCCCGCCCCCACCCACGAGGCTGTGGACGGGGTGCCGGTGGTGTTCCTGGGCTGGAGCGAGACCCGGGTGGAGAAGATCTACTCGAACGGCGAGGAGAAGCCCGAGACCGTCAGCACCGTGAGCGTCAAGGGCATCGAGGAGCTGCCGGATCTGCTGGACAACAGCGTGACGGTCTACGCCGTCTACGGCTATGATACAAACGGCGACGGCGTGGCCGACATCGACCAGGTGCTGGCCACCCTGAGCTTTGACGCAAACGGCGGCGTGAACGCGCCGGATCCCATCGTCCATGTGGTGGGCTCCATCGAGAGCGGGGACCTGGGCGTGAACATCCCCGAGCAGGAGCCCAACCGGGACTACTACACCTTCGTGGGCTGGGGCGAGACCGCCGACGCCACCAAGAGCGATAAGCTTTACAAGTACGACTCCGACAAGGAGGGGCGGCGGGACATCCCCGTGACGAAGGACAAGACCCTCTACGCCGTGTGGGAGAAGAACTATCAGATCAACTACGACGCCAACGGCGGCTCCAACGCCCCGGCGGCCACGGTGCTGCTGAGCCAGACCAAGACCGGCACCGACTCCAGCGGCAACCCCACCTACACCGGCCGGGCGGTCATCACCGACCGCGTCCCCACCCGCAGCGGCTACAGCTTCCAGGGCTGGGCCACCAGCCGCAGAGGCGCGGCGGCCTACTTCGCCGGGGATGAGGTGCAGATCTCCGGCGGCAGCGTGACGCTCTACGCCGTCTGGACGCGGGACGGCTCCGGCAGCAGCTCCGGCGGCGGTTCCGGCTCCGGCAGCGGCTCCGGTTCCGGCGCCCCCAAGACCGGCGATCCCGGCACGGGGAGCTACGCCCTCCTGCTGGGCGGCAGTATCCTGGGGCTTTGCGCCATCGGCGCCCTCCGGCGGAAGAGAGCCTGAAAATCGAAGAAGAACGAAGCATTGTCTTGAAAAATGTTCGGCGAACTCGCAGCTTGTGCGAATTCGCCGAACATTTCTTTGCTATATGGGTCTTGCGCTGCCGGGAGGGCACAAGGCCCTCCCCTACGATGCAGCCAAGGTTTTCGCTCTGTTTTCGTGCTCTCAAAACGCAAAACGGAAAACTGCGGACGGGCAATGCTCGTCCCTACACCGGCACGGCCTGGAAGCTCTCGCCGGTGACGGTGGCCGTAACGCTGCCGCCGCTGAGGTCGAGGATGCGGGCCCGGAAGGCCTCGCTCTTCTCCTCCGGCAGCAGCGCCCGGATGGTGACGGCGGCGCCGTAGTCCATGCCCTCCACCGCTCCGTCAAAGGCGGCGATCTCCAGCTTGCAGCGCTCCAGCGCGGCGTAGGAGCAGGGGATCTCCAGCGCGATCCAGCGACGCACCACCGAGCGGCCGGCGGCGTCCAGGGCGTCCTTGGCGCTCTTGGTGTAGGCGCGGAAGAGCCCGCCCGCCCCCAGCAGCACCCCGCCGAAATAGCGGGTCACCACGCAGACCAGGTTGGTGACGCCCTCCCGCCGGAAGACCTCCAGCATGGGGATGCCGGCGGTGCCCTGGGGCTCCCCGTCGTCGGAGTAGCGCTCGGGGCCGTCCTTCAGCAGATAGCACCAGCAGTTGTGCCGGGCGTCGTAGTATTTCTTTTTCATCTCGGCGACGAAGGCGCGGGCCTCGTCCTCCGATTCCACCTTGCGCAGATGCCCCAGGAAGCGGGAACGCTTCTCCACATATTCGCTCTCGCCCGCCCCGGTGGGGACAAAGTATTCGGTCATGGCTGCTGCTCCGATCTGTTTGTAGGGACGACCATTGGTCGTCCGCTCTTTTCTTCTGCGTTGCCCGACTGCGGACGAGCAATGCTCGTCCCTACGGCCTGCTGCCAGTCCTCCCGACGAATGGAATAATACAGGGACTTGCGCACGTCGCCCAGAGGGGAAGTCCAGTCCTCCGCGCAGCGGTAGGTGAAGCCGCACTTTTCGATGACCCGGCGAGAGTTACGGTTAAAATCCGCGTGGGCGCACCAGACCTCCTCCGCGCCCCGGTCAAAGCAAAGCTCGATCAGCGCCCGGACGGCCTCGGGGATGTAGCCCTTTCCCCAGAGGGGACGGGCCAGCCAGTAACCGATCTCCGGCTGCCCCTTTGCCAGGCTGCAGGAGCCGGGGAAGATTCCCACGCTGCCCACCGGCTCGTCGCTGGGGCGGAGGGTGACGGCCCAGGTGTCCGGCTTCATCAGGATCCTGCGCAGCACCTGGAGGCTGTCCTCCACGCTCTCATGGGGCGCCCAGCCTGCCGCGGGGCCCACCTCCGGGTCGGAGGCATGGCGATACAGGTCGGCGGCGTCCTCCTCCCGCCAGGGGCGCAGGATTAGCCGCCGGGTTTCGATGATGGACATGATGCCTCCTCCTTCCTACCCGGCATGCAAAACGGCGGGCGACCACAGGTCGCCCCTACGAGGGACGGGAGAGACGGATTGCCACACCAGTGCTGCGGCACTGGTTCGCAATGACACGGGAAACCTCCGTCTGCTGCGTAGGGGCGAGCGCCCAGCCCATGGCCGCGCCCGTCTGTCGGACACGGGCGCAGGTTTGCAGACGCACCTGTGCTTCCCCCAGCGGGGGAAGCTCCCGCGCAGCGGGTGATGAGGGAGAAGCCTGCCGCCTGGGTTTGGCCGGTCTTTGGGCTCACGCTCTCCCTCATCCGTCACGGCGCTTGCGGGAGACGCGCCGTGCCACTGTTCGCTTCGCTCCTCTTTTGCCTGCAAAACCTGCCACCGGCAGCTTTTGCTTCAGCAAAAGTCCCCGCTGGGGGAAGGCCTAAGGTCCCCGTCTCCCTCGTCTCCTAAACACTGAAAACTGAAAACTCAAAACTGAAAACGGCGGGCCGCCGAGGAGCCCATGGCCGGGCCCCTACGGGCGGCTCCGTCCTCCGAAAGCGGCGGGCGACCAAAGGTTGCCCCCACGTCGTTCTCCCGTCCTCTCAAAACTGAAAACTCAAAACTGAAAACTAACGCTCCCAGTCTTCCTTCGGCTCCGCAAAGCCGGGGATATAGGGCTTGAGCTTCCCATAGAGCTCCGGCTGCACCACAGCCTCCACCTCGATGCCGGCGTCGGTGTAATCCGTGCGCAGCACCCGGGCCTCCCGGTTCAGACTGTCCAGCAGGGCGCCGGCGGAGTAGGGCAGCAGCAGCGTCACCTGCTTTTTGCCCCGATCCAGCATCTGGGAGAGCTTGCGCACCAGGGCCTCCGCCCCCTCGCCGCTCTTGGCGGAGATGCAGACCACGTCCTCCCCGTGGGGGAGGATGCCCATATAGCGGTCGCATTTGTTATAGACCCGCAGGCAGGGGGTGCTCTCTGCGCCCAGCTGGCGGATGAGCTCGTCCACCACCCGGGCCTGCTCCTCGGCCTCGGGATTCGAGATGTCGATGACGTGCAGCAGCACGTCGGCGTAGCGCAGCTCCTCCAGGGTGGCCTTGAAGGCCTCAATCAGATGGGTGGGGAGCTTGCGGATGAAGCCCACGGTGTCGGAGAGCAGCACCTCGGTGCTCTCGTCGATGCGCAGGCGGCGGGTCGTAGTGTCCAGGGTGTCGAAGAGCCGGTCGTTGGCCGGGATCTGAGACCCGGTGAGACAGTTTAAGAGGGTGGACTTGCCCGCGTTGGTGTAGCCCACCAGAGCCACCACGGGCATGGCGTTCTTCTCCCGCCGGCGGCGCTGGGTGGCGCGCACCTGCCGCACGGCGGCCAGCTCCTCCTCCAGCTTCTGGATCTTGCGGCGGATGTGGCGCCGGTCGGTCTCCAGCTGGGTCTCGCCGGGGCCGCGGGTGCCGATGGGCGAGGAGCCGCCGGAGGCGGTCTGCCGCACCAGGTGGGTCCACATGCCGGTGAGCCGGGGCAGCAGGTACTTGTACTGGGCCAGCTCCACCTGGAGCTGCCCCTCCTTCGTCTGGGCCCGCTGGGCGAAGATGTCCAGAATGAGGCCGGAGCGATCCAGCACCTTGACGCCCAGATCCTCGGACAGCACCCGCATCTGGGAGGGGGAGAGCTCGTTGTCGAACACGGCCAGGTCGCAGTCGTTCATTTCGATGAGCTGCTTCATCTCCTGCACCTTGCCGTCCCCGATAAAGCTGCGGGGCTCCGGCGTGGGGCGGTTCTGGATCAGCATGGCCACGGCCTCGCCCCCGGCGGTCTCCACCAGGGCGGCCAGCTCCTCCATGCTCACGTCCGTGGAGCGCTCATGCTCGTCCATGCTGGCGGCGGAAAGGCCGGCCAGTACGGCCCGTTCTTTTTTGATTCGCTGTTGTTCCATGATATTCTCAGTACAGATCCTCTCCGAAGGGGGTGCTCTCCTCCGCCTTTTCGGCCTCCTCCCGGCGCTGCCGTGCCAGCTCCTTCCGGCGCTGCTCGGCCAGCTTGCGCTGCTTGAGATGCTTGCGGCGGAGCCTGCGGTAGCGGGTCACCAGGGCCAGATAGGCGACGATCAGCAGCACGATCACCACCAGCACGATGATCACCGCCGGACGGGAGAAGAATTCCCCGATCCGCTGCTTGAAATACTCCCAGCGGTTCAGATCCACGGAGTTTGCGGCCACCAGCTGCACCGTGGCGAAGACGCCGCCGTTATAGAAGACATGCGCCTCGCCCAGCGCCTGGCCCGCCTCCACGGGGGCGGTGAGCTTCTCGTCGCTGGGCACGATGTAGACGACGACCTTGTCGCTCTCCACGGGGGCGCTGAGCAGCTCCTCCCGGGTCACGGTGCGCACCTCCTCCTGGCCGGACTCCACGTTGTTGGGCAGGGTGAGGGTGACGCCCTCCAGGGGCTTGAGACCCACCCGGTCCCCGTCCTCGGCCAGGGCCACGTCCAGATAGTCCAGCACCACGTCGGCGGAGACGATGCTGCGGCTGGTGAAGTTGGAGAAGCCCCAGTCATAGAGGATGGCGGAGTTGACGAAGTTGTAGCGGGTCTCGGTGTCGGACAGATAGGGGCCGTCGCAGCCCATGACGATGGCCAGCAGGTGCATGTCGTCCTTCTCCGCGGTGGAGATGAGGCAGTAGCCCGCAGCCCGGGTGTAGCCGGTCTTGACGCCGTGGGCGCCCTCATAGAGATAGCCGGGGCCGTAGATGCCGTCGGGGGAGATGAGGGCGTTGGAGTTTTTCAGCTCCCGGGCGGGGTTCAGGTTGGTGGCGGGGACAGTGTAGGCGTGAGCGTCGCAGATCTCCATAAATTCGGGGTGCTTCATGGCCTCCCGGGTGATGAGATACAGATCGTAGGCGCAGGTGTAGTTGTCGTTGGAGAGGCCGTTGGGATCCACAAAGCGGGTCTGGGTGCAGCCCAGCTCCGCCGCCCGCTGGTTCATGCGCTCCACAAAGCCGGGGATGCCGTTACCCAGATAGGAGGCGATGACATTGCAGGCGTCGTTGCCGGAGGAGACCGCGGCGCAGTAGAGCAGATCCCGCAGGGTCATCTGCTCGCCGGCCACGATGTAGACGCTGGAGCTGTCGTCCCCCATGCCGTTCTGGCAATCCAGCCCCGCGGTGATGATGGTCTCCATGCTCACCTCGCCCCGCTCCACGGCCTCCAGGGCCAGGAGGATCGTCATGACCTTGGTGAGGCTGGCGGGACGGCGGGGCATCATGTAGTTCACCTGGTAGAGGGTGGTACCGCTGTCCAGATCCACCAGGATCACGGACTGGTACTGGCCGTCGTTGTCAAAATTCAGGGCAGGGGGCTCCAGCGGCTCCCCGGGGGCGGGGGTGGCGGCGGGCTCCTCCGCTTCCGCCTCCGGCTCTTCGGAGGGGGCGGGCTCCTGGGCCAGCGCCAGAGGGGCGCAGAGGGTGAACAGCAGGCACAACAGCAGGATCAGAGAAAGGGTTTTCTTGGATTTCATAGTATACTCCCGTTATGTATAGTCTTTCAGAAGGGCGCGGGCGAGACCCGGCCAGAAGCGCAGGGGCACCGGGGCGGCGGCCGCCAGCTCCTCGGTGACGAGCACTTGTCCCTCATAGAGCACCTGCACCTGACCCAGCACCTGCCCGGCCCGGATGGGGGCGGTGAGATTCTCGTCATAGAGCCGGAGGCGCAGCTCGAGTCCCGCCGGATCGGCGTCCTTTGGCAGGGGGGCGAAGACGCTGCGCAGGGGGCGGAGCCCCACCTGCTCCTCCCGCCCGTCCGTCACCGGGGCGCTGCCCACCAGGTCGTACTCCGAGAGGAGACAGCGGAGCGTGAAGCCGGAGAAGGCCCAGTCGTAGAGCTTCGCGCTGTCCACAAAGCTGTAGCGGGTCTCCGTGTTGGACAGGTAGGGGCCGTCGCAGCCCAGCACGATGGCCATGAGCTGCATCCCCTCCCGCTCCGCTGTGGAGATGAGGCAGTAGCCCGCGGCGCGGGTGTAGCCGGTCTTGACGCCGTGGGCGCCCTCGTAGAGGTAGCCGGCGCCGTAGACCCCGTCGGGGGCGATGAGGGCGTTGGAGCTTTTGAGCTGCCGCTCCCCGCTCTTGTTGCTGGCGGGGACGGTGTAGGAGCGGGTGTCGCAGAGCTCCATGAACGCCGGATGCCGCATGGCCTCCCGGGTGATGCGGTACAGGTCTCTCGCGGAGGTCATATCGTCATAGCTGAGGCCGTGGGGATCCACGAAGTGGGTCTGCTCGCAGCCCAGCTCCCCGGCCTTCTGATTCATCCGCTCCACAAAAGCGGGGATGCTCCCGGCGAGATAGACGGCCAGCACGTTGCAGGCGTCGTTGCCGGAGGCCACCGCCGCGCAGTATAAGAGATCCCGCAGCGTCAGCTCCTCGCCGGGGCGGATGCCCACGCTGGAGCTGTCG
Source organism: uncultured Eubacteriales bacterium (assembly GCA_900319635.1). GTDB lineage: Bacteria > Bacillota > Clostridia > Oscillospirales > Oscillospiraceae > Limivicinus. The sequence goes on along the minus strand of ONPF01000031.1, from coordinate 6,193 downwards.
TCCCGCATGCCGCTGCGGCAGTCCGCCCCGGCGGTCACCACATCGTCCAGGCTCACGTCTCCGCGCTCCACGGCCTCCAGCGTCAGCAGGATGGTCATGACCTTGGTGAGGCTGGCGGGAGAGCGGGGCTGGTCGGCGTTTAACTCATAGAGGGTGACGCCGCTCTCCAGATCCACCAGCAGCACCGCCTGGGCGGTGAGCTGCGGCGGCTCCAGCGCCAGCGCCCCGGGGGCGCAGAGGGCGAAGAGCAGGCACAAAAGCAGCGCCAGCGGAAAAAATCTTAAATTTTTCAATTTCTTCACCCGTTTTTGCCGGAATGTGGTATGATATGATATCAGGCTGCATGCGGCCCGATCAAACACGGCGCCGCGCCGTCCGTAACGTACCTATTATAAAGAGGAAGCCATCGAATTGCAACTTAAAAATTCCTTAAGCCATGAATGGGGAAAGCGTTTTGGGATTAAGGATCCGCAGGCAGTACAAGAAGGAAACGGATGCCACGCCGCAGCACCGACCAGAGGTCGGCGAACGGTTGACGGCCGAGCAATGCTCGGCCCTACGGCTCACAATGACAGAGCAGCAAGGAGCACGCCATGAAAATTCTGGTTGTCGACGATGAAAAGCTCTTGGTCAAGGGCATCAAATTCAATCTGGAAAACGAGGGCTACACCGTGGACGTGGGCTATGACGGGGAGATGGCCGTGTCTCTGGCCCGCACGGGGAACTACGATCTCATCATCCTGGATCTGATGATGCCCCTGAAGGACGGGCTGGAGGCCTGCCAGGAGATCCGCGGCTTCTCCACCGTGCCCATCATCATGCTCACCGCCCGCAGCGAGAAGGCGGACATGCTCATGGGCTTCGAGTCCGGGGCGGACGACTATGTGACCAAGCCCTTTGACATCATGGTGCTGAAGGCCCGGGTGCGGGCGCTGCTGCGCAGAGCCAGCCTCTCCGCCCCGGTGGAGCCCAGCTTTCCCCAGGTACTGCAGCGGGGGCACATCAGCGTGGATGAGGTGCGCCGCACCGCCTACAAGGACGGGGCGCCGGTGGAGCTGACCATGAAGGAGTTCGACCTGATCCTGTTTCTGATGAAGAATCCCGGCCGGGTCTACAGCCGGGAGGCCCTGCTGGATCTGGTCTGGGGCTATGAGTACCAGGGAGACACCCGCACCGTGGACGTGCACATCCGGAGGCTTCGGGAAAAGCTGGAGCTGGACCCCGCCCATCCCGACTACATCGCCACAAAATGGGGCGTGGGATACTACTTTAGTGAAAAGTGAAGAATGAAAAATGAAAAATTGCGGTGTGCCGCTGCGCGGCACGAATTATAAATCATCGCCGCAGGCGATACCATAATTTTTCACTTTTCTCTTTTCGTTTTTCATTTCATTTACGGAGTTTTTGCCATGCACAGTATCCGCACACAATTTATCTCCTTCATCGCGGCGCTGCTGCTGATCCTGCTGCTGCTGCTGAACACCTATCCGCTGATCTCCTCCCGGGACGCGATCTTCGAGGAGAAGCGCAGCTCCATGACCGCCCAGGCCTCCACCGTGGCCTCCCCCCTCTCGGGGCTGGAGCGGCTCAGCGGGGAGAATATCACGGAGGTGCTGCGCTACCTGGATCTCAGCGGCTACACCCGCGTGCTGGTGACGGATCGGGAGGGGGCGACCCTCTATGATTCGGACAGCGCCGGCGGCGCGGTGGAGGACGTGCAGACCTGCCTCACGGGGAAGACGGTGTTCCGCTCCTCCTTCACCGAGGCGGCCTTTGTCAGCAGCATCGCCATGCCCCTGAGCTCCCAGGGGGAGCTGATCGGCGCCCTCTATCTGACGGAGCACGACGAGGAGCGGGCGGAGATCATCCTGGGCTTCCAGAACCGGATCCGCGCGGCCTCCCTGGGCATCGGCGGCCTGGCGCTGGTGGTGGCCCTGGTCTTTGTCTTCCTGCTGCTGCAGCGCATCCGCGCCCTGGTGCGCTCCATGCGCGTGGTGGCCCAGGGGGACTACAGCTACCGCCATGTGAACCGGGGGCGGGACGAGATCACCGAGCTGGGGGAGGAGTTTAACCAGCTCACAGAGCGCCTGCAGACCACCGAGGAGCAGCGCCGCCGCTTCGTGTCCGACGCCTCCCATGAGCTGAAAACGCCCCTGGCCTCCATCCGCCTGCTGGCGGACAGCGTGGTGCAGAACGAGAACGTGGACGCCGCCACCATGCGGGAGTTCATCACCGACATCGGCAACGAGGCCAAGCGCCTCCAGCGCACCACGGAGAAGCTGCTGACCCTCTCCCGGCTGGACGACGGGGTCTCCGAGCCCGCCGGGCCGGTTGACCTGGGGAAGGTGGTGCTGGCCACCCAGACGCCCCTGATCCCCCTGACCAGGGAGAAGGATGTGCGCCTCTCCCTGAAGCTGGAGGAGGACTGCCGGGTGCTGGCCACGGAGGACGATCTGTTCCACATCGTCTTCAATCTGGAGGAAAACGCCATCAAATACAATGTCCCCGGCGGCAGCGTGGAGATTTCGCTGCAGCAGGACGATAAGCAGGTGACGCTGCAGGTGTCCGACACGGGCATCGGCATCCCGGAGGCGGATCGGGAGAACATCTTCAACCGCTTCTACCGGGTGGACAAGGCCCGCTCCCGGGAGGCGGGCGGCAGCGGCCTGGGACTCAGTATTGTACACGACGCGGTGCTGGCCCATGGGGGCAGCATCACCGTCGGTCAAAATTCGCCGCAGGGCTCGGTTTTTACCGTGACTTTCCCGCGGCCAAGTTCAGAGGAGGAAACATGAACAACATCGCTCGTATCCAGGAAGCTCTTGTCAAGCAGGAGCTGGACGCCATTCTCATCACCGACGAGAAGAACCAGCGCTACGCCACCGGCTTTGCCTTTACCGACGGCGCGGTGGTGGTGGGCCGGGAAAAGGCCTGGCTGCTCACCGACTCCCGCTACATCGAGGCGGCGGAAAAGATCGCCGGGGGCTGCTGCACCGTGCAGATGTTCGACCGACAGCACAGCCAGTATGATCTGATCCGCGCAGCGCTCGCCGAGGCCAAGGCCCAGCGCCTGGCCGCCGAGGATCAGCAGCTCAGCCACGCCCGCTGGGCCGCCATGGAGAAGGCGCTGGAGCGGGAGCTGCTGCCCGCGGGCAATCTGATGATGGGCCTGCGCGCCAGCAAGAGCCCCGAGGAGATCGAGAGCATGATCCGGGCCCAGCGCATCAGCGAGAAGGCCCTGGAGGAAGTGCTGCACATCATCAAGCCCGGCATGACCGAGAAGGAGGTCATGGCGGAGCTGGTGTACCATATGCTCAAAAACGGCAGCGAGGGCAATTCCTTCGACCCCATCGTGGTCACCGGCAAGAACACCTCCATGCCCCACGGCGTGCCCGGCGACACCGTCATTCAGGACGGGGACTTTATCACCATGGACTTCGGCAGCCTCTCTGACGGCTACTGCTCCGACATGACCCGCACCGTGGCGGTGGGCCATGCCACCGAGGAGATGAAGAAGGTCTACTACACCGTGCTGGAGGCCCAGCTGGCCGGCATCGCCGCCGCCCGCTCCGGCATCCCCGGCAAGCTCATCGACCAGGCCGCCCGGGACGTGATCGAGAAGGCCGGCTACGGCCAATACTTCGGCCACGGCTTCGGCCACAGCCTGGGGCTGGACATCCACGAGCCCCCCATGGCCGGCCCCCGGGGCGAGGCCCTCATGGAGGTCAACGACCTCTGCTCCGCCGAGCCCGGCATCTATATCCCCGGCAAGTTCGGCGTGCGCATCGAGGACGTGATGATCATCCGCCCCGAGGGCGCCGAGGTCATCACCAAGGCCCCCAAGATGGAGCTCATCGTGCTGAATAACTGAGTTTTGAGGTTTGAGCGTTGAGGAGACGGGGGACTGCAGTTTTCAGTTTTGAGCGAAGAGTTTTAGGAGACGGGAGAACGGGGGAACGGGGACGACCCGTAGGGCCGAGCATTGCTCGGCCGGAGTTTTGAGATTTGAGTTTTGAGGAGACGGGGGGACGGCCTTGCCTCCCCCTCCGGGGGAGGTGTCAGCGGCGTGTAACGCCCGCCGCTGACGGAAGGGGTTGATCCGTAGGGCCGAGCATTGCTCGGCCGTCCGTTGTCCGCCGACCACTGGTCGGCGCTACGGTGCGGCAATCCGTTTCCCCGTAGGGGCGATTCACGAATCGCCCGCCGACATGGGTGCGTGTCCGACAAGCGGGCGGGTAATACCCGCCCCTACGCAGCGGACGGCCTTGCCTCCCCTGAAAGGGGTCTTGGGTGTGCCCAGTGCGCACACTGGGCGGAGGGGTCTGGTGTGTCAATCCGCATCCCGCGTCTCCGTAGGGGGCGGCGTCCTCGACGCCCCGCATCCTTCGTCCTTGGGTCAAGGAGTACGGATCGCCACACCAGCGTTGCGACGCTGGTTCGCGATGACAGGCCTACGGCCTGTGCGCTCCGCGGCCGTCTTTCCCATCCCCCGTAGGGGCGATTCACGAATCGCCCACCGTCCCTGCACGCGTGTCCGACACGCGGGCGACCACAGGTCGCCCCTACGGCGCAGACGGACGTCCCCCCCGTAGGGGCGATTCACGAATCGCCCGCCGACATGCGCGTGTGTCCGACAAGCGGGCCGTCGAGGGCGCCGGCCCCTACGGCGTGGACCCGCGTTTCCCCCGTAGGGGCGACCTGCGGTCGCCCGCGTCCCTGCGCGCGTGTCCGACAAGCGGGCGGGGCAAGCCCCGCCCCTACGATGCGGACGGAGGTTTCCCCGTAGGGGAGGGGCTTGCCCCTCCCGCCGACCTGCGCGAACGTCGGACATGCGGGCGACCACAAGGGTCGCCCCTACGGCGAAACCCCCGTCTCACCGCAAATTCCGAATTCCGAATTCCGAATTCATCTCCCCCCTGTGACAGCTGCGACAGCTGCGACGGCTTTTCCCCCGTCACAAGCTGTCGCAAGCCGTCACGGGCCGTCGAGGGCGCCGGCCCCTACGCAGCGTCCCTTGCCTCCCCTGAAAGGGGTCTTGGGTGTGCCCAGTGCGCACACTGGGCGGAGGGGTCTGGCGTGGCAATCTGCATCCCGCGTCTCCGTAGGGGGCGGCGCCCTCGACGCCCCGCATCCTTCGTCCTTGGGTCAAGGAGTACGGATCGCCACACCAACGTTGCGACGCTGGTTCGCGATGAAAGGCCTTCGGCCTGTGCGCTCCGCGCCTGCGGACCCGCGTTTCCCCCGTAGGGGCGACCTGCGGTCGCCCGCGTCCCTGCGCGCGTGTCCGACAAGCGGGCCCGGCCACGGGCTGGGCGCCGGCCCCTACGATGCGGACGGAGGTTTCCCCGTAGGGGCGATTCACGAATCGCCCGCCGACCCGCGCGCGTGTCCGACAAGCGGGCCCGGCCATGGGCTGGGCGTCAGCCCCTACGAAGTGTGCGCACGTTCCCCGTATCACGCACTATGAATTTCAATCCGTCGCGCTCCGCGCGACACCTCAATCATTCATTATTCACTATTCATTATTCACTATTTAATTCACTGTTCACTCCCACCGTGACGGCTTGCGACAGCTTGCGACGGGGGAAAAGCCGTCGCAGCTGTCGCAGCTGTCGCAGTCCCCGGGGTCCTTTTCGGCTTTGCAAAGAAAATGCTTGCAAAACGGACGGATATACTGTAAAATAAATCAGCTATAATCTGCACATACAGAAACTAACTACGGGAGGACCCATATATGATTACTGCAGGCGAATTCAGAAACGGCGTGACCTTTGAGATGGACGGCCAGGTGATGCAGGTCGTCGAGTTCCAGCACGTCAAGCCCGGCAAGGGCGCGGCCTTCGTGCGCACCAAGATGAAGAACGTCATCACCGGCGCCGTGACCGAGACTTCCTTCAACCCCACCGCCAAGTTCGAGAACGCTACCGTGGACCGTCAGACCATGGAGTATCTCTACAACGACGACAATCTCTACTACTTCATGAACCCCGAGACCTACGAGCAGGAGCCGGTGGACGGCAGCGTCCTGGGCGACAACTTCAAGTTCGTCAAGGAGAATATGGAGTGCACCATCTACTCCTACAAGGGCAAGGTCTTCAACGTGGAGCCTCCCTTCTTCGTGGAGCTGGAGGTCACCGAGACCGATCCGGGCTTTGCCGGCAACACCGCCACCAATGCCACCAAGCCCGCCACC
>ONPF01000029.1 GCA_900319635.1 uncultured Eubacteriales bacterium | reverse complement strand
AAGCTCTCGTAACTCCGTTCGACTTGCATGTGTTAGGCACGCCGCCAGCGTTCATCCTGAGCCAGGATCAAACTCTCAATAAATCGTATCTTAAAGCCTTTCGGCTCTAAAATCTTATTGAAGCTTACTAGCTCTCAAAAGAATTTTTAACGACTTTAAGTCGTTGTAAGAACCCTTCTCTGGTGCTTATTTAGCATAAGCTTTTTCTTACATTGTTCAATTTTCAAGGTACATCTCGCGTCCGCCTCATCGGCGTCAGCCTGTATATAGTAGCACTTTGAATTCCGTTTGTCAAGAACTTTTTTCGTTTTTCCCAAAACTTTTTTCGTTCTGACTTTTGAACTCATTGGCCTCTCTCACAGGCGCTCGGCTAATATAGCACCGAAACTTCCTTTTGTCAACACTTTTTTTGCGGATTTTTGCACTTTTTTTGAAAAATTTTTCCAGTATCTACATATTGTGGTTTTCACCGCACATACTACCCAATATGAGCAAAATGGAGCATATTTCGATTTCTGCCGCCGCCCTGCGGGACTGCTTTGCGGGCTGCGGCGACTATACCGAGCGGCGCCTCCGCTTCGGGCTGGACACGGCGCTGGAGCTGACGGTCTGCTGGCTGGACGGCATGGTCTCCGGCAGCGCGGTGGGGCTGGAGATCCTGCGCCCGCTGACGGAGCTGCTGCGCTCTGCGCGGGTGTCGGATCCGGAGCAGGCGCTGCGGCGCATCGAGGCCGGCGCCGTGTACCGCCACGGTCTCACCCGGCGGGAGAGTCTTTCGGACGCGGCGGAGGATCTCTGCCGGGGCTGCTGTCTGATCGTATTCGAGGCCCTGGGCTGCGCACTGAGCTTTGAGATCAAGACCGGGCAGCGTCGCAGCGTAGGGGAACCCACACTGGAAAAATCTCTTAAGGGCGGCAAGGACGCCTTTACCGAGACTCTGCGGGTGAACACCGCCCTGGTGCGCTACCGGCTGGCCACGCCGGAGCTGAAGCTGGCCGAGAGCACGGTGGGACGGCGGAGCCGCACCCAGGTGGCGATGCTCTATCTGGAGGGCGTGGCGGCGCCGGAGACCGTCCGGGAGCTGGCGCGGCGGCTGGACCGACTGGATGTGGACGCGCTGCTTGCCACGGGGACGCTGGAGGAGGCCATTGTGGACGCGCCGCTCTCCCCCTTCCCCCAGCTGCTGCACACCGAGCGCCCCGACCGCTTTGCCCGGCATCTGGCGGACGGGCGGGTGGGGCTGCTGGTGGACGGGCTGCCAGTGGGGCTGCTGCTGCCGGTGACACTCTCGGAATTCATGAAGGTCACGGGGGACGGCAGCATGCACTTCCTGGTGGCAAGCGCCCTGCGGATGCTGCGCTGGCTTGCGCTGATGCTCGGTCTGCTGCTTCCCGCCCTCTACGCCGCCGTGGCCATGTACCACCAGGAGATGATCCCCACCAAGCTCCTGCTGTCCATCATGGAGGCGGAGCGCGACGTGCCCTTTTCCACCTCCCTGGAGCTGCTGGGGATGCTGGCGGCCTTCAGTCTGCTGCAGGAGGCGGGGCTGCGGATGCCGAACCCCATCGGCGACACCGTCTCCATCATCGGGGCGCTGATCGTAGGGCAGGCTGCGGTGGAGGCCAAGGTGGTCTCGCCCATCGCCATCATCGTGGTGGCGGCCTCCGGCATCTGCTGCTACACCCTGCCCAGCCAGGATCTGGGCTTTGCGGTGCGGCTGTGCCGGCTTCTGCTGCTGTTGGGGGCGATCTTCGCGGGACTCTACGGCGTGGGGCTGGTGGGCTGCCTGCTGCTGCTGCACCTGGCGGAGCTGGAGAGCTTCGGCGTGCCCTACAGCGCCCTGCTCTCCGGCGGCCGGCCCGGGGGACTGACCCGGCTCCTGCTGCGGCTGCCGGAGCGCCTGCAAATATGGCGGGACCCGCTGCTGCGGACGCCGGATAAGAGGAGACGAAAATGAAACGTGCCATCCTGCTTCTGCTGCTTGTGACGCCGCTGCTGAGCGGCTGCAGCTTTCTGTACACGGAGCGCCGGGAGGTGGAGCAGCTCCGCCTGGCGGAGACGATGGGGCTGGACGCGGCGCCGGGCGGGGTGCTGCTGAGCCTGGCCAGCTTCTCCGGTGCGGAGGAGGAGAACGCCTCCTGCTCCAGCGCGGTGGGCGCAAGCGTCAGCGACGCCATGGAGCGCCTGCAGCAGCGCTCTCTGGAGGGGCCGCTGTTCTGCGGCCATCTGCAGCACATTCTGGTGGGGGAGGGGCTTGCCAGGGAGGGGCTCCTCGATCTGCTCTCCTATGTGTGCCACTCCTCCGACCTGCGGCTGGACATGCCGGTCTTTCTGCTGCTGGACGCCTCCGCCAAGGAGGCCATGACGGCGGTGGAGGGCGGCAAGGGGATCGCCGATGTGCTGAGCGCCCTGGAGCAGGCCGAGGGGGAGGCGGCCCGCCTCACCTCTGCCGGGGCGATCCTCCGGAATCTGGATGAGCAGGGCGCAGCCGTGGTGCGCACGCTGCGCCTGGCGCCCTCCGCCGAGGAGGGGGAAAAGAGCGGCTCCACCGTGGAGCCCGATGGCTATGGCGTCCTGGTGGACGGCAAGCTGCGGGCGCTGATCCACAGCGAGGACGCCCTGGGCGTGGCGCTGCTCACGGACACGCTGCGCCCCAGCCCGCTGGTGCTGGAGGACGCATCCGGGCGCCGCGCCACGGTGGAGCTGCAGGAGAGCAGCTGCCGCCTGCAGCCGCTCTGGGGGGAGGACGGCGCCCTCAACGGGCTGGAGATCCGCGTCCGGGTGCAAGGCGCGGCGCTGGAGATCGACGACTTCTCCGCCGTGACGGATCCGCACTATGCCGACGCCCTCACCGCCCGGCTGGAATCCAGCCTCTCCCGGCGGATCGGGAACGTGCTGGAGCTCTCCCAAAGCCTGGGCGTGGATTTTTTGGGGCTTGGGAGGCGCCTGGAGCAAGCCTCTCCCATCCGGGGGCGGGGCTTGAGCCGGGATCTGGGTACGCTGCTCCCCTCCCTGCGGATGAGCGTCTCGGTGCAAGGGGAGCTTCGCCACGCGGGCGACATGAACTGAAGGCGGTGGAGCGATGAGGGAAAACGAGTCCTTTTTTCGGCGGCAGCTGCAGAGCCTCTGCGGTCTGGCGCTGCTGTCCCCGATCCTGCGGCTGATCCCGGGCTCTGCCGCAGAGCAGGCGGGCAGAGCGGCCTGGGCGGCGCCGCTTCTGGCGCTGCCGGTTCTGCTGCTCTACGCCTGGGCGCTGAGCCGCCTGCGGCGCAGCCTGCAGGAGGGGGAGAGCCTGCCGGATTTCGCCCTGCGCGTACTCGGCGCGCGCCTGGGACGGGGCTTTCTGCTGCTTTTGGGGGGCTGGCTGCTGCTCTACTGCGCCTTTACCCTGCGGGTGGGGGCGGATCGCTTCCTGGTCACCGTGTACCCCCGCAGCGCCGCGGCAAACTTCGTGATCCCCATGGGACTGCTGGCGCTGCTGGCCGCCCTGGGCCCGCTCAAGAGCCTGCTGCGGGTTGCGCGGATGGCGGAGCCGCTGCTGCTCTCCGTCTTGCTGGTTCTGCTGCTGGCAGGGCTGCGGGCGGCGGACTGGACGGAGCTTATGCCCCTCACCCCGGCGGACGCCGGGCTTCTGCTGCGGGGCAGCTGGCCGAGCCTGGACATTGCGGCCTTCGGCCTTGCGGCGTACTTCTTTTTCCTGCCGGGGCAGCCCCGGGAAAAGGGGACCTTTCGGCGGAAGGCCGGGCTGCTGGCCCTGTTCCCACTGGGGCTTACCCTGCTGGGCGCCGCGGTGCAGGGGCGCTTCGGCGCGCCGCTCTGCGCACGCCTCTCGGCACCATTTTTCGCGCTGGTAAGGAATCTGGTGTTTTTCCGCAGCCTGGAGCGGGTGGAGGCGCTGGTGGTGGGGCTCTGGATCCTGCCGGACTTTCTGTTGACGGGGCTCTGTCTCCAGGCCGCCCAACGCTGTCTGCGGCTGGCCTGCGGCTATTCTCCGCAGCCGGAAGAGCGGCGCCTGGATTTTGCAAACGGGCGCTGGCTCATCTGGCTGGGCGGCCTTGCGGCCATTGGTCTGGGGCTGGTGCTGGCGCCGGAGCCGGCGAGTCTGCTGTTCTGGTCCCGGCGGCTGATCCCCGCCCTCAGTCTTTCGGCGGCACTGCTGATCCCCGGCCTTCTCCTCCTCGGCCTCAAACGCAAAAGGCTGTGACCGGTGTGGTCACAGCCTTTTGCATGCTCTTTTGACGATCATGCCGCGTATTTCGGGTTTGTGTAGTAGTCCAGAACCTCCGGCGGGGCAAAGCCCGGGGCATAGGCGAGCTTCTGCGCCGCCATGCGCTCCTCCAGCAGGGGCTCCAGCCCCTTGCCTGCCAGGATCGAGCGCACCGGATCCCGGCTGTAGGTGGTGGAGATCTCGTCCTCCGCGCTCAGGGGGCGGCGCAGGATGATGTAATAGTCCCCGTCCAGCGCCAGCACCGGGGACACCTCCCCCGGCTCCAGCGCGGCTGTGGCCGCATAGATTTCCGGATCCACCCAGTCGGCGTTCGCCACATAGGAAAGCCCCTGGGGGTCGTACTGGGCCTTGAGCTCCAGAAACAGCGCCTCCCGCTCCTGGGGATCCTCGATGCTCCGCAGCCGGGCGGAGAGCTCCTCCGCCAGCGCCTCCTGCTGTGCCGCGGCCTCCGGCGGCAGCGACTGGCCGGTGACGTCATCCACCGTGGCGATGCGGATCCGATCCAGGGAGAGATAGCCCTGCGCCTCCATCCAGTCCAGCACTTGCTGTTCCGGCAGCTTTTCGCCATTTTCGCCCACCAGCTCCCGGTAACAGGCCATATACAGCACCTGACTGCGCAGCGAGCGCCAGTACATCTCCTCGCTCACGTAGAAGGGCTCCAGCAGGGTGAAAAACTGCTCCTCGGTGTAGCCCAGGCCCTGGATATAGGCCAGATCCTCCTGATAGGCGGCCTGGATCGCCGCCTCGTCCTCCTCCGTGAGGGAGATGCCGTGCTCCTGAGCCAGCTCCTCCGCTGCCAGATCCCGGCGGAGCATCCGCTCCACACTGGTGGGGAGGATCTGGGCGTAGCTGTGCCCCTCGGCGTCCGCCGGACTCTCCCAGCCTGCGGCGCCGCCGGCGTACATGGTCTCCACAAAGCCGTTTTCCCAGTTGGCGGCCACATTATAATAATAGTAGTAATACTCCTGCCAGCTGATCTCCCGGCCGTCCACGGTCATGACGATCTCTTCCGGCTCGTGGAGCGCGTAAATCGCCGCGTAATCCACGCCGGAGGGCTCCGGCTCCGGGGTGCTCTGCTCCCCGGAGGGCGTCTCCGTGGGCACGGCGGGCTCCGGCGCCTCTTCGCCTCCCATGCAGGCGAAAAATACCACCCCCGCCGCGCAGAGCGCGATCAACAGCAGCAACAGCTTTTTCATGTGCTCTCCTCTTTTCCCGTGCTTCCGGCGCCCCAGTCGGCAACGAAGCGCCGTGCCTCGTCCACCACCCGGGTCTTGGTCTTGATCTTCAGGCTCAGACAGGGCTTGGAGCCCGCCTCCACCCGGAGCCTGCCCTTGTACTCCGGCCGGGCATAGAGGGCGGAGACCTTCTCCATGTCGAAATCCTTCACGGTGAAGCGCAGATAGCCCTGCTTCTGAGCGATGTCGGTGACGCCGGCCTTGCCCGCCTCGCCCCGCAGCAGCGCCACCTGAATGAGGGCGCTGACGCCGCCGGGCGGGTCGCCGTAGCGGTCAATGAGCTCATCCAGCAGGTCGTCCGCCTCCTCCTCGCTGCGGATGGCGGCGATGCGGCGGTAGAGATCCATGCGCTGCTCCGAGGAGGGCACATAGCGCTCCGGGATGTTGGCGGCGATGGCCAGATCCGCCGAGCACTCCGCCCGCTGGGGGACGGGGATGCCCCGCGCCTCCAGCACGGCCTCCGACAGGAGCTTCATATACATATCATAGCCCACGTCGATCATGTGGCCGGACTGTTCCGCCCCCAGGAGGTTGCCCGCGCCCCGGATCTCCAGGTCGCGCATGGCGATCTTGAAGCCGGAGCCGAAGGCGGCGAAGTCCCGGATGGCGGAGAGGCGCTTTTCGGCGATCTCGTTGAGCACCTTGTCCCGCCGGAAGGTGAGATAGGCGCTGGCTCTGCGGGTGGAGCGCCCCACCCGGCCCCGGATCTGGTGCAGCTGGGCAAGCCCCAGGCGATCCGCGTCCTCGATGATCAGGGTGTTCACATTGGGAATGTCGATGCCGGTCTCGATGATGGTGGTGCACACCAGCACCTGGGTCTCGCCGCTGACCACGCTCTCCATGACGGAGGAGAGCATGTTCTTGTCCATCTGCCCGTGGGCCACCGCCACGGTGACGCCCTCCAACATGCTCCGCAGGCGCACCGCGGTGCGGTCGATGTCGTCGATGCGGTTGTGCAGGTAGTAGACCTGGCCGCCCCGCTGCAGCTCCCGGCGAATGGCGTCGGAGATCACGCCCCAGTCGTGCTCCATCACGAAGGTCTGCACCGGCAGACGATCCTCCGGCGGCTCCTCGATGGTGGACATGTCCCGGATGCCGGACATGGCCATGTTCAGCGTCCGGGGGATGGGGGTGGCCGAGAGGGTCAGCACGTCCACGCCCCTGGACAGCTCCTTGATGTGCTCCTTGTGGGTCACGCCGAAGCGCTGCTCCTCGTCCACCACCAGCAGCCCCAGATCCTTGAACTTCACGTCCTTGGAGAGGAGCCGGTGGGTGCCGATGACCAGGTCGCACTTGCCGGTGGCAAGGTCGGCGATCAGCTTCTGGGACTGGCCGCCGGTCTTGAAGCGGCTCAGCACCCCGATCTCCACCGGGAAGCCGAAGAAGCGCTGCAGCGCGGTCTGGTAATGCTGCTGGGCCAGCACCGTGGTGGGCACCAGGATGGCGGCCTGCTTGCCGTCCAGCACGCACTTCATCACCGCCCGGAGGGCCACCTCGGTCTTGCCGAAGCCCACGTCGCCGCAGAGCAGCCGATCCATGGGCACGGAGGACTCCATGTCCGCCTTGATTTCCGCCGTGCAGCGGAGCTGATCGTCGGTCTCGGTGTAACCGAAGTTTTCCTCAAACTCCCTCTGCCACTCGCTGTCCGGCGAGAAGGCGTAGCCCGGGAGCCGCTGCCGCTCGGCATAGAGGGCGATGAGCTTCTTGGCCATGTCCTTGGCGGCGCTCTTGGCACGCTGGCGGGTCTTGGCCCACTCGGCGCCCCCCATCTTGGAGAGCTTGACGGGCTTTTCCTCCCCGGCGCCGGTGTATTTGGTCACCAGATCCAGCTGTGTGGCCGGCACATACAGGCTGTCCGTCCCGGCGTACTGGATCTTCACATAGTCCTTTTCAAAGCCGTCCACCTGCATCTTCACGATGCCGGCGAAACGGCCGATGCCGTGGTTTTCGTGCACCACGAAGTCCCCCACGGAGAGGTCGGCGTAGCTCTCGATCCGCTGGCGGTTGGAGGGGAGCTTCTTTTTGGACGCGGCCTTTTTGTTCCGCGCCCGGAGAAGCTGGGCGTCAGTGAGCACCGCCAGCTTGATGCCCGGGTACTCCAGCCCCGCGGAGAGGGCGCCCACGCCGATGCGGCACTGGCCGAAGTCGGGGAGCCGCTTCAGCTCCGGATCCAGGAGGGCGGGGATCTCATGCTCCTTGAAGAAGTCCTGCAGCACCTTGCCCCGGCGCTCGTCCCCGGCCAGCACCAGCACCCGGTAGCCCTGCTTGAGGTAGAGGGACACGTCCTCCGCGGCGGTCTGGGCGCTGCCCGCGTAGGAGGGCAGCTGCTTGGCCGGGATGCTGGTGAGGGTCTTCGGCGGCAGGGGGGTGCGCCCCACGGTGAAGGCGTCGGTCATATAGAGGGGGAAGTCCCCCAGGCGCTTCACCGCCCCGTCCCAGCCGAGGGAAAAGGCGTCGGCGCTGACGGCCACCTGCCCTCGCTTCTGCAGCTCCTGCAGATCCTCCTGCAGCTGCTTCTGAAAGTCCCTGGCGCGCTCGGCGCAGCGGGCGGGCTGCTCCAGCACCAGAAGGGCGTTTTCCGGCAGGTAATCCATGGCGCAGGCCATGGGGTAGATGAGGGGCAGATAGCGATCCGCGTCGGACATCAGCACCCCGCCCCGGAGCCGATCCGCGTCGGCGCGGAGGGTGGCGGCCAGGGTCGCCGCGTGCTCGCTGGCGCGCTTTTTGGCATAGCGCTCGGCGTAGCTCTCGATCTGCCGGGCCAGGGTCTCGATCCCGCCCAGGGTCAGGCTGGGCAGGGTCTCCGCCGCGGGGAGGATCACGCAGCGCTCGATGGGTTCCGAGCGGCGCTGGGAGCTCACGTCGAAGTGGCCCATGGAGTCGATGTCGTCCCCCCAGAACTCCACCCGGACGGGCTTCTGGTCGGCGGGGGAGAAGAAGTCCAGGATGCCGCCCCGGCGGGCAAACTGTCCTGGCCCCTCCACCTGCTCCGTGCGGACATAGCCGCAGCGCAGCAGGGCGTCCTCCGCGTCCTCGATGGCATAGCTGCCGCCGGCCTCCAGGGTGAAGGCGGCCTGCTGCAGGGTCTGGGGCGGGAGGGTGCGCTGCAGCAGCCCCGCCACGGAGGCGGTCAGGATCTCCACCTGCCCCAGACTCAGGGCGTAGAGGGCGGCAAGGCGCTTTTGCTCCGCCTGGCGGGAGGCGGCCTCGGCGGCGTAGAAGGTGAAGTCCCGCATCCCGATCGTCGTCACGGGAAGCTGCAGCATGGCCTGCAGATCCCGGGCCATATTCTCCGCCGCGGTGTCGTCCGGGCAGAGGACCACCAGGGGCAGGCCGGTCTCCAGCCGCAGCGCGGCGGCCAGATTGGCCCGGTGCACCGCCGAAAGGCCGGAAACGAGCGCAGGAAGCCCTCCGCTCTCCAGCAAAGAGGGGAGGGCGGCGGCTTCCTTGTTTTCCAGTATTTGTTTGATGAGAAGTTCCATAGCGGGGATAGTATAACAGATTTTCTCCGCGGAAGCAATGAGAAAGCGCTCTCACACCCTTTGTTTTAGAAGAAAGGGCAGAGAACATAGGTGCATCAAAGAGATTCGGTTACACGCTACTCCTTATATGGAAAATCTTTTATTCCTCAAATAGACCATATACTGGCATCTTTAAGATACCAAGGCCTTTATACCGGAGAAACTGCACGGTATACCTGCGTCCCGGCTCAACTATTCCTTTTGCATCAGAAATGGTATTACCATAGTCCATCTGAATCTCAGCAATTCCCTTATTCTGAAGCTCAAAAACTGCCGTAGTTCCCAGAGGGCCACACCAAACCATGTCGTTTCCAACATACACCGTTGCTTTGTTTTTTCGGCTGAGCATCCCGACTTCCGCACCAGCCAAGGAATCCGGGAGCTTGATTCGAACGGATTTTGGGGCGGTATCCCTAATTGGATAGCCACAAAACGGACATGCTCCTGCTGCACCAGACACTTGCTTTCCACATTCTGGACATGTAATTAAAGCCATAAAAACTCCTCCTTATAAATTCTTTGCAAATTAAGAAAATACTGCAGAGAAAAGACACGAAAAAAGGCACAATAACACCAAGGAGTATTAATAGAAGACCCCGCCCGTTCCTTATGTCATTAACAACCCTCCTAAAGCGTCACTTAACCCGCTCTTCATTACAATAGAACAATAGAAAAATGAGTGTTTGATTCGTCTTAGCAATCATCATAAGCTTTCGCTCGATCCTTATCTCCCTTGATCATTCATTCTCCTTACCCTAGTTTAAACATCAACGATAGTATAGCCCGATTACGGGCTATTGTCAACATAAAACGTATATTTTATTCTCGTGTTGGGGATCGGTGATTTGTATGATTGTATTTGATCGTCTGTGGGTTCAGATGAAAGAAAAAAGAATATCGCAGTACAAATTACTGAAAGAATTCGGCTTCAGCAGCGGGCAATTGGATCGGCTCCGAAAAAACGAAAATGTCAGCACATATACTTTGAACCGCCTTTGTGAGATTCTGGATTGTTCCCTGGGTGATATTGCTGAATACAAAAAATGAGGCTATCCATAAGTTGGGCAGTCTCATTTATTTTTTCCCAATTTCTGATAAGAAGCTTTAAAAAGATTCCGAGGCAGAATTGTGCCAGACGAGGCGCCTTCCGCAGAGCATAATGGAGATATATGGTCAAGGAAGGCAACGAAGTATGATACAATTCTGGCCGGAAGACTTTAAAGACTTCTATTGAGCAGATCCGGAAGGAATTGCGTGCAAGAGGCTTCCATAATGAGGTCTTTCAGACGCTGGAGAAGGTTGTAGATCGTCTTTGAGATACCATCTGCATTCCCACTGCTGAAACCATTCGTAGCATCACGGGTCGAAGTTGGTTTTTGTCGAGTTTTAATTAGGGATTAGTATAAAGTCGCAGAAGCAGAAAAAAGAGTTTCAAAATAGTTTTCTAATTCAAAAAGAGATCCTTCGCTGCGCTCAGGATGACACGATAGGGAATGCACGCTCCTCTTTGTCATCCTGAGCGCAGCGAAGGATCTCGCCCCCGGCGCAGGATATGTTATCCCCAAACCTCCGACAAATCCCGCCAGGTCGGATTCATCGTTTCCACAAGGGCGTTTTTCTTGGCTCGGAGCCAGCCTTTCAGCTCTTTTTCCCGCTGAATGGCAGAGCGAATATCCGAGGTCTGTTCATAATAAACCAGCTTGTGCACATGGTAGCGCTTGGTAAAGCCCTCAACCAGCTCTTGCTTATGTTCATAGAGTCTGCGTTCGAGATTATTGGTGACGCCGATATACATAACCCGGTTGCTCTTATTGGTGAGAATATAGACGTAGTAGACCATGGTTGTTCCTGCCTCTCTGCGATCAGAGTTTTGAGATCCTTCGTCGCCTTCGGCTCCTCAGGATGACAGAGGCGGGGCGGTTTACACGTCCCGCAAATACCGCTCCGCTGCGTATAGATCCGGCAGGATGGCATCGGCCAGGCGGCGCATTTCATCGCTGGGCGGCAGCAGATCCGGCACCATCAGCACCCGCATCCCGGCGGCGTGGCCGGCGCGGACGCCGTTAAAGCTGTCCTCGATCACAAAGCAGCGCCCCGGCTCAACACCCAGGCGCGCCGCCGCGGTGAGGAAGATCTCCGGCTCCGGCTTGGAGCGGCGCACCTCGTCGCCGCAGACCACCGCATCAAAGAAGGGCAGCAGCCCCGCCTCCTCCAGCTCCCGCAGCACCAGGGTCCGCTGGGTGGAGGAGGCCAGCGCAAGGGGCGCCCCCCGCTCCCCCAGAGCGCGCAGGATCTCCCGCGCGCCCGGCTTCAGCGGCAGGCGCCCGCCGGCATAGCGGCTCCGATAGCGGCGGGTGGTCTCCTCCCGGAAGGCCTCCCAGGGAAAATCCTCCCCGTATTCCTCCCGGAGGATGGAGCCTGTGACCTCCCGCGTCACGCCCAGGCAGCGGGCATAGACCCGCTCCATTTCCCCCAGCCCCTGCTCCGCCGCCAGCTCCAGCCAGACGGCCCGCAGGGCGCGCTCGGAGTCGAATATCACCCCGTCCATGTCGAAGAGGACGGCATAGTTTTCGCTCATACCCGCCGGATGTCCACGGTCTTCTCCAGCTTCTCCCCGCTGAGCACCCGGGAATAGAGATCCCGCAGGATGCGGTGGGCCACCGGGGCGATCTCCGCCGTGCCCCGGAGGGGCTTCACCATCAGCGTGACGGGGGCGCCGGCAAGGCGGTAATCGCTCTTGACTTCCTCATAGCCGAAGCGGGAGAAGAACTTCCGGAGCTTCCGCAGGGTGTCCTTGTCCTCGGGATCGAAGACGGTGAGCTCCGCCAGGAGCCCCTGCTTTTCGGCATAGTACTTGTTCAAAAGCCGCATGGCCTGGATCCCCAGACCCTTGCCCCGGTACCAGGGCAGCACGCCGAAGTACTTGAGCAGCACATAGCCGTAGAGTCCGCGGCAGAGGGTCAGGGCATAGGCCACCTCGATCCGGCTCTCCTCGTCATAGACGATCAGCAGCTCCACGTCGCCCTTGCTGATGGCCCGGTGAAGGGACAGCTTGGGCAGCAGCTCCTTTTTATCAAAATCCAGGTCGAACACATTGTAATAGCGCTCCAGATCCCGGTGTCCGCCTTTTCTGATCTGCAACATCTCAGGCCTCCAAATTCTGCGCCCGGCACAGAGCCGCGTAGGCGCCGTTCTTCGCCATCAGCTCCTGATGGCTTCCCAGTTCGATGATATGTTCTCCCTCCACCACGGCGATGCGGTTGGCGCTCTTCACGGTGGAGAGCCGGTGGGCGATGATGATGGTGGTGCGCCCCACGCTCAGCTCGTCCAGAGAGCGCTGGATCCGCTGCTCGGTGACTGTGTCCAGCGCCGAGGTGGCCTCGTCCAGGATCAGCACCTTGGGGTTTTTCAGAAAGACCCGGGCGATGGAGAGGCGCTGCTTCTGCCCGCCGGAGAGCATCACGCCCCGCTCGCCGATATAGCTGTCATAGCCGTCGGGCAGGTTCATGATCTCATCGTGGATCTCGGCGCGGATGGCGGCCTCGATGATCTCTTCATCCGAGGCGTCTGGCTTGCCGTAGCGGATATTCTCCCGGATGGTGCCCGCGAACATGAACACGTCCTGCTGCAAAATGCCGATGTTCCGGCGCAGGGAGCGCTGGGTCACGCTGCGGATGTCCTGTCCGTCCACGGTGATGCTGCCGCCGCAGACGTCGTAGAAGCGGGGGATCAGCTGGCACATGGTGGTCTTGCCGCCGCCGGAGGGGCCCACCACCGCGAGACACTCGCCCGGCGCCACATGCAGGTTGATGTGGCTCAGCACGGGGATGCCGTTGGCGTAGTGGAAGCTCACGTCCTTCAGCTCGATCTCGCCCCGGACATTGCCCAGCTCTTTGGCGTCGGGCGCGTCCTGGATCTCCGGCTCGGTGCGCATGATCTCCAGAAATCGCGCCAGCCCCGCGCTGCCCTGCATGTACTGCTCGGCAAACATGACGAGCTTGCGCAGGGGGGTGACGAAGGTGGAGACATAGAGGGTGAAGGTGATGAGATCCACGGTGTCCATCTTCCCCTGCATGATGAGCAGGCCGCCCACGGTGATGACCAGCACCTGCATGACGCCGGTGGTGAACTCCATGCCGCTCATGTAGAGGCCCATGCTCTTGTAATACTCCACTTTGGCGCCCTTGAAAACGTGGTTGGCGGAGTCGAACTTCTCCACCTCCATGTCCTCGTTGGCGAAGGCCTTGGCGGTGCGGACGCCGGAAATGCTGGACTCGATGGCGGCGGTGATCTCGGCGGTCTTCTTTTTGACCTCGATATTGGCCTTCTTCATGCGAAAACGCTGGCTCAGGGTGAACCACAGGGTCAGCGGCAGGACGATGGCCAGCACCAGCGCCAGGCGCCACTGCATGGTGAACATGATGATGAGCGCCCCCACGATGGTGAGGGAGCAGATGATGATGTTCTCCGGCCCGTGGTGGGCAAGCTCCGTCACCTCAAAGAGGTCGCTGACCACCCGGCTCAGCAGTACGCCGGTGCGGTTTTTGTCAAAGAAGCTGCAGGAGAGATCCTGCATGTGGGTGAAGAGATCCCGGCGCATGTCCGCCTCGGTGAGGACGCCCATCTTGTGTCCCAGCACGGTGATGACATAGTACAGCAGGGATTTCAGCAGATAGGCCGCCACCACCACGCCCATGATCACGAAAAAGGTAGTGTAGAGCTTCTGGGGCAGCAGCTCGCGCATGGACTGGCGGGAGACGTAGGGGAAGACCAGGTCGATGACCGCCACGATCACCGCGCAGACCATGTCGATGGCGAAGAGCTTTTTGTGGTGCGCGATATATCGGATAAAGATTTTCAGGGGCTTGTCGTTGAAGTTGATGGGCTTCATACAAATTTCTCCCGTTCCGCCACGGCAAGAGCGTCGCAGCGATTATTGAATTCGTTGTCGGCGTGACCCTTGACCCAGTGGTAGTGCATCTCGTGCTGCCGCGTCAGATCCAGCAGCATGGCCCAGAGATCCGGGTTCAGCGCGGGCTTCTTGTCGCTCTTGACCCAGCCCTTTTTGCGCCAGCCCCAGGCCCAGCCCTTTTCCAGCGCGTCGATGACGTACTTGGAGTCCGACCAGAGCTCCACTACGCAGCTCTCCCGCAGGGCCAGCAGGCCCTGGATCACGGCGGTGAGCTCCATGCGGTTGTTGGTGGTCTGCGCTTCGCCGCCGGAGAGCTCCCGCTGGTGGCCGTTCCAGCGCAGAATGGCGCCCCAGCCGCCTGGGCCGGGATTCCCGCTGCAGGCCCCGTCGGTGTAGAGTTCGACTGTTTTCATAATATCTACCTCTTTGGCCCCCTTGTCTAAAGGGGGCTCCCGCGAAGCGGGTGGGGGATCTACCTCTTTGGCCCCCTTGTCTAACAGGCAGCCCTGATGCCCCAAGCTCTCGTCCTGCAGGTAATGGCCCCATTGCCTAAAGGGGGCTGTCGCCCGAGCGGAGCGAGGGTGACTGGGGGATACGCTCTCTCGTTTCAAGGCCTCCATCACCGCAAGCATGATAAACTCGCAAACACCCGGGAAGTTTTGTTTCACTGCGTTGTTGGGGATACGCAAAACCGTGAGTCTCCGCTCTTCGAGCCTGTCCGTCCGGATATGATCGGCCAGAAGTCCTTTTTCTTCATAGTGCTGGGATCCGTCGAGTTCAACCACCAGCCGGGCCGCATGACAGTAGAAATCTACAATATATCCGTCGATCACCTTCTGGCGCAGGAAACGGGGCGAATACCCGCGCAAAAAGTCATACCAAAGGTGTCTCTCTTCTCTTGTCATATGATTGCGGAGGGTCTTCGCCAGACCTGTCAGCGCTGGATTGTGCTTTGGTCCAAGTTCCGTTGACATGACGTATCCCCCCGCCCCAGTGTGCGCACTGGGGCACCCCCCTTTAGGCAAGGGGGGCAATTTTGTTGCCCGGCCTGCTGTATTCTTTTCCCTCGTGCCGCTTGGGATCCGCCCCAGTGTGAGCGCCGTGCCACCTCCCCTTACACAGGGGAGGTTTTCACGATCTCGGATCTATGGCTATTCTCTCTCAGATTCCCCGCTGGTACCGATCCTTCAGCACCCGGTATTCGTCCCGGTCGATGAGGCCGATCTTCAGCCAGTCGTCCAGCTGCTTCAGGCGGCGGGCCTTGTCCCGCTGAAAATGGTCTTCCCCGGTGTTCTCGCAGACGATGCAGGGAGCCTCCGGCGCGGAGTAATCCCGGTGGGCATGGCTTGCCGCGGCAGGCGCCCGGTTCATGGCCGGCGCAGGGCGGTGCATCTGCACGGAGGGCGTCTGCCGCTGGGCAGCGGGGCGGGTCGCCTGGGTGCTCTGCTGTGCGTTCTGCTGCTTCTTTCCGCTCTTTTTGCCCTTGAGCAGGGCAGGCAGAACCCAGAAAATTAGGATGACGAATATCAGGCCTTCCAAACCTTCCATAACCTCTCCTCCTGTCTATTCTATGCTTCGCTTCCGCTTATTCCTCTTCCGTGGGATCGGGCTTGGCGGCCTCCTCGACCTCCCGCTCGGTCTTCTCAATGGAGATGACCCGGCTGCCCTCCCCGAGGCGCATGACGCGCACGCCCTGGGTGGCCCGGCCCAGCAGGGAGATGTTGTCCACCGCCATGCGGATGATGGTGCCGTCGTCGGAGATGACCAGCAGATCCTCCCCGGGATTCACCATCTTCACATCGGCAACGGCGCCGGTCTTGTCGGTGACGTTGTAGTTGCGGATGCCCAGACCGCCCCGGCCGTGGACGGAATATTCCTCCACGCCGGTGCGCTTGCCGTAGCCCTTCTCGGTGATGGAGAGCAGGGCAGAGCCCATATGGTCGCTGCCGGCGCCCACCACGAAGTCTCCCTCGCGCAGGCGGATGCCCCGGACGCCCACGGCGGTGCGGCCCATGGGGCGCACGTCGTTTTCGTCGAAGCACACGGCCATGCCGTCGTGGGTGGCGATGAGGATCTTCTCATCCCCCATGGTCTGCAGAACGGTGATGAGCGCGTCCCCCTCGTCCAGGTTCAGCGCCCGGATGCCGCTGGAGCGGATGTTCCGCAGGGCGGCCTGGCTCATGCGCTTCACGGTGCCGTTTCTGGTGACGAAGAAGAGGAAGTGCTCCTCTGCAAAGCCCCGGCCCCGGATCATGGCGCTGACCTTCTCACCGGGTTCGATTTGGATGATGTTGACGATATTGGTGCCCCGGGCGTTCCGGCCCGCCTCGGGAATGTTGTAGCCCTTCTTGATGAAGACCTTGCCGGAGCTGGTGAAGAACAGAATATTGTCGTGGGTGGAGGCGGTGAACACGGTGTCCACATAGTCCTCCTCCCGGGTCACCATGGCGCGCACGCCCTTGCCGCCCCGGCCCTGGGCCCGGTATTCGCTGACGGGCAGGCGCTTGATGTAGCCGCCGTGGGTCAGGGTGAAGACGCACTGCTCCTCCTCAATGAGATCCTCCACATCGATCTCATCCTCCACATCCTGGATCTCGGTGCGGCGCTCGTCGCCGTACTTGTCCCGCAGCTGGATGAGCTCGTCCTTCAGCACGCCCTTGATCTTCTCGGGATCGGCCAGCAGCTCCTGGTAATAGGCGATCTTGACCTCCAGATCCTTGTACTCCTGCTCCAGCTTCTCCCGGTTCAGACCCTGCAGGGCGATCAGGCGCATGTCGCAGATGGCCTGGGCCTGCACGTCGGAGAGAGAGAAGCGCTCCATCAGATTCTGCTTGGCGTCGTCGTAGCTGTTGCGGATGATGCGGATGACCTCGTCGATATTGTCCTGGGCGATGAGCAGCCCCTCCAGCAGATGAGCCCGCTCCTGGGCCTTGCGCAGGTCATAGCGGGTGCGGCGGACGATGACCTCCTCCTGGAAGCTGAGATACTCGTCCAGTATGTGCCGCAGAGAGAGGATCTTGGGCTGGGTCTGGTTATTCACCAGGGCCAGCATGTTGATGGAGAAGCTGGACTGAAGCTGGGTCTGGGCAAAGAGGCGGTTCAGGACCACCTGGGGGTTGGCGTCCCGCTTCAGCTCGATGACGATGCGCATGCCGTTGCGGTCGGTCTCGTCCCGCAGGTCGGAGATGCCCTCCAGCTTCTTTTCCCGCACCTGGTCGGCGATGTTCTTGATGAGCTGGCGCTTGTTCACCTGATAGGGCAGCTCGGTGACGATGATGCGGGTGCGGCCCTGGCCGTGCTCCTCAAACTCCGTCCGGGCGCGGACGATGACCTTGCCCCGGCCGGTGGCATAGGCCTGGCGGATGCCGGCACGGCCCATGATGATGCCCCGGGTGGGGAAGTCCGGCCCGGTGATGTGCTGCATTAAATCCAGGAGCGTGGCCAGGTTGTGGGGCGGGATGTTGGTGGCCATGCCCACGGCGATGCCGCTGGAGCCGTTGACCAGCAGGTTCGGGAAGCGGGAGGGGAGCACGCGGGGCTCCTTCCGGCTCTCGTCAAAGTTGGGGTCCCAGTCCACGGTCTCCTTGTCGATATCCCGCAGCATCTCGTTGGAGATCTTCGAGAGCCGCGCCTCGGTGTATCGGTAGGCGGCGGGGGGGTCGCCGTCCACGGAGCCGAAGTTGCCGTGGCCGTCCACCAGCATATAGCGCATGGAGAAGTCCTGGGCCAGACGCACCATGGCGTCATAGACCGACGCGTCGCCGTGGGGGTGGTAGTGACCCAGCACGTCGCCCACGCAGGTGGCGGACTTCTTGAAGGGCTTGTCGCTGGTGAGATTGCCCTCGTACATGGTATAGAGAATGCGGCGGTGCACCGGCTTCAGGCCGTCCCGCACGTCGGGCAGCGCGCGCCCCACGATGACGGACATGGCGTAGTCGATATAGCTGGTCTGCATTTCCTGCACCAGCTCCGACTCGGTGATCACCTGATTGGGGAACGCAATATCCTCGGGTTTGTAGTCTCTTTTATGTGCCATAATTTCCTCCGGAAGTGAGGTTTGTATTGTAGGGGCCGGCGTCCTCGACGGCCCGCTTTTTCCTGTTTTTCGGGGCGTCCGGGAGGCCGCCCCCTACAAATTAAATGTCCAAATTCACCACATATTTGGCGTTCTGCTCGATCCAGTCCCGCCGCGGCTCCACGTCCTCGCCCATGAGGACGGTGAAAACCTGGTCGGCCAGGATGGCGTCATTCAGGGTGATGCGGCGCAGAGAGCGTTTCTCCGGGTCCATGGTGGTCTCCCACAGCTCGTGGGGATCCATCTCGCCCAGACCTTTGAAGCGGGAAATGTCGATCTTCACATTGGGATTGTCGCCCCGCATTTCGCTGCTGATCTGATCCCGCTGCTCGTCGGAGTAGGCCACCCGCTGCTGTTTGCCCCGCGTCAGCTTATAGAGGGGCGGCACGGCGGAGTAGACATAGCCGTTTTCGATGAGCGGGCGCATGTAGCGGAAGAAGAAGGTCAGCAGCAGGGTACGGATATGGCTGCCGTCCACATCGGCATCGGCCATGATGATGATCTTGTGGTAACGGAGCTTGTCCATATTGAACTCGTCCCCGATGCCGGCGCCCAGTGCCACGATGAGGGGATAGAGCTTGTCGTTGCCGTAAATTTTGTCCGCTCTCGCCTTCTCCACGTTCAGCATCTTGCCCCACATGGCGAGGATGGCCTGAAAGCGGCTGTCCCGCCCCTGGATGGCGGAGCCGGCGGCGGAATCGCCCTCCACAATATAGATCTCGCAGAGCGACGGGTCCCGCTCGTTGCAGTCCTGCAGCTTGTCTGGCATCTGTCCGCTCTCCAGCCCCGTCTTGCGCCGGACGGATTCCCGGGCCTTTCTCGCCGCCTCCCGGGCGCGGTTGGCCATCATGGCCTTCTCCAGAATGGCCTTGGCCACCTGGGGATGCTCCTCAAAGTAGATGGCCAGCTGATCGTTCACGATCCCGTCCACCAGGGTGCGGATATAGGCGTTGCCCAGCTTTTGCTTGGTCTGACCCTCAAACTGGGCCTCGGGGAGCTTTACGGAGATGACGGCGGAGATGCCCTCCCGCACGTCCTCGCCGGAGACCTTGTCGTCCCCCTTGATGATGTTGTTTTTCTGCCCGTAGGCGTTGATGACACGGGTGAGGGCCGTCTTGAAACCCGTCTCGTGCATGCCGCCCTCGGGGGTGTGAATATCGTTTGCGAAAGAGACCAGGGTCTCGTTATAGCCGTCGTTATACTGCAGGGCGATCTCGGCGATGGCGTCCCCCTTCTGGCCGGAGAGGTAGATGACCTCCTCATGGATGGGGGTCTTGTGCTTGTTGAGATAGCGGACAAACTCCCGGATGCCGCCCTCGTAGCACATGGTCTCCCGCTGCTCCTGCCCCTCCCGCAGATCCTCCAGGGTGATGGTGAGGCCGCCGTTTAAGAAGGCCTGCTCCCGCATGCGGGTGTGCAGGATCTCGTAGTCGTACACCGTGTCGTCAAACATCTCCGGGTCAGGCTTGAAGCGGACGGTGGTGCCGGTGCGTTCCGTCTCGCCCACCACGGTGATGGGCTGGGTGATGTCGCCCCGGCTGAACTTCATCTCATGGATCTTGCCGTCCTTGTGGACCTGAACCTCCAGCCACTCGGACAGGGCGTTGACCACGCTGGCGCCCACGCCGTGGAGGCCGCCGGAGACCTTGTAGCCCCCGCCGCCGAACTTGCCGCCGGCGTGCAGCACGGTGAAGACCACCTCCAGGGCGCTCTTGCCGGTCTGCTCCTGGGTGTCCACGGGGATGCCGCGGCCGTTGTCGCTGACGCGGATGATATTGCCCTCCTCGATGCTGACCTCGATATGGGTGCAAAAGCCCGCCAGGGCCTCGTCGATGGAGTTGTCCACGATCTCATAGACCAGGTGGTGCAGACCCGAGGAGGAGGTGGAGCCGATGTACATGCCCGGCCGTTTCCGCACTGCCTCCAGGCCTTCCAGCACCTGGATCTGAGAAGCGTCATATTCCTGGGTTACTTTTTCAATGATGTCTGCCATATTTCCTCCGAAGTACCGGGAAAACCGGCACTGTTTCTTGCTTATTCCGGTATTTGCGTCTTTTCCGCTGCGCGTTTCAGCAGCGTGGCGCTGGCCATCTGGCTCAGATAGACTCTGGTCTCGCCCTTTTGCCTGCACAGGACAAAGGATTTGGGAATATCCTCCGCCGCGTTCACGACCTGACCGGCCTTGTCCGCCATGGACAGAAATTTGCGGGTCAGATGGCTCTGAGAGGTGATGTCCAGGTCGAAAATGCCCAAAACCTCATCCTCCCGCACCAGGGTCCCCTTGCCCAGATGCAGGTATTTCATCGGATCTTCCCCTTTTCCACCAGCAGAACCCTTCCGCCGGTGCGCTTGGAGATCTCCGCGTCCTCGCAGCAGGTGATGAGGGTCTGGCCGCCGCCGATGCGGTTGAGCACAAACTCCTGCCGCCGGGCGTCCAGCTCGGAGAGCACGTCGTCCAACAGCAGAATGGGCATCTCTCCGCTCTCCGCCTGCAGGATCTCCCGTTCCGCCAGCTTCAGAGAGAGGGCGGCGGTGCGGGTCTGACCCTGGGAGGCAAAGCTCCGGGCGGAGCGGCCGTTGATCTGAATATCCAGATCGTCCTTATGGGCGCCGGTAAGACACTGGGCGCTGTCCAGCTCCGCCTGGCGGTGCTTCTCCTGGTGCTCGCAGATGTCGTAGTAGATCTCCCGCGCCGGGGCGAAGGGATCCCGCACGGTGCTCACCGTCTGATAGGCGATGGAAAGCTCCTCCCCCTTGCCGGAAAACTCCCGGTGGATGGGAGGCGCCGTCTGGTTGAGGCGGGCGGCGTAGGCGGCGCGGTAGCGGATGAGCTGGGCCGAGGCCCGGGCCATCCCGTCCGAAAACTCATCCAGGGTGTCCAGCAAGCTGGGCTTCTCCCGCCAGTCCTTCAAAATCCGGGTCTTGTGCTCATAGAACTTGTTGAACTCCGTGAGCAGCTCGGCGTAGCGGGGGCGGATCTGGGAGATGGCGTTGTCCATCAGCCGCCGGCGCACCGCAGCCCCCTCCTTGATGAGATTCAGATCATCCGGGCAGAAGAGCACCACGTTGACCACGTTCATAAGCTCCGACGCGGTCTTTTTCACGCCGTTCACGGTGATGCGCTTGGCAAGGCCGGCGCGCAGGCGGATGTCGATAGTCTGCTGCCGATCCCGGCTGAACACCTCTGCCAGGATCTGCCCCTCACTGTAGCCGAAGCCGATGAGCTCCCGGTCGAAGCGGGTGCGGAAGCTGCGGCCGCAGGAGAGCATGTACACCGCCTCCAGCAGATTGGTCTTGCCCTGAGCGTTGGGGCCGCAGATCACGTTGGTACCGGGGGCAAATTCTGCCGTCTCCCACTCGTAATTGCGAAAGCCGTTCAAGGCGATCTTCTCGACCCTCATGCCTCTGTCACCTGCAGGGTGAAGCGGTCAAACTCCACGGTGTCGCCGGGGCGGATCTTCTTGCCCCGCATGGTGCAGACTTCGCCGTTGACCTTCACCATGCCCTCGGCGATGGCGATCTTCGCCTCGCCCCCGGTGCCCACCAGGGACGCGTATTTCAGCAGCGCGTCCAGTTTGATAAACTCGGTTTGGATAGCAATCTTTTCCATACAAATACCTTTCAATACAATGAAGACGCTTCGCTAATGAAGAAATTGTGGTGTCGCTGCGCGACGGATTGATATTTCCCCTATTCCCCAGTGTGCGCACTGGGGACTTCCCCCGAAGGGGGAAGCAAGGCCGTACTCTCGGCTCCCCCTCCGGGGGAAGCAAGGGAGTCTCCCGGTCTTGCCTCCCCCTCTGGGGGAGGTGGCTGAGCCGCCTGCGGCGAGGCCGGAAGGGGTCTTCATTTCTTCATTTCTTCATTTCTTTACTCTCCCGCTCTCAATCTCACCGGCAGGATCATATAGGTAAAGGCGTCGCTGCCGTCAGCCGCCTTGATGACGCAGGGGGAGGAGGCGGTATTCAGGCAGAGCTGCAGCGTATCCACGCCGGAGGCCTTCAGCGCGTCCATCAGATAGCGGTCGTTGAAGCCGATCTCCAGGCCGTTGCCGCTGCCCTCGCAGGTGCAGACGTCCTCCGCCTTGCCGAAGGGGGTCACACAGTAGCAGTCGATGACGCCGTCGCCGATGCTCATGCGCACGGGGCTGCTGTTCTTCTCGCTGATGATGAGCGCCACGCGGTCGATGACCGACATGATCTCGTTCCGCTCCACCCGGATGACGGTGCGGAACTGCTCCGGGATCGACCGGCGATAATTGAGAAACTCGCCCTCCAGCCGGCGGGAGATGACCACGGTCTCCCCGATGAGGAAGGAGATGTGCTTGGCGCCAACGGAGATCTGCACCGGATCTTCCCCATCGCCGCAGATGCGCTCAATGTCCGAGAGGGCGGAGCCGGGCACCACAAAGCTGCAGTTTTCCATCCGAGCCTTCTCCAGCTTTTCGCTGCGCTTGGCAAGCCGGTAGCCGTCCACGGAGACCAGGGTCAGGTTCTCCCCCTCCACCTCAAAGAGGGTGCCGGTGTAGATGGGGCGCACGTCCGTGTCCGCCACGGCGAAAATGGTCTGGTTGATCATGCTGCGCAGCACCGCCTGAGGCAGCTCAATGGTGTTCAGCACATCCACCACCGGCATTTCCGGGTAATCCTCGGCGCTGATGCCCATGAAATTGAACTCGCTCTTGCCGCAGCGCACCTTGACGCTGTTGTTCAGATCCGTGGTGATCGTCACGATCCCGTCGGGCAGACGGCGGATCATTTCTCCGAAGAAGCGGGCTCCCACGACGATGGCGCCGCCCTGGGCCACATCGGCCTGGATATTGGTATAGATCCCTTCCTTGAGATCGTAACCGGTGATCTTGACGTCGGCCTTGGCCTCGATCAGCAGTCCTTCCAGAGCGGGAATGGGGCTCTTGGATGCGGTAGCCCGGGAGGCAATGGCGCAGGCGGACTGTAACAGCCCTTTTTCACAGGAAAACTTCATGTTTTTTCCTCCTTAAAAATCTCTATCCTCTATCATGAATCTTATTATCTTTGTTTTAGTTGTTTTAGAAAAAATTGTTGTGGAAAAGCCTCGAAAAGCTTGGCGCGGCAAGGCTTTTGCCTGTTTCTGAAATTGTGGAAAAGAAAAAAGCTTTCCACAGGGCAGAATGACAATTTTGCTTTCCACAGGAGTCTTTGCACAATCCACATAAAAATGTGGAAAAAGAATTACATCTTATTCGTATTGGTGGTGATGTTGGAGGTGATGTCCCGAATGACGCCGGCCATGGTGGGATCGGACTTCAGAAGCTCCTCCACCTTGCGGATGGACGAGAGGACGGTGGCGTGGTTGCGGCCGCCGTGCTGCTCGCCGATGGCGGTGAGGGAGAGATTCGTCAGCGTCCGCATCAGGTGCATGGACACCTGCCGGGCCATGACGGTGTTCTTGGAGCGGCTCTGGCCGGTGAGCTCCTCCTCCTTGATGTTATAGTACTTGGCGGTCTCCCGGATGATGTTCTCCGGCGTGGGGATATAGTCCCCGTCCCGGATCACGTCCGCGATGGCGCGCTTGGCGGTATCAATGGTGACCTGCTCGCCCAACAGCTCCTTAAAGGCGGTGAGGCGCTTGATGACGCCCTCCAGCTGCCGCACGTTTGCGGTGATGGTGTTGGCGATGTAGCCCACAGCCTCGTCCGACAGCAGCAGTCCCAGCTGCGCCGCCTTGTTGCGGGCAATGGCCATGCGGGTCTCCAGATCGGGGGGCTGAATGTCCGCCATCAGGCCGCCCTCAAAGCGGGTGCGCAGCCGATCGTCCAGCAGGCTCATCTCCAGCGGCGGCCGGTCGGAGGTGATGACGATCTGATGTCCGGCCTCGTAGAGATTGTTGAAGGTGTTGAAGAATTCCTCCTGGGTGGAGCGCTTGCCGGCGATGAATTGAATATCGTCCACCAGCAGCAGATCCACCTTCCGATAGCGGTTGTGAAATTCCTCCACCGTACCTTCCTTGATGGCCTTCACCATCTGGATGGTAAACTCGTCCCCCTTCACATAGGCGATGGACGCGGATGGGGTGTTGGTGTGGATGTACTGCCCGATGGCCAGGAGCAGATGGGTCTTGCCCAGGCCGGAGTTGCCGTAGATAAAGAGGGGATTGTAGTTTTTCCCCGGATTCTTCGCCACGTTCAGCGCCGCGGCGTGGGCAAACTCGTTGGATTTTCCCACGATGAAGCGGTCAAAGGTATAGCCCTCCATCTCCGGCAGATCGCTGTCCGCGTCCCGGGGGGAGACGTAGTCGTTGATCTCGTCGCCCGCCAGCACCAGCAGCTCAAAGTCCGGGGTGGAGAAGAGGTCGGAAAGAGCGGCGCGGATCACGCTGCCGTAGCGCTCGGTGATGATCTTGCGCTTAAAATCCGTGGTGGTGTGGATCACCAGGCGGGAATCCTCAATCTCCACGGGCTTACAGTCCGAAAACCAGGCCTTGATGGCTGTCGGCGTCATGTTGCGGGAGAGAATATCAAGAATGGCCTGCCAAATATCGTCTATGGAATTCACGGCTTTCACCCCTGTAAACGTAGTTCTGCTAACTATAATAGTATAGCAAAAATGCCCGCCGATTGCAAGAAAAACTAAATATAAATAAAGTAGAGACTTGCTATATTTTCAAGAAACAGTCTTGACATTTCTACGAATTTTTATATAATAAAGCTTCACAAAACAATAGGAGGCTTTTATGAACAAGTATCTTGATATAGCGCCGGAGGTACAGCAGGCTCTGGCAGAGGGGCGCCCGGTGGTGGCGCTGGAGAGCACCATCATTTCCCACGGCATGCCCTATCCCAAAAATGTGGAGACCGCCCTGCTGGTGGAACAGACCATCCGGGATAACGGCGCAGTGCCCGCCACCATCGCCATCATCGGGGGCCGGCTGAAGGCCGGACTCAGCCATGAGGAGATCGAGCATCTGGGCAAGGCCGGAAGGGCTGTCGCCAAGGCCAGCCGCCGGGATCTGCCCGCCCTGGTAGCCCGGGGCGTGGACGGCGCCACCACGGTGGCCACTACCATGATCATCGCCCACATGGCCGGCATCAAAATCTTCGCCACCGGCGGCATCGGCGGCGTGCATCGGGGCGCGGAGGTCACCATGGACATCTCCGCCGACCTGGAGGAGCTGGCACAGACCCCCGTCATGGTCGTCTGCGCGGGCGCCAAGAGCATTCTGGACCTGGGTCTGACCCTGGAGTACCTGGAGACCAAGGGCGTGCCTGTGATCGGCTACGGCACCGAGGAGCTGCCCGCCTTCTACACCCGCCGCTCCGGCTTCGGCGTGGATTACCGGGTAGATTCTCCCGAGGAGCTGGCCGCCATGTTCGCGGTGCAGCGGGCGCTGGAGTACAAGGGCGGCATGCTGGTGACCAATCCCATCCCCGAGCAGTACGCCATGGACAAGGAAGTCATCGACGCGGCCATTGAGCAGGCGCTCAAGGAGGCCAAGGAAGCCGGCATCCACGGCAAGGAGACCACGCCCTTCCTGCTGGCCAAGGTGGTGGAGCTTACCGGCGGCGAGAGCCTGGAGAGCAATATCCAGCTGGTGCTGAATAACGCCCGCCTGGCCGCCCGGACGGCAGCGCAGTTGGCGAAGTGAACATGGTTGGGCGACCCTTGCGGTCGCCCGCGGCAAACGAGGGAAAACGAAAAGGTTTTCCCTCGTCTTTTCATCAAAGAGAGCATAAATTGTCGGGCAATTGTGGAAAACTTCTGCTATTCTGGACGCAGACAGGGGGGATCGGCATGGACTGGAACACCGGCATGCAGCGGGCGCTGGATTATATCGAGGAGCATCTGACGGAGGAGCTGGACTACGAGCGCATCGCCGCCCAGAGCTATTGCTCCAGCTATCATTTCCAGCGCAGCTTCAGCATCCTCTTCGGCTTTACCCTGGGCGAATACATCCGTGGACGGCGCTTGACCCTGGCCGGAAACGAGCTTTCTGTGCGAAAGGGCAAGGTCATCGACACGGCGCTGCGCTACGGCTACGACAGCCCGGACAGCTTTTCCAGAGCCTTCCAAAAATTCCACGGCTTTCTTCCGTCGCAGGCGCGCAGCGGCGGCAGGAAGCTCCGCGCTTTCCCCCGTCTGACTTTGAAACCGGAACGGAAAGGAGAAAACACAATGGAGTATAAAGTGGAAAAGAAGCCTGCCATGACCTTGACCGGCTTCAAGCGCCGCTTTTCCGGCAGCCCGGCGGAGCGGGCTGATCAGGAATGCGACTTTTATCTGAGCACCCGCACCAACCAATATCTGCTCAAGGGCCTGGCGCGAGATGCTGATACCATCTACAATGTGATGACCAATTTTGACGACGAGGGCTACGATTTCTATATCGCTGCCAGACTGAACAAGGCCAAGACGGAAAAACTTGCCGATTTCATCGGGGAGGATGCCGGGCGCTATGAGGCCATCCCCATCCCGGAGCAGCTCTATCTCATCTGCGAGACCGAGCGCTGCGAGTACCCCACCATGGTCTTTGAGGAGCTGCGCCGCCGGATGGTGAGCGAGCTGCTGCCCTCCATGGACTGCGAGCTGGCCGAGGCGCCGGAGGTCTGCATTTACCACTGGTTTACGGACGACGAGGATCCCACCGTCAAGGACACCCGCTACGCCGAGCTATGGCTTCCGATCCGGAAGCGGTAACAGAAAAAAGGAAGGACGCTGCTGTTGCAGCGTCCTTTTTCTAAACTCTGAAACCTGAACTCTGAATTCTACTCCATGGGTACGGCGCTGGCGAAGTAGATGATGTCGCTGATGGGGATCTCCTTGCCGTACTGCACGGGGTTAATGAGCTCATAGTGGAACACGGTGGTAGCGGTGCGGCCGCCGTCCAGGGTGTAGGCCTTCCAGCAGCCCCGCTTGACCATGGCGTCGGCGGCGTCGCGGAGATTGGGCAGGTGATCCAGCTCCGGCCGGGTGGTGTCGCAGTTGATGTTCATGGTCAGATAGTGGTGCCGCCCCAGCAGCCCCAGGGCGCTGCGGGCGTAGTAATCGTTGACCTCGCCCCAGAGATAGTTCTCCGGCAGCACGTCCACGCCCTCGTCGATCATCACCGGCCCGAAGGCCAGGGAAAAGACCACGTCATTGTCCCGGATGTACTCCTGCATCTCCGCCTCGCTGATGTCTGTCCCCATGTAAAGGAAGAGCATATCCCCGTCGGCGGTGATGAAGCAGGAGTCGGCGTTGTAGGGGTGGAAGCGGATCATCTCCCGCTGGTAGACCGACACGCCGCAGTCGCGGCCGTGGTAGTAAAAGTCCCCGCCGAAGGCCAGCACGGCGTTGGTTTCCCGGGCGAAGGCGGTGGTCTGCTCAAACCACAGGCTCCAGGGCCGGTCGCTGGAGATCTTGCGGCGCAGCTGGGAGCCGTCGGCAATGAAGATCTCGCTGAAGGTGGCCAGGCAGCCGATCTCCGGCTCCTGCCAGACGATGCAGAGGATGCTCTCGTCCAGATAGCAGCGGATGAGCGTCCCGGGGACAAAGGGAATGTCCGGGTTCCACACCAGCTCCTCGTCCCCGATCAGGGCCTTGGCCTCCGGCCGCTCCAGCAGCGCGGAGATCACGGCGGGATCCTCGGTGAAGACGAACTTGCTCTCATCCGGGATGCAGCCGGTCAGGGCGTCCTCCGGAATGGAATAGTGCAGCGGCAGATAGGGCAGCTCCTCAGTGGCGGCGGTGTAGAGCGCCTCCGCCGCGGGAAGCGGGGGATAGAGCTCCTCCCCGTTTTCCAGCAGCCAGGCGCCGTCTTGGTAGCGATAGCGCAGCGTGAGCTGCCTTTGGGTCAGAAAGCTCTCCGGCCGACTCAGACGTTCAGACAGCAGCGTATCGTACTGCTCCCGCAGCAGCGCCGGGTAGAAATGCCCCTCCTCGTCGTAGATCTCCTTGCTGTGGCGCGCCAGGGCTACCTGATCCCCCAGACGGTTCAGCAGCGCCTCCCGCATCCCGGCGCCGGCCAGGGCTTCCGCGTCCAGCAGTGTCAAGGTCACGGGCTGCAGCGCCAGATCCCCGTCATAGACGCAGTCTCCCGCCGGGGTCACCGACCAGTATTGCGCGTACAGGCGGCTCAGCGCGTCCTCCGACGCGGCCGCAGTGGGCCTTGCCAGGGTCTCCAGGGCGGGAAGCGGCGGCTTTGGCAGCAGAAAATCCGGCAAAATGCCGCGCAGCAGCTCCATCTGCCCGCTCAGGTTCAGATAGAGCACCAGCGCGGCCGCCAGGAGCAGCAGGATCAGAACAATCAAAAGGGCGATTTTCAAGCCTTTCATGCGTTTTCTCCCAAAAAGAACGGGCGACCCCTGGCCGCCCGTTACCAGATGTTCTTAGAAATCGGCGTTGCCGGTGGTGCGGGGGTGCAGCTCCACGTCCCGGATGTTGGAAACGCCGGTGAGATACATGACCATGCGCTCAAAGCCCAGGCCGAAGCCGGCGTGGCGGCAGCTGCCGTAACGGCGCAGATCCAGATACCACCAGTAGTCCTCTTCCTTGAGGCCCAGCTCCTTCATCCGCGCCTGCAGCACCTCCAGCCGATCCTCGCGCTGGCTGCCGCCGATGATCTCCCCGATGCCGGGCACCAGGCAGTCCGCCGCGGCCACGGTCTTGCCGTCGTCGTTGAGGCGCATATAGAAGGCCTTGATGTCCTTGGGGTAGTCGGTGACGAAAATGGGCTTCTTGAACACTTCCTCGGTGAGGTAGCGCTCATGCTCGGTCTGCAGGTCGATGCCCCACTTCACGGGGAAGTCGAACTTCCTGCCGCTCTTCTCCAGAATCTCCACGGCCTCGGTGTAGCTCACCCGGCCGAACTCGTTGGACACCACGTTGTGCAGCCGATCCAGCAGCCCCTTGTCCACAAAGCTGTTGAAAAACTGCATCTCCTGGGGGCAGCGCTCCAGCACCCGGTTGATGATGTATTTCACCATGGCCTCGGCCACGTTCATATCATCCTCCAGGTCGCAGAAGGCCATCTCCGGCTCGATCATCCAGAACTCGGCGGCGTGGCGCTGGGTATAGGAGACCTCCGCCCGGAAGGTGGGGCCGAAGGTGTACACATCGCCGAAGGCCATGGCAAAGTTCTCGGCGTTCAGCTGGCCGGAGACCGTCAGATTGGTGGCCTTGCCGAAGAAGTCCTTGGAGAAGTCCACCTTGCCGTCCTCGGTGCGGGGCGGGTCGTTGGGATCCAGGGTTGTCACCCGGAACATCTGGCCGGCGCCCTCGGCGTCAGAGCCGGTGATGATGGGGGTGTGGACATAGACAAAGCCCCGGCTCTGGAAAAACTCGTGCACCGCCTGGGCTGCCACGCTGCGCACCCGGAAGGTGGCGGAAAACAGGTTGGTGCGGGGACGCAGATGCTGGATGGTGCGCAGAAATTCCACGCTGTGGCGCTTTTTCTGCAGGGGATAGTCCGGCGTGGAGACGCCCTCCACCGTGATTTCGCTGGCCTTCAGCTCAAAGGGCTGCTTGGCCTCCGGCGTCAGCACCAGGGTACCGCGGACGATCAGCGCCGCGCCCACGTTCTGCCGGGCGATCTCGTCGTAATTTGCCAGGCTCCCGCGCTCAAAGACCACCTGCAGCGACTTGAAGCAGCTGCCGTCGTTGAGCTCGATAAAGCCGAAATTCTTCATATCCCGCACGGTGCGGACCCAGCCGCAGACCGTGAGCTCCCGGCCGCCGAAGCTCTCGGCGTCGGCATAGATCCCGGAAATCTTCTGATGCTTCAACATGAAACAGTCATCCTCTCTTCGTATCCCGCGGATACGCGTATTTTTTGTATTATACCCAATCCGGGCCTGCTTTTCAATCAAAAAATCTGGCCAATGTTAAGGCCTCGGGCAAGCAAAAATATTACCCAGAAGGAAATTATAATCCGTTTTTGAGGCGGCTTTGCCGTCACAAAAACACCCTGAGCCGAGCTCTGCGAGGCCTCGCGCCGACCAAAGCGGGCCTTTGCCCGCTGCGATAAGCGCGAGTTTCCAAATGCGAAACTCATTTCGCATTTGATGAAATCAGAAAATCAGGCGGATGGGCGCGGCGTAGTTGTACAGGGTGATCTCCCGGTGGCTGCCGCCGTCTTCGCCATCTCTCGTCCAGGTCACGGGCTTATCAAAGGTGAAGCGGGCCTTTTTGGTGTGCAGGATTATCAGCTTGTCGCTGTCAAAGCGGCGGGAGAGCACGCTCTCTACCAGCTCGCCGAAGGCCACCACATTCCCCGGATCCTTCACCAGCACCAGCTCGGAGAGCCCGTCTCCAAGAGAGACCATCTCCTCCCGCAGGTGGACGATGCCGGCCACGGAGGTGGAGTTGGACATGCTGCCGTAGACCAGATTGGCCTCCACCACGCCGTCGTCGTATTCCACCCGGGTGGGGTAGACCTCGATCTTCGGCAGCGCCATGGCGCCCTGCAGCACATAGGCCAGGTGTCCCAGCATCTTCTTCTGGTTCTGGGGCGTGGCGTAGCTGACCTCGGTGAAGGCGCCGAAGGCCGCGATGTAGGCGAAGTACTCCGACTCGCCGAAACCGCCCACGTCGAAGGGCCGGGGGGTGCCGTTGAGGATCCGAAGGGCGGCCCGGGGGGCGTTGTTCTTCGGGATCCCCAGAGTAGTGGCCACGTCGTTGGCCGTGCCCATAGGGATGTAGCCCAGCGGGGGAGGGTTCTCAACCTTCATGAGCCCCGCCATCACCTCGCTCAAGGTGCCGTCGCCGCCGATGCAGGCCACAGTGTCAAAGTCTGCTGCGTGCTCTGCGGCAAGCGTTGTGGCGTCGCCCCGGCCGGCGGTAAAAAACACCGTCGTGCGCATGCCGCCCTTGTCCAGGGTGTGCATCGCGTCGGCAAAGCCCTTTTTATAGGCGCCCCGCCCCGCGGCAGGGTTCACGATCAGCATGAGCCGTTTGTCCATGGCCACGTCCCTCTCTTTTTGATGGATACCCGTTGATTATAGCCTGTCGGCTTTTTTGCGTCAAGGCTTGTTATCCCAATAAATGCCAAAGGGACGCAGAAACTTCCGTTTCTTACGTCCCTTTTTGCTGCGCAGATGAAATTACTCCATCTCGTTGAGCTTCGTAGCCATAGCGGACTTCTTGTGCGCTGCATTGTTCTTATGCAGCAGGCCCTTACCGGCTGCGCGGTCAACAGTCTTAACAGCAACTTTATAGGCACTGACGGCAGTGTCGCGGTTGCCTTCAGCAACGGCTGCGTCAAACTTTTTGATCATGGTCTTGAGCTCGGTCTTGTCCGCGCGGTTCTTGGCTCTGAGCTGCTTGGACTTCTCGTCTCTCTTGGCAGAAGACTTGATGTTGGCCATGTTTTGATCGCCACCTCCTCCTACAAAATTGAGTTAAAACTTAACTCGCGTTTTGTAAGTATATCAGACAATGTCCGGAAATGCAAGCATTTTTTCAGAAAATCTTTCACTTTTTTTCACTTGTTGTTCTGTTTATTTTTTGGAGTGATGAACCACAATATATAGAAAATAATTTTGTATGAGGTGGCTGAAAATGGTAATAAATGGCAGAACTGACATGGCAAGTGAGCTGCGGCGGCGTCTCTGCGACGGCGCGTCGATGACGGAGCTGCCCGGCGTGCGAGCCAGGGAGGAGAATCTGGAGGGCTTCCCCGTCACCACGGTGGAGATTCTGGACGGGTCGGGGGAGTCGCTTTTGGGCAAGCCCAAGGGCGTCTATATCACCATGGAGCTCCCCTCCCGGCTTACCGATCGGTTTTCCCTGGCGGCGGAGCTTCTGGCACAGCTGATCCGCCGCTGCGCGGGAGAGCTTCCCGAACATGTTTTTTTCGCCGCGCTGGGCAATCCCAACATCACGCCGGACGCCATCGGGAGCCTTACGGCGGAGCATCTTCTTGTCACGCGGCATCTGAAGCAGCAGAGTGCAGGGGATTTCTCCGCCTTTCGCAGCACCGTGCTTTGTCGCCCCGGCGTTCTCGGCACCTCCGGGATGGAGAGTGCCGGACAGATCCGCGCGCTCTGCGACTGCGTCCGTCCGGAACTTGTCATCGCCATCGACGCCCTGGCGGGAGCAGATCTGCAGATGCTTTGCCGCTCGGTGCAGATCTGCAACACCGGCATCGCTCCCGGCTCCGGCGTCGGAAATAGCCGGGAGGCGCTGAACGAGGAGACCTTGGGCGTCCCCACCCTGGCCATCGGGGTTCCCACGGTGGTGGACGCCTCCGCCTTCTCGGATGATCCCGCCTTGCGGGGCATGTTCGTGACGCCCCGTGCCATCGACAGCCAGGTGCGCGCCTGCGCCAAGCTCATCGGCTACGGGCTGAACCTGGCTTTGCACGAGGGAA
The DNA here is from genome assembly GCA_900319635.1 of uncultured Eubacteriales bacterium. Taxonomy (GTDB): domain Bacteria; phylum Bacillota; class Clostridia; order Oscillospirales; family Oscillospiraceae; genus Limivicinus. Next base: position 30,388 of record ONPF01000029.1, on the reverse strand, counting down.
TCACAGTGGAGGAAATCGGGGAGCTGCTGGGATGAGAGAATTGTTTCACGTGAAACACGTCGGAGGAAGTCTGTTCCATTCCGCTTCCGCCGAGACGGCGAAAGCTCCATATCCGCAGGCTCCCTCCTCCTTAACCGAAACAAACCCGCTTCGCTGGGCTTTGCTTCGGGGCACGAGGGAATAGAGGAAGCATGTTCCGTTCCGCTTCTGCCTTCCACAAAAAAGTTTCACGTGAAACATTGAAATGCGGAGAGGATGCTGGTATAATGTCCGCATAGAAAAGCGGGAGAAGCGATATGGCAAGAATCGTTGCAATTGCAAACCAAAAAGGCGGCGTGGGGAAGACCACAACCTGCGTCAATCTGAGCGCTGCTCTGCACGGCCTGGGCTACCGGGTGCTGATGGTGGACTGCGACCCGCAAGGGAACGGCAGCTCCGGCATGGGCGTGAAAAAAACCACCCGCCCCAACACCTACGACCTACTGATCCACCAGGCGGAGCCGGAGAGCTGCATTGTACATACAAGCTACGGCGATGTGATCCCCACGGGGAAAGAGCTGGCCGCCGCTTCTGTGGAGCTGATCGGCCAGGACAAGCGGGAATTTGTGCTGAAAAACGCCCTGCAGCAGCTCTACACGGACTATGACTACATCTTTATCGACTGCCCGCCCTCTCTGGAGCTGCTGACCGTGGACGCCCTGGTGGCCGCGGACAGCGTGCTGATCCCCATGCAGTGCGAATATTACGCGCTGGAGGGCATCGCCGACCTGATGACCAGCATCAAAATGTGCAGCAAGCGTCTGAACCGGCGCCTGAAGGTGGAGGGCATTGTGCTGACCATGTTCGACGCCCGGGCGAATCTGACCAACCAGGTGGCAAACGAACTGCGCCGGCACCTGGGGGACAAGGTCTATCAAACCGTGATCCCCCGGAGCATCCGCCTCTCCGAGGCGCCCAGCCACGGCATCCCGGGGGTGTATTACGACAAGGCAAATAAGGGCAGCAAGGCCTATATGGCGCTGGCGGAGGAATTCGCCGCCCGCTGCAAATAAGGAGGAAGCATGGCTGCAAAAGAAAAAAAGGGTCTGGGTACCGGCCTGGACGTGCTGTTCGCGGCCAATGAGCTGGACGAGGCGGAGGGCGAGCTGCTGACCCTGCCCATCGCCAAGGTGGAGCCCCGGGAGGCCCAGCCCCGCAAGCGCTTTGACGAGCAGGCACTGCAGGATCTGGCGGATTCCATCGCCCGGTATGGGCTGATCCAGCCCATCGTGGCCCGAAAGCTGGACAGCGGCTATTATCAGATCATCGCCGGCGAGCGCCGCTGGCGGGCGTCCCGCATGGCGGGACTTACGGAGGTGCCCGTTCGGGTGCTGGAGGCGGACGACCGCCGCACCGCGGAGCTTGCGCTGGTGGAAAACCTGCAGCGGGAGGATCTGAACCCCATCGAGGAAGCCAGAGGCTACAAAACCCTGATGGAGGACTACGGTCTGACCCAGGAGGAGACGGCCAGAAGCGTGGGTCGCTCCCGCCCGGCGGTGGCAAACGCCCTGCGGCTTCTGGGTCTGAGCCCGGCTGTGATGGCGCTGGTGGAGCGGAAAGAGCTCTCCGCCGGCCACGCCCGGGCGATCTTGCCCCTGGAAAGCGAAAAACAGCAGCTGGAGCTGGCCCAGGAGGTACTGAAAAAGTCCCTCTCCGTGCGCCGGACGGAGCTGCTGGCCGCCCGGCTGAGCCGTGTGTCCGCCGCGAAGGAGCAGAAGGAGAGCCCCTTGACCATCAACTACGCCGCCGAAGCCGCGGAGGAGCTGTCCCGCCTGCTGGGGCGGAAGGTGCATCTTGTGGAGGGAAAACGCGGCGGCAAAATCGAATTGGATTACTATGACCCGGAGGATCGGGAAGTGCTGATCGCCGCCCTGCGCGATCTGGCAAAGAGGAAGGAAGCATAAAAAATGTTAGATATTCGTTTTATCCGGGAAAATCCGGAAATTGTACGGGAAAATATCCGCAAAAAGTTCCAGGACGCAAAGCTGCCCCTGGTGGACGAGCTGCTGGAGCTGGACGCAAAGAACCGCGCTGCCATCACCGAGGCCAGTGACCTGCGGGCTCGCCGCAACGCCCTGAGCAAGGCCAACGGCCCTCTCTTCGGCAAGCTGAAAAAGGCCGCCGAGGAGGAAAAGGCCGCCATTCAGGCCCAGATCGACGAGAATATGGCCGCCGTCAAGGCCAATGACGCCCGCCGGGAGGAGCTGGAGGCGCAGGAGGAGCAGTACGCCGCCCGCATCCACGCCATCCTGCTGCAGATCCCCAATATCATCGACCCCTCCGTGCCCCTTGGGCCGGACGACAGCTATAACGTGGAGGTGCAGCGCTTCGGCGAGCCGAAGACGCCGGACTTCCCCATCCCCTATCACACGGAGATCATGGAGCGCTTTAACGGCGTGGACATGGACGCCGCCGGCCGGGTCTCCGGCAACGGCTTCTACTACCTCATGGGCGACATTGCCCGGCTCCACTCCGCCGTCTTGGCCTACGCCCGGGATTTCATGATCGACAAGGGCTTTATCTACTGCATCCCGCCCTTCATGATCCACGGCAACGTGGTGGAGGGTGTCATGAGCCAGACGGATATGGACGCCATGATGTACAAGATCGAAGGGGAGGATCTCTACCTGATCGGCACCAGCGAGCACTCCATGATCGGCAAGTTCATCGACCAGATCCTGCCGGAGGAGAGCCTGCCCCAGACTCTCACCAGCTATTCCCCCTGCTTCCGCAAGGAGAAGGGCGCCCACGGCATTGAGGAGCGAGGCGTCTACCGCATCCACCAGTTTGAAAAGCAGGAGATGATCGTGGTCTGCAAGCCCGAGGACTCCATGGCCTGGTACGAGAAGATGTGGCGCTACTCCGTGGAGCTTTTCCAGAATATGGAAATCCCGGTGCGGCAGCTGGAGTGCTGCTCCGGCGACCTGGCGGATCTGAAGGTGAAGTCCTGCGACATTGAGGCCTGGTCTCCCCGGCAGCAGAAGTACTTTGAGGTCTGCTCCTGCTCCAACCTGGGCGACGCCCAGGCGAGGCGGCTGAAGATCCGCGTCAAGGGCGCGGACGGCAAGACCTATCTGCCCCACACCCTCAATAACACCGTGGTGGCGCCGCCCCGGATGCTCATCGCCTTCCTGGAAAACCACCTGCAGGCGGACGGCAGCGTGACCATTCCCGCGGTGCTCTCTCCCTACATGGGCGGCAAGACCGTCCTGACCCCCAAGCGCTGATCCGCGTATAACGCGGTTGGCAATATATGAAAAGAGGAGGATCCCCATGAAAAAGTTTTTGGAAGAGTTCAAAGCCTTCATTGCCAAGGGCAACGTCCTTGACATGGCGGTCGGCGTTATCGTCGGCGGCGCCTTCGGCGCCATCACCAAGTCCCTGGTGGACAACGTCATCACCCCGCTGCTGGCCTGGCTGTTTGGCACACCCAATACCGATGCGCTGAACATCACCCTGCGCGCTGCTGAGATGAATGAGGCAGGCGAGGTTGCCAAGGAAGCCATTACCCTGGGTCTTGGCACCTTTATTGGCGCCATCATCAACTTCCTGGTGATCGCACTGGTGCTCTTCAGCGTCATCAAGGCCTTCAACAAGGCCCGTACCGCTGCAGAGAACCTGAAGAAGAAGGAAGAAGAGGAAGCCAAGGCCGAGGAGCCTGCCAAGCCCACCAGCGAAGAGCTGCTCACCGAAATCCTGGCCGAGCTCAAGAAGAAAAAGTAAAACACGGGAAAAAACATAAAAGGGCCGGATTTCCGGCCCTTTCAGACTGTAGACAAAGTTGGTATTCTGTCATCGCGAACCGGTAGGGACGACCATTGGTCGTCCGTCTGTCCACATCGCGCCGGAATTCACGGACGAGCAATGCTCGTCCCTACGGTGTGGCGACGGCACATTGCCGAGGGCGTAAGTCCGAGTCTTCTTTGTGCTTAGTCCCTTTAGGGGCGATCCACATTCCCTGAAAGCCTTGAAAACGCAGGTTTTTTTGAAGAAGAACGGATTGCCGCGCCGTAGGGAGGCATCCCCAGATGCCTCCGTGAATCGAGCGGTGAGAGGCGGAGCGATCAGGGGATCGCTCCCTACGGCTCGCAATGACATATTTGGCGGTTTGTCTACACAATAAAAGGGCCGGAAATCCGGACCTCAGACTGGGACACGCATGGGGGGATTGTGAAGGGGGGAGGGTATGCCCCCCTTCACGTTCAATCTACGCAAAACTGGGAACTTTTTTCGGAAGTTCCCAGTTTTGCCCTCAAGCTGTCGACAAAGTGTCGACAGCTTGAGGGCCGGATTTCCGGCCCTTTTTCTTGTGAACCTGCAGGAGAAACATCAAAAAACACGGGAGAAGCTCTCCCGTGTTTTTTGATAGAATCGGTTTAGCGCATGCCCTTGTCGTAAGGGATGCCTTCCGCCTTGGGTGCGCGGGACTTCTTGGAGGTCAGCGCCAGAACGATCAGGGACACGATGTACGGCAGCATGTTGTACACCGTACCGGGGATGTTCAGCGCGGTCAGGAAATCGAAGCCGGAGTACACATTGGACAGGGCGCGGAAGAAACCGAAGAGCAGCGCCGCCATGCCGATGCGCCAGGGCTTCCACTGACCGAAGATCATAACGGCCAGCGCCAGGAAGCCAAAGCCGGCCACGCCGTACTCGAACTGCCACTGGGAAACGCCTGCCAGAATGTAGCAGATGCCGCCGAGGCCGCCCAGAGCGCCGGAGATCAGCACGCCGGACCAGCGCATCTTGAACACGCTGATACCAACGGAGGCCGCCGCCTGGGGATGCTCGCCGCAGGCCATGAGCCGCAGGCCGAACTTGGTCTTGTACAGGGTGACCCAGGCCAGAACCAGAATCACAACGGCAATCACCATAAACCAGTTGAACTCGAAGGAGCCAAAGTAATGGATAAACGCCTTCTTCTGCTCAATGTACTGAATGGTGGCGGAGTGATCGTTGGGGTTGGCAGCGGTATTGATGGCCTTCACAAGAACCGTGGCGCCGGCGGTGCCCAGCAGGTTCAGCGCGGTGCCGACGATGGTCTGATCCGCCTTGAAGTTGATGCAGGCCACAGCCAGCAGCGACGAGTAGACCACGCCGAAAACGATGGCCGCCAGCAGCGTCAGAAGAACGACGACAAGGGCGGAGGTGCCGGCGGGGAGCCAGCGCATCATCAGGGCGCCGCCCAGGGCGCCGATGACCATGATGCCCTCCAGACCCAGGTTAATGACGCCGGAGTGCTCAGAGAAGCAGCCGCCCAGAGCCACAAGAAGCAGAACGGAAGCAAAGATCAGAGTGTATTGGAGCAACAGCAGCATTACTTCTCGCCTCCTTTCTCATTGGCGGAAACATTCTCGGGCTTTGCAGTCTGAGCCGCTTGAGCAGCAAGAGCCTTTTCCCGCAGCGCTTCCCGCTCCTCGCTTCTGGCGATGCCGCGGTTGATGGCGGTCTTCAGGAAGAGCACGAAGCCGCAGAGGTAGATGATGATGGACGAAATCAGATCCGAGATCTGCGAGCAGTAGTAGGTGGTGTCCACAAAGGCGCCGCCATCGGTGATGTGCTGGATAAAGAAGGAGGAGAAGATAGTGCCGATGGGGTTCAGGCCGCCCAGGAAGGTGGCGGCGATGCCGTTGAAGCCCATGCCCGGGACGGAGGTCTGGGTGACGGACCACTGCTCAATATCGGTCAGATACAGCATGGCGCCGCCGATGCCGGCCAGGCCGCCCGCGATCACCAGGGTCAGGATGATGTTGCGCTTCTCCGCCATGCCGGCGTACTTGGCAGCGTTCCGGTTATTGCCGGTGGCGCGCAGCTCGTAGCCGAACCGGGTGCGGAAGAGGACAACGTAGACGATGATGGCCAGAATGATGGCCAGAGGGATGGCGATGGAGGCTCTCTCATTTTTGAGCAGCTTGTCAAGCCCCAGGGTGGGGAGAATTGCCTGGTCGGCATTCCCCTTCAGCTTCAGGGTATAGTGGCTTGCCTGCTGCTTTTGGCTCATCAGGATCATGTTTGTGGTATACAAGGCGATCCAGTTGAGCATGATGCCGGAGATAACCTCGTTGACGTTGCAGTAGGATTTGAGGAAGCCCACGATAGCGCCCAGCGCAGCGCCCGCCACAACGGCGAAGAGAATGCAGGGCAGCCAGCCCCAGCCCCAGGCCAGCGCGGCATAGAGGCTGGCGCACACGCCTGCCACATACTGGCCGGCGGCACCGATGTTAAAGAGGCCGACCTTGTAGGCAAAGAGCACCGACAGGCCGCACATCAGCAGCGGCGCGGTGCGCACCAGGGTGGCGCCCAACAGCTTGGTGCGGGTCTTGGCGAGGGAGGACTTCAGGAAGTTCTTCAGCACCATCAGGATAGCGTCCCAGGCGCCGTCGGGGTTAATGAACAGAAGCACGATGTAGCCGATCAGCAGACCCAGAATGATGCACAGCAGCGACGCGATCAGGGACTGAACGGCATTGTTTTTCAGGAATTTTTTCATGCCTTCACCTCATCTCTCTTGGCGCCGGCCATGTACAGGCCCAGCTCTTCCTGGGTGGTCTTCTTGGGATCCAGCTCGCCCACGATCTCGCCCTCGTACATGACCAGGATGCGGTCGGGCACGTCCATGACCTCGTCCAGCTCCAGGGAGACCAGGAGGACCGCCTTGCCGGCGTCCCGCTGGGCGACCAGCTGCTTGTGGACAGACTCGATGGCGCCCACATCCAGGCCGCGGGTGGGCTGCACAGCCAGCAGCAGATCCGGATTCTTGTCGATCTCGCGGGCGATGATGGCCTTCTGCTGGTTGCCGCCGGACATGCTGCGGGCGGGGGTGATGGCGCCCTGACCGGAGCGCACGTCATACTCCTCGATGAGGCGGTTGGCGTACTCGCGGATGGGCTTGCGCTTGAGGAAGCCGGCGGCGCTGGTGAACTCCCGCTCAAAATAGCGCTGGAGGATCAGGTTGTACTCCAGGGGGTAGTCCAGCACCAGACCGTGCTTGTGGCGGTCTTCGGGGATGTGGCTCATGCCGGAGGTAGAGCGCTTGCGGATGGAAGCCTTGGTAATGTCCTGACCCTTGAAGGTCAGCTTTCCGGACTTCAGCGGCTCCAGGCCGGAGAGGCCGTAGACCAGCTCGGTCTGGCCGTTGCCGTCGATGCCTGCGATGCAGACGATCTCGCCGGCGCGCACCTTAAAGCTCACGTCCTTGACCGCGTCCTTCTTGTGCACCTTGGAGGCGACTGTCATGTGTTCCACGTCCAGGATCACTTCGCCGGGGTGGCTGGGCTGCTTGTCCACGTGGAAGTTGACGTTGCGGCCGACCATCATGGCGGAGAGCTGCTCCATTGTGGTGTTCTTGGTCTCCACGGTGCCGATGTACTTGCCCTTGCGCAGCACGGTGCAGCGGTCGGCCACGGCCATGATCTCGGCCAGCTTGTGGGAGATGAACAGGATGCTCTTGCCCTCGGCAGCCAGGTTGCGCATGATCTGCATCAGCTCGTCGATCTCCTGGGGCGTAAGCACAGCGGTGGGCTCGTCGAAAATCAGGATCTCATTGTCCCGGTAGAGCATCTTGAGGATCTCGGTACGCTGCTGCATACCGACGGTGATGTCCTCAATGATTGCGTCCGGATCCACCTGAAGACCGTACTTTTCGGAGAGCGCGAGAACCTTCTCCCTGGCCTCTTTCTTCTGCAGGAAGCCGTTCTTGGTGGGCTCCACGCCGAGAATGATGTTGTCCAGAACAGAGAAGCATTCTACCAGCTTGAAGTGCTGGTGCACCATGCCGATACCCAGGTCGTTTGCGTCGTTGGGGTCGTTGATTTTGACCTCCACGCCGTCCTTCTTGATGATGCCCTCTTCCGCCTGATACAGGCCGAACAGAACGCTCATCAGCGTTGACTTGCCAGCGCCGTTCTCACCCAAAAGGGCATGGATCTCGCCCTTTTTCAGCTGCAGGGTGATATCGTCGTTGGCGATAATGCCGGGGAATTTTTTCGTGATGTGAAGCATCTCGATTGCGTATGGACTCTCCAACCGTATCGACCTCCCTTTTTAGCATTCACAGAATCATTCTACAACAAGGAGGGGGCGTTTGTAAATAAAAAATGAAGAAAAAGCGGGAAGGAAAAAGAAAGGAGGAAAAAAGAAAAAGGACAGGCCCGAAGGTCTGTCCTTTTTGAAGGTTTGAAGTGAATTACTTCAGGTTGCCCAGGTCGTTGACGGTGACGACAGTGGCCAGGTCAGCAGCGGAGACAGTGATGTCGTTGGAGACGGTGATCTCGCCGTTGAACATGGCAGCGACCAGAGCCTGGTAGTCCTCCAGGGTGAAGGTGTCGGAGAACTGAGTGGTGGCGGAAGGCAGCTGGACGTAGTTGGCCTCGGGATCGGTGCCGACCAGACCCAGGTTCTCAACAACGCCGCCCTTGAAGGTGCCGTTCTGCACAGCAGCCAGCATGGTCTTAACAGTGGGAGCCAGACCCTTCATAGCGGAGGTAACGGTCATGCCCTCGCCGTACAGGCCGTCGATGGTGGCAGCCTGGTCAACGTCAACGCCGATGACCTTGCCGTCAACCTTGGCAGCAGCCTCAGCAGCGGAAGTGAAGATGCCGCCGCCGCAGGCGAAGACGATCTCGGTGCCGCCGGCGTACCAGGTATCCATAGCGGCGGTGATGTCAGCGTCGCCGTAGAACTGGTTGCCGTAAGCGTAATTGATGGTGACGTCGGTCAGACCCAGCTCGGCAGCAGCAGCGTCAGCGCCCTGCACGAAGCCGTAGCCGTAACGGATGACGGCGGGAACAGCCATGCCGCCCAGGAAGCCCAGGTTCTTGTAACCGAGCTTAACAGCAGCGTAGCCGGCCATGTAGCCGCACAGCTCTTCCTGGTAAACAGCGGAGTAGAGGTTCTCGGGCAGAGTCTCCAGACCAGCGGAGGTCAGGTCGTACTCAGAGACGTCCAGAGCGATGAAGAGGACATCTTCATACTCGGGAGCGGTGGCAGCGATGGCGGGAGCGAAGGCGTAGCCGGGCATCACGATGACATTGAAGCCTTCCTCGATGGCGTTCTCGATCATGGTGATACGGTCGTCGTCGGAGTCAGAACCGGGCTTGTAGTACTTGAACTCCAGGCCGTTGGCCTCGCAGTACTCCTTGCAGGCCTCGTAAGTGGTCTGGTTGAAGGACTGGTCGGTGATGTCGCCGTAGTCGGTGATCATGGCGACGCGGACGTCGGACTCTTCAGTCTCGGGCTCGGTGGTCTCGGTCTCGGGCTCGGTGGTCTCAGTCTCGGGCTCGGTGGTCTCGGTTTCGGGCTCCTCGGTCTTCTCCTCGGTCTGGGTCTCGCCGCAGGCGGCCAGAGCGAAGATCATGCACAGAGCCAGAAGCAGCGCAAGGATCTTTTTCATTTTCTTTCCTCCATAAATAATATTGGGTGGATTGATTCCGGGGCGGCAGTCCGCCGCACCGCATTTTATTATAACATGCGCATTGCCGCATATCAAGGAAAAAATTCAACAAAAACTGCGCTTTTCAAGGGAATAATTTCTTACAGCTCGGCTATTATTTCCCCAAAATGTTCAAAAAATGAAAAGGCTCAAAGCTGGGCCATCTTCACCGCGGTATCCAGGGCGATCTCCATCATCTGGGTGAAGCTGCTCTGGCGCTCCTCGGCGGAGAGGTTGTCCTCGGGGCGGTAGAGGTGGTCGGAAACGGTGCAGATGGCGAGGGCCCGCTTGTGCGCGTAGGCGGCGTTGGCGTAGAGGCCGGCGGCCTCCATCTCCACGGCCAGCACGCCCATGCGCTTCCACTCGTCGTTCTTGCCGTGACCCTCGGGGGCGTAGAAGGGGTCGGAGGACAGGATGTTGCCCACATGGGGGGCGATGCCGTGCTCCCGGGAGGCCTCCACGGCCTTGGAGAGCAGGGTGAAGTCGGCGATGGGGGCGTAGGTGGCCAGCTCCCCAAGCCCGAAGCTCTTCACATAGCTGGAGTTGGTGCAGGCTCCCTGGGCGATGACGATGTCCCGGAGCTTGATGTCGTCCTGCAGCGCGCCGGCGGAGCCGATGCGGATGATGTTGTCCACATCGTAGAAGTTAAAGAGCTCCCAGCTGTAGATGCCGATGGACGGGATGCCCATGCCGGAGGCCATGACGGTGACGGGCACGCCCTTCCAGGTGCCGGTGTGGCCCTGGACGCCGCGGACGTTGTTCACCAGCACCGGGTCGGTAAGAAAGGTCTCGGCAATGAACTTGGCCCGCAGGGGATCGCCGGGCATGAGGACGGTTTTGGCAAAATCTTCTTTTTTGGCGTTGATATGGGGGGTGGGAATAGGCATAGGGATACCTCCTTTAAGTCTTTTTCGTGTTTCGCTGTTGTTTTTCAGTATATAGGAGAAAAAGTGAAAAGTCAAATTGAAACGGAGCGCGAACTATGATATGATAAGGTGAAAAAGGCGAATGACGCCGAAACTTGTTGCGACGGAGGACGAGCTATGCAGGACATCATGGTCATCGGAATCGCCGGCGGCACCGGCAGCGGCAAAACCACCATCACCCGGAGACTGATCCAGGCCTTTGGAGAAGAGGTCTCCGTGGTCCACCACGACAACTATTACAAGGCGCACCACGACATGCCCTATGAGGAGCGCACCAAGCTCAACTACGACCACCCCAACGCCTTCGACACCGATCTGATGCTGGAGCATATCCGCCAGCTCAAGCAGGGCAAGAGCATCCTCTGCCCGGTGTACGACTATTCCATCCACGACCGGACGGACAAGACCGTGCTCATCAAGCCCACCCGGGTCATCATCGTGGAGGGCATCCTGATTTACGAGAGTCTGGAGCTCTGCAAAGAAATGGACATCAAGATCTACGTGGACACCGACGCGGACGTGCGCATCCTGCGCCGCATCGTGCGGGACGTGCGGGATCGGGGCCGCAGCCTTGACAGCGTCATCGACCAGTATCTGAACACGGTCAAGCCCATGCACGAGCAGTTCGTGGAGCCCTCCAAGCGCCGGGCGGACGTGATCATCCCCCAGGGCGGTCACAACCAGGTGGCGCTGGAGATGGTCATCGAGCGCGTTCGGGCGCATTTGAAGAAATAAAATATCTGTAGGGGCCGCCGCCCTCGGCGGCCCGGATGCCTCCCCTGCGCAAGGAGAGCCAACAAGGAAAGAAATACCCCTCCGTCATCCGCCTTGCGGGGGACGGCGGATGACACCTCCCCTTAGGCAGGGGAGGCTATAAAGAAGGAGATTGAAATGGCGAAATTATACTTCAAATACGGTGCCATGGGCTCTTCCAAGTCCGCCCAGGCGCTGATCACCAAATTCAATTATGAGGAGCTGGGTATGTCCGTCTGGCTCATCAAGCCCAGCATCGACACCCGGGACGGCGCGGACGTCATCCGCAGCCGCATCGGCCTGGAGGCGAAGGCCCAGGTCATCACCCCGGAGCAGAATATCGAGGAGGCCTACCATGCCGCCGGCAAGCACGACGTGATCATCGCCGACGAGGCCCAGTTCTTCACCCCCGAGCAGATCGACCAGCTGCGGGAGCTGGTGGATCTGGAGAACCTGCCGGTGCTGTGCTTCGGCCTGCGCACCGATTTTCTCACCCACTTCTTCCCCGGCGCCCGGCGGCTCATGGAGCTGGCGGATTCTCTGACGGAGATCAAGACCGTCTGCGCCTGCGGCCGCAAGGCCACCGTCAACGCCCGCATCGACGAGACGGGACGCATCATCACCCAGGGCGACCAGGTCATGCTGGGCGGCAACGACAGCTATGTGGCCATGTGCCACCAGTGCTGGAAGCGGAAGATCCGGGAGCAGCAGGATGCAGGCCGTTGACTTCACCTCCTGGCCCCGGCGGGAGATCTATGAGTTCTTCTCGCCCATCTCCAACCCCTTCTATTCCGTCACCTTCCGGCTGGACGTGACGAAGCTGCACCGCTATACCAAAGAGCGGGGCCTCTCCTTCTATCACAGCCTGATCTGGCTCTGCACCCGGGCGCTGGAGCAGGTGGACGCCTTCTCCTACGCCGTCTCCGACGGGAGGGTCGTGAAGCTTTCAAGCCGCCGCCCCAGCTTTACCCATCTGAGGCCCGGCAGCGAGGCCTTTCAGATCGTCACCATGCCCTGCGAGGGGACGATGGCGGAATTTTGCGCCGCGGCGAAGGAAAAGAGCGAAAAGCAGGACTTTTTCATCGACTTTGCCGGGGAGGGGATCGACATGATCTTCTTCTCCTGCCTGCCTTGGATGGACGTGACCGCCCTCACCAACGAGCGGAACCTGGACGTGGACGACGCCGTTCCCCGCATCGCCTGGGGCAAGTTCGTGGAGGAAAACGGCCGGGAGACCCTGGGCCTCTCCGTGGAGGTCAACCACCGCTTCATCGACGGGCTCCACATCGGCCAATTTGCTAAGGAGCTGGAGAAGCTGATGGGGGAGCTGTGAGCCGTAGGGGCGGCTATCAACCGCCCGCTGCAAGTTTTCTGCAAAAGGAAATAAAAAAGCAAAGGACGCTGCAAATCCGCAGCGTCCTTGCTGAATAGGGGAAACGAAAATGGCAGATCTCCCGAAGCGGAAACCGCTCCGCCTGCAGCAGTACGATTACAGCACCCCCGGCGCTTATTTCGTCACGATCTGCACGCAGGACAGGCGCTGTATCCTGTCAGAGATCCGTAGGGGCGACCCTTGCGGTCGCCCGTCCCTTACGCTCTCGCCCTATGGTGAAATCGTGGCGGCTTGCATAAAGCACGCAGCGGAACTATACGATGTCCAAATCAGTCCCTTTGTGATCATGCCAAACCACATCCATTTTATCTGCACGATGACCCCACCTCGGGCGACCGCAAGGGTCGCCCCTACGCTTGGTCGGATCGTCGGTGCATTGAAATCCCTGTCAGCAAATCAATGCCGCGATATGGGCCTGAAGGGGAAACTTTGGCAGCGCTCCTACCACGAGCACGTGATCCGGGGCGAGGCGGACTATCGGGAGATCTGGGAATATATCGACGCGAACCCCGCCAAATGGGCGGAGGATCGGTATTATACGGAAGGAATAAACGCAAAGGACGCTGCAAATCCGCAGCGTCCTTTGTATCATGTAGGGGCCGACACCCTCGGCGGCTCTTGTGCGACCTTGCTCACACGGCGAGGTCAGTTAAAAGCGCGGGACTCGTACCTGGAGGATCCCATTGCCCGAATCCAGCACGGTACAGGTCTGCCCGTCTTCGTCCAGGAAGGTGAAGGACGAGCCGTTGGTGGTCACAGTGGTGTACTGGCTGATATACTCCTGATACTGCTGAAGCGCTTCGTCCATATCGCCGCTGTCGGTGATCCACACGTTGTAGGCCGCGAAGTTGCCATGGTCGTTCACCAGCCAGGCGCCAGTGATCGGGCAGGAGATTACAAAATTAGGCTGGGCATACAGGGTGTTGTTCACGCAGTACAGCGCCGGGATCGACCGAAACTGCTCAAAGAGGTCATAAATGTCCTCGTCTTCGTGAGCCGAGACCAGAAGTATCGCCTCCCGGACGTCGGCATCCATCGCCTCCAGCTCCGCCTCCATTGCCTCAAGGGCTTCCATGCCGTGGACGAAATCATAGCTGGTGAAATAATTGCTCATATCGCTCAGCTTTTCGATATAGGTGTAGATCTGATCCAGCTTGCCCTCGTGCTCCTCCAGCAGAGCCAGGTTTTCCACATCTTCCTTGTCGCTGTCGGACAGGGCGTCGTACAGCTCACGTGCTGCGCGGATATCCTCTTCCTTTCCAAGTGAAAAGTCTCCGATGGCTGTGATCGCATCGTCTACAGCCTGCGCCGCCTCGCTCTTCCCACCGCAGGCGCACAGGATAAGCATCATGGACAAGGCCAGGAGCAATGCCAAAAGCTTTTTCATATTCCAAAGCCCTCTTTCTTTCTTCGTTCGTATTACGCGCGTTGTTCTCGGTCAAACAGCACCCGATCAGACCTTCACCTCGTGGGTGATGCCGGTGCAGACGTCGTTTGCGTCAAAGAGCAGCGCGATGTGGTAGCTGGTGGCGATCCACTGGCAGAGCTTGCCGCCGTCCCCGGGCCGCCTTGGTGATCAGATACCAGATGATGCCGCCGACAAAGGGCAGTACCCATACATACCAGAAATCTCCGAATAGATCCATTTTTCTTTCTCCTCTCCATCAAACAAAAAATGATTTGGACACGAGCCGTGCTGCCTGTACGCCGCTGCCTTTTGAACGGATCCCGGGAGCGCTTTGTTCAGCGGCGTTTTTTGACACGGTTCGTGAGCTGCTTCTACCTTATCACAATAAAAAAGTGAAAACAATTAACCGGCTGCATCGGGTTTGGGGAAAATTTTTGCCGAAAAAAGACGCCGCCCCAAAACGAAAAGGTTCTGAGACAGCGCCGTTCAGGGATTCGTATTACATCAGGGTCTCCTCGTTCTCCTGGAAAAGCCGGTCGTTTGCTTCCTGGAGGGTCATGCCCTTGTTGAGCGAAAAGAGGATGATCGCGTCCCGCCGGTTTTTGGCATAGAGCGGAGAAAAAGAGCCCTTTTTGAGCAGCTCCTGCGTCGTGTCCGGGGAGCAGCCCAGCCCGAAGCAGAGGCAGAGCATCCGATCCCGGGAGGGCCTGCGCCGCCCGGAAAAGACCTGATACAGATATACCGTGCTCATCCCCGAGCGTCGGGCCAGCTCCGCCTTGGAACAGCCCGCGTCTTCAAACAGCCGCTGCAGCATGGCGCTGCATTCGGCCGCCTCAAAGGCTTCCTCGTTCTCGGCGAGAAAGCGATCCAGGTCTTCAATTTCCATCAGCTCCTGCCGGAGATCGTCTGTCTTTTTCATGCTGCGCTTCCTTTACTTTTGGTTTCGACTGCTATATACTGAATATGTTCCTATTTTACATGAATTTGCGAGAATTTCAATACGATGCAGCTTGCATACGGTTTTAGGGGTGCCCATGTACGACGAATTCCTGCGCCTGATCCGCGAGAACTTTGACGAGGAAAAAGAACTGAAAAGCAGCCCGACGGGCGGCATCTGGCAGCTTCGCCACAAGAAGAGCGGCAAGCGCTACATTTTTCGGCGCTACGAGGGCAGCGGCGAGGTCTACCGCAAGCTCCTGGGCATCGCCTGCCCCAACCTGCCCAAGATCCTGGACCTTGCCGAGAAGGACGGCAGGGTCGCCGTTCTGGAGGAGTATGTGAGCGGGGACGGGCTGGACTTTCTGCTGGAGGGTGGCCCGCTGTCTCCCAGAGAAGCCCGCTCTATCGCGCTGCAGCTCTGCCGCGGGCTCTATGTGCTCCACAGTCTGGACGCCGTGCACCGGGACGTGAAGCCCGAAAATGTGCTCCTGCGGGGGGACGAGGCGGTGCTCATCGACTTTGACGCCTCCCGCGTGGTGAAGCGGGATCAGCGCACCGACACGGTGGTGCTCGGCACCACGGGCTTTGCCGCGCCGGAGCAGTACGGCATCTCCCAGACCGACGGGCGCGCCGACATCTATTCTCTCGGCGTGCTGCTGAACCTCATGCTGACCGGCAAGCACCCCTCCCGGGAGCTGGCGCCGGGGAGACTGGGGCGCGTTGTCCAGCGCTGCACGCAGATCAACCCCAAAAAGCGCTATAAGAGCGTGCTCTATCTGATGGAGGATCTGGAGTAAGAAGATGAAGCAATGCAAAAACTGCGGCGCAGCCCTGCCGGAGGACGCGCTGTTCTGCCCCGTCTGCGAGACGGAGCTGGTGGATAAGCTGCAGCTCCGCGCCCCGCGCCCCAAGCGCCGCCGGGCGATCCTCGCGGTGCTGCTGGCCCTTGCGCTGCTGGCGGGCGGGCTTGGATTCTGGAGCCGGAGCCTTCGCCATGAGCCCCAGGTCTATAACGCCGGCAAGCCGCTTGCCGAGATGCAGTATACCGCCCAGGACGGGGTGAATTACCGCCTCTATCTCAGCTTTGCGGAGACGGAGGAGGCCGAGCCCTGCGAACGGATCCACCTCTCCGTCCCCGAGAGCGGAGCGGGCAGGGCCGTCTCTCTGCTCTGTGCCGTGCCGGAGGACGGGACCCCGGCGGAGGGCGCGGCCTTCGCGGAGCTGATCGATCATGTGGATATCCTCACGGCAGAGCTGCAGGGCTCCGATGCGCTGGAGCACGGCGAGGCGGCCTATGACGCCGCGCTGCCCTTTGCCGCGGCGGCGGTGACGCTGCGGTATGACAGGCACTGCTGGCTGAATGAGCTGGGCTGGGTGCTGACCATGAAAAACGGGGACGTCATCTATCTGCACCAGTATGTGTACATCGAGGATGAGAAGCGGGTGAGCAACGCCGGCGCACCGGCCGTAGAGCTGCAGTACACCGCAGAGGACGGCGTGCGCTACCGCCTTTTCCTCAGTGCTGCAAAGACGGCGGAGGATGCCCAGCCCCGCGAAAAAGTCTTCTTCACGATCCCGGAGAGAGGAAGGGGCAGCTTCGTCAGCTCGCTCTGCGCCGTGCCGGAGGGCGGAACTCTGGCGGACGGCGCGGCCTTTGCGGAGCAGATCAAGTATGTGGACATCCGCGTGGGGAGCCTGCCGGAATTTGAGCCGCCGGAATTTGACGGCGTGCCCCGGGACGGGAGCCGGCCCTTTGCCGCGGCGTCGGTGGCGATAAGCTATGACGAACGCTGGCGGGAGAATGAGCTGGGCTGGGTCCTGCGCATGAAAAACGGGGATCTGATTTATTTGCATCAGTTTGTGATCGTGGAGAATGGAGCGTAAACCCCACGCCCGCACCAGCATTTCTGCAAAAGAATATAAAGGAAAAGGACGCAGCGAATTCGCTGCGTCCTTGCTGCATCTGTGAAGATTCAATTTCAACCTGTAGGGGTCGGCGTCCTCGACGACCCGCAGACAGCGCTAAAGCGTCTGCTCTCTGAGCCAGGTTAACAGACTTCTGGCAAGAGCAAGCTGTCTGGCGTCCATACCGCGTAATAATTCAGCTGCACCACGCCAATCTTCGCTGTCTCTGCGAATGCTTCCCACCAGAAATTCGTCGGGGGTGGTCTCCAGCGCGATGGCCAGCTTCATCAGCACCTCAAGAGAGGGAATAGAAACCGCCCGCTCAATAGCGGACAGGTATTTATCGTTGATCCCCGCCCGTTCGCAGACCTGGACCTGCCGCAGGCCAAGAGTTTTCCGCCGCCGCGCAATCCGTCTACCGATTTCCGAATAATCCAACTCCATTTTTGTTCACCACCCACCTTAATATGGCCGATAGGCGACGAAACGAAAACAGACCACAGGACGGAAGTCAACTTGACATAGGATTGATTCATATTTATAATAGAATTATCAACAATTAAGCAGAGTTTTTCTCTGTGGAGGTATATTATGAAAAAAGTGCTACCAATTTTTTTAGTAATTCTAATATCCATTTCGCTTGCTTCGGCAACTGCAGTTGCCTATGGAGACGATGTAAGCAGATATTACGTTGACGAGATGAAAATGAGCATTATAATCCCTTCTGATTGGACGGTGCTTACTAGAGATATTCGTGCCGATGACCCGAGGCTGGCTGCTTCTGGAGTCACAAGGGATGAATTAATCCGCATGTTTCAGGAGGGGAATATATATTTATGGGCAATAAACTTTAAACCTGAACAAGAGTATCTATTAGAAATCACAATGACAGGGTACAATGGTCCATATTTCAATGAACTCACCGATTCGGATTTGCTCTCTTTGATAGAGATGAATAGAGACAGCCTGGAAAATAGTGGCCTTGATGTGTACAGCACGAAGATACACAACACTTCAATAACAAAATATTGCGTTATTGACGTGGTTTATGTAGAAACAGATAGCGGGGTAAAAGTTTATGCGCGTCAATTCCAGACAGCGCTCGATGGGAAATGGATTGCAGTCTCTTTTCGTTCATATAATCGTGATTTTACGCCTTCAGCAAAAATACAAATGGAAGAAATCGTGGATAGCGTATCTTTCGACAACGTCACGACGCCCACGCAGCAAACAAAACTCTCCTCTCAAGGAAAAAGCAAAATTAATGATGAAACATTAGTTTTTATTGCAGCGCTTGCGCTTATACCAGCCTTTATTGCACGAAAAAAGGGGCGGAGTTTTTGGGGCTATTTTTTCCTCTGTTTTCTTGTTACCCCCCTGGTCTCTCTGGTTATAGTTTTGTGTAGAAGTAATCTCATAAAGCAGGCCCAAACAGAACGCACACATTACTTTTGCACAAACTGCAAAACGTTTAGTAAAGAGTGGAAAAAGGTTTGCCCGCGCTGCGGCGAACGGGGGACGATGATTGAGAGTGACGGAATTGTTGTCCAAAGTGAAGAAGAACAGGAAGAGCCTCCCGTTGCTGAAGAGGACGAAAGGGATCACTTTCCGATAGATGGTGATGGAGAAGAAGCAAGGCAAGAGCAGATAAGCAGGGAAACAGCCAAAGAAGTGAATGAAAAGTCGGAAAAACAAAAAGCAAAGCCGGAACATCCGCGGCCAAATCTTTCTTTCGTGTTGCTCTATGCCCTCCAGTTTAGTACTGACGACGGAATGAAGGAATACATGAAGAGAAATGTAAGGGGGCTGCAAGAGGAGGAAAGAGATCGTTTGGAAAAGTTGTTAGCCGAAAGCGATGAGGCAACACTTCGAACGCAAGCGAAGGAACTGCTTGACGAGATTTCACCCGAATAAAAATATACTAAGGACGCGGCGAAAATCGCTGCGTCCTTTTCTTAATGCTCAAAACTCAAAACTGCTTATTTCAGCTCATACAGCTTGGTGAACTTCTCCTCCAGGTAGTCCAGGTAGTAGTTCACGTTCAGGCCCTCGCCGGTGATGGCGCGGATCCACTCGTCCGGCGTGGTGAGGGAGGCGATGGAGAAGACGTGCTCGATGAGCCAGTTGCGGATCTTCAGCAGATCCCCGGCGGCGACGGCGGCGTCCACATCGAAGTCCTTCTTCATGGTGGCCAGGATCTGGGCGCCGTAGGCGTTGCCCAGAGCGTAGGAGGGGAAGTAGCCGAAGGAGATGCCGGACCAGTGCACGTCCTGCAGGCAGCCCTGGGTGTCGTCGGGCACGTCCACCCCCAGATACTCCTTGTACTTGGCGTTCCAGAGGGCCGGGATCTCGTCCACGGTGATCTCGCCGTTGATGAAGGCCTTCTCCAGCTCGAAGCGGATCAAAATGTGCAGGCAGTAGCTCAGCTCGTCGGATTCGGTGCGGATGAGGCTGGGGCGGGCCACGTTCACGGCCTCGAAGAGCTCCCGATCCGTGATGTCGTCGAAGACGCCCTCGCTGAGCTCCCGGATCTTGGGGGCCACCAGGGTGACAAAGGCCTCGCTCCGGCCGATCAGGTTCTCGTAGAAGCGGGAGATGGTCTCGTGCATGGCATTGGTCATGTTGTTGGCGCAGTGCTGATCGTGCAGCTCCTGGGGCTCATTCTGCATGAAGAGGGCGTGGCCGCCCTCGTGGAGGGTGGTGAACACGTTGGAGATGAAGCTGTCCTCGTGGTAGTGGGTGGTGACACGCACGTCGTGCTTGCCGAAGCTGGTGGTGAAGGGGTGCTCGGTGGTCATCAGCACCAGGGCGCTCTTCCGCAGGCCCTCCAGCTCCAGCAGATATTTCGACATGGCCTCCTGCCGGGGGATGGGCACCGGGCGGGACATGAAATCCTCCCGGATGGGCTTGCCCTCGGCCACGATGCGCTGGAGCAGGGGCACGATCCGCTCCTTCAGCGCGGCGAAGAAGCCGTCCAGCTGGGCGATGCTGCCGCCCTTTTCGATGTCGTCCAGGCAAGTGTCGTAGGTCGTCGCCTTCTTTTCATCCCGCAGGTCGATGGCCACCCGGGTGTAGCGGATGAGATCCGCCAGCGCGTCCCGGAACAGGGAGAAGTCGTTGGCCTTCTTGGCGCTGAGCCAGGCGGCGTAGGCCCGGTTGGAGGCCAGGTCCATCTCGTAGGAGAGCTGGGCGGAGATGTTCTTTTCCTTGGTCCAGTAGTCGTAGAGATGCTCGACGGTCTTCTTCTGCACGGGCGTCAGGCCCTCGTCGTTCTCATGCAGCTCCCGGATCAGCTTCTCGTAGGTCTTGCTGTGGGTCAGCTTGTGGACGCGCTTGCCCAGCACGGCCATGTCCCGGCCGGCGGGCTCGATGCCCTCCTCCGGGGCGCAGCACTCCATGTCGAAGCTGAGCTTGCCGATGGCGTGGCCATAGGACTGGATCTCGTCCAGGATGCCGAAGAGCTTTTTGAGTTTCTGCTGGTTGGTCATATTACGATCTCCTTTCAAATTTGGCTCCCCTGCCTAAGGGGAGCTGTCTGACGCCGTCTCACGGAAGGCGGCAGACTGAGGGGTTTGTTAGATCACAGAGTGGTAATGGCGGAGCGCTGTCGGTTCATGGGTATCCCTTCCCACCTTTTTTGGGGGCAAGGGCGGAGCGCGGGCGGCTGATAGCCGCCCCTACAAGGTTCAGCCCGAGAAATACTGGCACAGGTGCTTGACGCAGCAGGCCTCACAGTTGGGCTTCCGTGCGTCGCAGACCGCCCGGCCGTGGAGCACGATGCAGTGGCAGAAGTCCGAGGAGCGCTCCGGCGGCAGGATCTTCCGCAGCGCCGCCTCGATCTTGGGGGGATCCTTGAGGTTGTCCACCAGTCCCAGGCGGTTGGAGAGCCGGATGCAGTGGGTGTCCACCACCACGGAGCCCGGCACCCGGAACACGTCCCCCAGGATCAGGTTCGCGGTCTTGCGTCCCACGCCGGGCAGCGCGGTCAGCTCCTCCATGGTCCGGGGCACCTGGCCGCCATGCTTGGAAATCAGCACCTGGGCGCAGGCGACGATATCCCGGGCCTTGGCGCGGAAGAAGCCGCAGGAGTGGACATACTGCTCCACCTCCTGCACGTCCGCCTCGGCGAAGCTCTCCAGGGTGGGAAAGCGGGCGAAGAGGGCGGGGGTGATCTGGTTCACCCGTTCGTCGGTGCACTGGGCGGCCAGACGCACGGAGAAGAGCAGCTCATAGGCCTTGCCGTAGTCCAGGGTGCAGCTGGCCTCCGGGTATTCCTCCAGCAGCAGCCGGACGATTTCGTTGACTTGTTCCTGTGTGCGCATAGGCCCTCTCTCTTTCTGCTTTTTTGCGGACGGCGCCGGAAAGAGAAACCCCTCCACCGCGGCGCGGTCCCCCTCTCCCGTTCAGGGGAGGCAATGTAAAAACGGCAAGCTCATTGTACCTTGAGCTTGCCGTTTCGTCAATCGGAACTTGTATTACCGGGTCAGCGTGACATTGCCGCCGCACTCAATGGAGTCCAGCCGCACGCCGCTGTAAGTACCGCCGTACTCCCATTCCACGTTCACCCAGAAGGTCTTGGAAGAGCCCTGGGACAGGTCGATGGTGAAGGTGCGGGAGGCGATCTCGGTCTTCTGGGCGTCGTAGGAGTCGCTGTCGATCTTCTTGGCCTCCGCGGTGGCGTACTGCCCGTCCACCATGATGTTCACCGGGTTGTAGGCGCCGGTGTGGAGGGTCTGGTGCAGGCAGAAGACCGTCACGGTGACTTCAACCTGCGTGTCGTTCACGGTCTTGGCGCTCCACTCCGCGCGGATGTTCAGACCGGTGTTGGTGTCCGACTCAAAGCTGCCGCTGTTCAGCGCGACGGGGACAAAGGCGGGAGTCTGGGTAGGCGCGGGAGCCTGCGTGGGCGCGGGTGCGGGAGCCGGCGTGGTGGCGGGCGCCGTGGTGGGCGCCGGGGCGGGAACCTGCTGCTGGGTGGGCGTCGTGCTGGTCGCCGTACCCTGACCGCCGCCGGTGGTCTGGCCGCCGCTGCTGCCCTGATTGCTGCCGGGCAGGACGCTCACCGGCTCATAGGGGTTCGGGGTAGCGTTGGGATCCACTACCTGGACGTTATTGTCCGGCAACACCACGGGGGGCTGATAATTCTGGGTGGCAATCGTAGGATCCTCCGTCTGGGGCTCGTCCTTCTTGTCCAGCGTCTTGAGCACCATGATCACGATCACGACCACCAGCAGGAAGACGATGATAAACAGAACTGCGGAAATCCGATCTTTTTCGGACTTGTTTTTCATAGCAAAAACTCCTTTCTAAGGAAATCACAGGTAGTATACCACAGCCTCCCCCAAATGTCTACAAAATAGTTACAAAATTAGGGAAAGTTAAGGATTGCGGCTTCGCGCTGCCTGCGGCAGAAGAAGCGAAGCCGCAATCTCCGCAGCGGTCGAAAAAATGGAGCAAAGCGAAGCGCGAACATTTTTTCGGGCACCGCAAGGCGTTCATGGGCTTCGCGCTGCCAGTGGCAGAAGAAGCGAGGCCGCAATCTCCGCAGCGGTCGAAAAAATGGAGCAAGCGAATGCGCGAACATTTTTTCGGGCACCGCAAGGCGTTCATGGGCTTCGCGCTGCCAGTGGAAAAGCGCACCGCCACTGCCGGTGGCACACTAGAAGTTCTTGGCGACGAAGGAGCCTTAGAACTTCTGCGTACAGAGTAGAAGAAGGCGATGCGCTTTTTCCGCAGCGGTCGAAAAACGCAAGGAACAGTAAAAGCCCGCAGCGTTTTCCGGGCACCGCAAGGCGGGGGAAGAAGCGAGGCCCTGCAATTCACGCAAAAAATATTTTTTCGCATTGAAACCTTTTTGCCCCGTCAGACGTTATCATAATACAGGCCTGCTCAAAGCACAGTGAAAGAGAGAAGCCAGCCGCTTCTGATGTCCGCTGAAGTACGGCTTGCCGCTCCGGAGCGAACATGTTATGATATGTTTGATCTTCTGCATCAGCGGCCTGTATGCAACGCGATTCGAAAGATAGGAGGAAAACAAGATGGCAACAGAACTGGACGTCCTTTCTGCAATTTCCCAGTTGGGCTTCGAGAGCCTTGGCAACTATTTCTACGGCACCTGGAATGGCTACGCGATCACGATGCGGAAGCTGAGCGCCAGGATCTACTATGTGGACGCTGCCGTGCGGCTGGACAAGGCGACGATGGCGCTGCGCCGGACGCTGGCTCGCGCGGTGAAGGAAAAGGGCTTGAGGATCGGAGGAACCGAAGGCTACACGAAGAATCGGATCAGCTTTTCCCTTTCCTTCGGCGGCAAAGACGAGGCCCTGCCCCGCCTGCGGGAACGCCTGGACAGTATCACTGCGGCGCTGCGGGAAAACGGAATCGCTCCGGCGGACACCTGCTTCCTCTCCGGGGCGGCCAGACCGGACAGCCTGTGCCTGATCCAGGATCGGGGCGTGCTCAACTACCAGCCGGTAAACGCCGCAGCCCTCCGGCAGCAGGGAACGCAGGCCAGGGAGAAGGCCGAGGAAAACCAGACCAATGGCAGCTATCTGCTTGGCCTCATCGGCGCGATCCTCGGTACGCTGGTCGGGCTGATCCCCAATCTGCTGACCGCTGTTTACACCGAAACGATCTACAGCATCCTCTTTGCCCTGATCCCCATCTGCGCCATGCTCGGCTACAAGCTGCTGAAAGGCAAGATGGACACGGGTTCCATCATCATTGTGGTGGTGCTGAGCCTGATCTCCGTGCCTTTGATGGTGGTTCTGGAGCTGGCGTTCTATTTCGTTCGGGACGGCTTTTCTTTGGGATTTGCACTGTCCAGATCCGTTCAATTGCTGACAGAGCCGGGCGTGCTGAGCGAACTGGGAGGAGAATTGGTAAAACGGGTGCTCTTCATGGGGCTTGGAATTTGGGTAGCCTGGCGCTTTATGAGCAACCAGACCAATCGTAGTGCGGTGCAGAACTCCGAGGCGCAATTGGCGTCTCTGCGGCCCAATCCCGCCTATCAGCAGGCGGAGGATTCCATGCAGAATGGATTGCTCTGACAAATGTGAAAACCCCTCCCGATCCGAAAGATCAGGAGGGGTTTTTCTCTTGCCTGTAGGCGCTTTCTTACAGCTGCTTCTGGGCGTTGATCTTGACGCCGGGGCCCATGGTGGAGGCGGTGACGCAAGAACGGATATACTGGCCCTTGGCGGCGGCGGGCTTGGCCTTGTTGATGGCGGTGATGAGAGCAACATAGTTCTCGTACAGCTTCTCGGCGCCGAAGCTGACCTTACCGATGGGGCAGTGGATGATGTTGGTCTTGTCCAGACGGTACTCGACCTTACCGGCTTTGGCTTCCTTCACGGCCTGGGAGACGTTGGGGGTGACGGTGCCGGCCTTGGGGGAGGGCATCAAGCCCTTGGGTCCCAGGATCTTACCGAGACGGCCGACAGTGCCCATCATCTTGGGGTTGGCAATGACGGTATCGAACTCGAACCAGGCTTCCTTCTGGATCTTCTCGACGTACTCCATGCCGCCGGCATAGTCGGCGCCGGCAGCCAGGGCTTCCTCAACCTGCTCGGGGGGGCAGAACACCAGGACGCGGACGGTCTTGCCGGTGCCGTTGGGCAGCACGATGGCGCCGCGGACCTGCTGGTCGGCGTGACGGCCGTCGACGCCCAGCTTCACGTGGAGCTCCACGGTCTCGTCGAACTTGGCCTTGCTGGCGTTGATGACCAGCTGCAGAGCCTCCTGGGGATCGTACAGGGCCTGCTTATCAATGAGCTTTGCGCTCTCTTTATAATTTTTACCTCTAAACACTTTTGTTTCCTCCTAATAATGTGGTGTAATGGATGGATGATCCTCCCACGTTACTCCCGGGTCAGTCGCCGACGAGTACGCCCATGGAGCGGCAGGTGCCCTTGATCATGCTGATGGCAGACTCGATATCGGTGCAGTTCAGGTCGGGCATCTTCTGCTCGGCGATCTTGCGCACGTCTTCCATGCTGATGGTGGCAACCTTATCCCGCTGGGGGACGCCGGAAGCGGTCTCAATGCCGCAGGCCTTCTTGATGAGAAGGGCGGCAGGAGGAGTCTTGCAAACGAAGGTGAAGCTGCGGTCGGAGTACACGGTGATGACAACGGGGATCATGAGGCCCATGTCGGCCTTGGTGCGCTCGTTGAAATCCTTGGTGAACAGACCGATGTTAACGCCGTACTGGCCCAGAGCGGGGCCGACGGGGGGAGCCGGAGTCGCTTTGCCGGCAGGAACCTGGAATCTAACGTATCCTACTACTTTCTGTGCCATGGTAGCACCTCTTTCTTATTATTCTTTGATGACTTCGACCTGGTCGAGCTCCAGATCCACAGGAGTCTCGCGGCCGAACATGGAAACGACGACGCGGACCCGGTTCTTTTCGGGCTCCAGCTCGTCCACCGTGCCGAGGAAGCCGGACAGAGGTCCGTCAATGACCTTGACCTCGTCGCCCACGGCATAGCCTACCACGATCTCGCGGCGTTCCACGCCCAGATCGTAAATTTCCTGCTCCGTCAGGGGGATGGCCTTGCCATCGGAGCCCACGAAGCCCGTTGCACCGCGCACATTGTGGATCAGGTGCCAGCTGTCGTCCGTCAGGATCATCTTCACCAGCACATAGCCGGGGAACACCTTGCGCTCCACCGTCTTTTCACCGTTGTCGGTGAACTCGGTGACGGTTTCCATGGGGATGTTCACTTCCCGGATCAGATCGGTCATTTTGCGGTTTTCCGCGGCCTTCATCACAGCCGCGGCAACGGCGTTTTCATAACCGGAGTACGTGTGAACCACGTACCATTTTGCTTCTTCAGCCATGCCTCATCAACCTACCAGATTGAACAGCAGGGACACCGCGAGACTTGCGATCGTGTCCGCGCCCCAGAGAACCAGCGCCGAGACCAGCATGAACACCACAGAGACGGCAGAGTTCTTTACAAGAGCCTTGGGGGTCGGCCAAACGACCTTCTTCAGCTCGCTCTTCATCTCGCGGAACCACTTCCCGATCCTCTTAAAGAAGCCGGGCTTGGTGTCGTCCTTCTTCACGGCGGTGACGGCCTTGGCGGGTGCGCCCTGAACTTTCTTTTCTTCAGCCATTTTCACGCGTCCTTTCTGAAGTTACTTGGTCTCTACGTGCTTGGTATGCTTCCGGCAGAAGGGGCAGTACTTGCTCCGCTCCAAACGGTCAGACGTGTTCTTTTTGTTCTTGACCGTGTTGTAGTTTCTCTGCTTGCATTCGTCGCAACGAAGGGTAATTTTTACTCTTGCGCCTGCAGCCATTTTTCGGCACCTCCTATTTTATTTACTCACGTTTCGTGAGCATTGCCTCCCTGTATGGAACGCCGGGACTTCCGTCTGCGCGGAAAAAAGCGCGCAAAAAGAAACCTCTCGTCCGACAGGTAAAACGGATTATAGCACAGCCCAATCCCGCGGTCAACAGTTTTTTGCGGGAAATCCGGCTTTTTTTCGTGTCTCCCGCCTTTTTTGTTGCCTATGCGGCGGGAACGTGGTATACTGGGCGCACCAAGGAGATGGCTTATGAATATTACGGAAGCACTTCAATATATCGACGGGACCCAGTGGTTCGGCTCCAAGCCCGGCCTGGAGCGGACGGAGGCCCTGCTGGACAAGCTGGGGAGACCCCAGGATCGGCTGAAATTTATCCACATCGCCGGCACCAACGGCAAGGGCAGCTGCGCGGCCATGCTGGCCTCCATCCTCAAGGCCGCGGGCTACCGCACGGGGCTCTACACCTCCCCCTATCTCTTCCGCTTCCACGAGCGGATGCAGATAAACGGCGAGCCCGTTTCGGACGAGGCCCTGGCCGATCTGGTGACCCGGATCCGCCCCCTGGCGGAGGCCATGGAAGATCACCCCACGGAGTTTGAGCTCATCACCGCCGCGGCGCTTTTGTGGTTTGCCGAGGAGCACTGCGACATCGTGGTGCTGGAGGTGGGGCTGGGCGGAAGGCTCGACGCCACCAACGTGATCGCCGCGCCGGAGGCCGCCGTGCTCATGAACATCGGTCTGGATCACACCGCCGTGCTGGGGGACACCCTGGAGCAGATCGCGGCGGAGAAGGCCGGCATCCTCAAGCCCGGCTGCGAGGCGGTGGCCTATCAGCAGCAGGAGAGCGTGCTGGAGGTCTTCCGGCAGAAGGCGCGGGAAGTGGGCGCCGGGCTGCACGTCGCGGATTTTTCCCAGCTCGTGCCGGAGTTTGACAGTCTGGAGGGGCAGAGCTTCACCTACAGGGGCGAGCCCTACGCCCTCGCCCTGTTGGGCGACCATCAGCTGCGCAACGCCGCCGTTGTGCTGGAGACGGTGGAGGTGCTGCGCCGCCGGGGCTGGCGGATTCCCCGCGACGCCGTGGAGCACGGGCTCTACGCCACCGCCTGGCCGGCCCGCTTTGAGCCGGTGTCGGAGGAGCCGCCCTTCATCGTGGACGGGGGGCACAATCCCCAGTGCGCCGAGAGCGTGCGCCGGAATCTTCTGCACTACTTCCCCGAGAGCCGCCGGGTGCTGCTGGTGGGCGTGCTGAGAGACAAGGACTATCCCGCTCTGTTCGACATTCTGAACGAGGCGGCGGACGCCTGGGTCTGCGTCACCCCCAACAGCGAGCGGGCGCTGCCTGCCGCGGAGCTGGGGAAATTCCTCGAACGCTATGGCAAGCCCGTCACCGTCTGCGAAAGCATCCCCGATGGGGTGGAGACCGCCCGGGAGCAGGCGGGAGAGGACGGCATGGCCTGCGCGGTGGGCTCGCTCTACATGGCGGGCGCGGTGCGGGCCTGCTTCGGGCTGACGTGACTTGCCTCCCCCTCGGGGGGAGGTGTCGTCCGCCGATCTCACGCGAGGCGGATGACGGAAGGGGTATCCGTTGACGAGGGACCCCTATCGGCGCTTCGCGCCACTTCCCCCGGAGGGGGAAGCAAGAGAAAGGAGGGGATGCCTATGCGTGTCATGGCAATCGACTACGGCGACCAGCGGATCGGGCTAGCGGTGTCGGATCTGCTGGGGATGATCGCCGGGGAGGCCTGGACCATGAACGAATGGAACATGGAGCGGGCAAGCCTGCGCATCGCCGAGGAGGCAAAAAAACGGGAGGTGGGCACCCTGGTGCTGGGACTTCCCCGGAATATGGACGGCACGGAGGGCCCCCGGGCGGAGAAGAGCCGGGAGTTCAAGGCGCTGCTGGAAAAGGACGCCGGCCTTCCCGTGGTGCTCTGGGACGAGCGGCGCAGCAGCATCGAGGCCCACGCCATCCTCCACGCCGCCGGAAAAAAAGAGCGCGTCCACCGCAAGAGCGTGGACGCCGTGGCCGCCAGCCTGATTTTGGAGGGCTATCTGGGCAGCCGCTGATCATTCGTGTGCAAAAAAGCTAACATATCCGGAAACAGCACGAAATTGAAGAAAAAGGAGAGAAACACATGAACATTTTCCTGGAAACAGACGTTGGCGCAGTCGGCGCCGCTGCCGCGGAAGGCGCAAGAGATTCCATCTTCGACACCCTCAGCAAGTTTAAGATCGGCGACATTTCCCTTTCCAGCATCCTGTCCGCGATTCTGACCCTGGTGATCTGCTTTGTCTTTATCAAGATCGTCACCGCCATCGCCAACAAGGCCCTGGGCAAGTCCAAGAAGCTGGACGCCACCCTGCGGGGCTTCGTCACCTCCGCCATCAAGGCGGTGCTGTGGGTCATCGCCCTGATCATTGTGGCAAACGCTCTCGGCATCAACACCAGCTCCCTGGTTGCCCTGGTCAGCGTCGTCGGCCTGGCCCTGTCCCTGTCCGTGCAGAACATCCTGTCGAACCTCTTCTCCGGCCTGACCCTGCTGGTCACCAAGCCCTTCGCCGCCGGCGACTTCGTGGAAGTGGCGGGCAAGAGCGGCCTGGTAAAGACCGTTGGCCTCTTCTACACCCAGCTGGACACCCTGGACAATGTGGCCGTCTCCATCCCCAACAGCGATGTGACCGCCTCCGCCGTCAACAACTACAGCCGCGAGGAGCTGCGCCGCGTGGACCGCACCTTCACCACCTCTTATGAGTGCACCACCGACGAAGTGAAGGCCGCCATCGCCGACGCCATCGCTAAGGACGAACGCATCCTGCAGGATCCCGCTCCTTTCGTCCGCCTGCTGGACTACAAGGGCAGCACCGTGGAGTATGTGGTGCGCGTCTGGTGCAAGGGCGCGGATTACTGGAGCGTGTACTTCGATCTGAACGAGAACGTCCGCGAGAGCTTTGCCGCCCACGGTGTCAAGTTCAGCTACGAGCACGTCAACGTCCACATTGTGGAGAAGTAAGTCAGAATTCAGGCTTCAGTTTTCAGAAGACGGGGGACGCGATTGCGTCCCCCGTTTTTTCATGAAAAAATTGGAAAAAGCGGAGTTTTCGGACTTTTTTGCAACAGCGAAAACCTTCCAACGCTAAAATCGCCCTTCGCGCACATACTGCTCTCGTGCAGATTTTGTGCGCGGAGGGTGATTTTTATGAAAAAAAGCATTTTGACGGCTCTGGGCTGCCTGCTGCTGGCTGCGGTCTTCCCCATCGCGGCCTTCGCCCAGGAGCTGATCGTAGGCGGGCAGGCCATCGGCATCCGCATTCAGACCGAGGGCGTGCTGGTGTCCGGTGTGGGCGAGGTGGAGACGGCCGAGGGCAGCCGCCGCCCCGCCGCCGACGCGGGGCTGCAGGAGGGCGACCGCATCCTGCAGGCCAACGGCCGGGAGCTCCACAGCGCGGCGGAGCTGATCGCCGCCGTGGGCGAGGCAGAAGGGCGCACCGTGGAGCTCACGATCCGCCGGGAGGAAAGGGAGCTGCTGGCCTTCGTGCAGCCGGCGCTCTCCAAAGACGGACAGTGGATGATGGGGCTCTGGCTGCGGGATGTGGTGACGGGCATCGGCACCGTCACCTTCTGCGACCCGGAAACCGGCATCTACGGCGCCCTGGGTCACAGCATCCGGGACGATACCAGCGGTTGCCGCGTGGACGTGGGCACCGGCAGCATCACCGAGGCGGAGATTACCGGCGTCACCTCCGGCGAGCCGGGGACGCCCGGGGCGCTGAACGGCGACTTTACCGGCGGCCGGGTGCTGGGCAGCGTGGAGCAGAACGGCGACTGCGGCATCTACGGCCGGGCGACGGCGCCTCTAGGCAGCCGGACGGTGGAGGTGGGCCAGTTTCGCACCGGCCCCGCCAGCATCCTGACCACGGTGAACGGCCGGGAGGTGCGGGAGTTTGAGGTGCGCATCACCCGCCTCTACCGGGACAGCGCCGGCGAGCATGTGATGCTCTCTGTCACCGACCCGGAACTGCGCGCCTTGACCGGCGGCATCGTCCAGGGCATGAGCGGCAGCCCGATCCTCCAGGACGGCAAGCTGGTGGGAGCGGTGACCCACGTCTTCGTCAACGACCCCACCCGGGGCTACGGCATCAGCATCCAGGACATGCTGGACGCGGCGGGCATTGAGGAGCAGGCGGCCTGATACTAACACCTAATAGAAATCTTTGAATCTTTCCGGTCAGAATTGCGCCATGCTTCGTTGCTTCCCTTGACCATATATCTCCATTATGCTCTGCG
>ONPF01000052.1 GCA_900319635.1 uncultured Eubacteriales bacterium | reverse complement strand
CGCGAACCAGTGACCGATGTCACTGGTGTGGCGATCCGTAACCTGAAAGCCTTGAAAACACGGGCTTTTTGAAGAAGAACGGATTGCCACGCCAGTGTGCGCACTGGCTCGCAATGACATGCTTTGGGGTTTGTCTACACATTGAAGCGGCTTCGGGCGGAGCCGCTTTCCTCACAGGAATCAGATCACAAAGGCAGTTACGCCAGGGCGGCGCCCAGGGCCTTGCAGGCGTCCAGGGCCTCGTCGTCCGGGGCGTCGTTGCAGATGACGCTGTCGCAGGCCAGCACCGCGCCGGCGGTCTTGCAGTCGTCCTCCCAGGAGCGCATCCATTCCCCGTCGCCCCAGCCGTAGGAGCCGAAGAGGGCGATGGTCTTACCGCGGAGGGCGCCCTTGCAGTCTTCAAACATGGGCTCGAACTCGCTGTCCTCCAGCATCTCGCTGCCCATGGCGGGGCAGCCGAAGGCGATGGCGTCGTACTTGGCGACCTCCGCCCCGCTGAAATCCACCGGGGTGCAGAGGGTGGCGCTTGCGCCGGCGCCCTGGGCGCCCTTCACCACCGCCTTGGCCATGGCCTCGGTATTGCCGGTGCCGCTCCAGTAAACAACCGCGATTTTCTTCATGATTCTTTCCGTCCTTTCTTTCAGCCCGCCACCGCCAGATCCGTCAGGGCGTAGCCCGCCTCCAGGAAGCGGCAGTAGCAGTCCGTGCATTTTTTGTATCGTGCAAAGGCGCGGCGCGCTTTGTCCTCGTCGCCGTAGACCTTCCAATACCCGATGAATTTATAGTTCTTCGCCCGGTTCTCGATGAAGCCCCGCACGTCCTCCGGCGGATAGCTGAGAAAGAGGCCGATCTCGTGGGGAAAGTCCTCGTTTTCCCGCAGGCGGCGGCTCAGCCGGGCGATACAGGCCTCGCAGCCCATGCCGGCGTAGCCGTTCTCCCGCAGAAGGCGCTGGGCGTCCTCCCCGGTCAGATCCCGGCGCAGGCAGGCCGGGCGGAATACATACAAAAGCGCCTTGCCGCCCCGCCAGCGCAGAGGCAGCACCCGCAGCCCCGCGGGCACCAGGCGGCGGTTCAGGCCGCGGATCTCGTCAAAAAGCCTCTTCTCGCTCTCATAGGGGCAGGAAAAGATGCTGCCGGTCTTGATGCCCGCCAGCGTCGGCGCGCAGCAGCGCACCACCAGCTCGTCCGACATGCGCTCCCCTCCCTTCCGTGTGGTTCTTCTCCATTGTGAAAGCCGCAGCCAAGCTTCGATTTTTGCCGCGAAGGAAATACCAATCCGTTTTTGAGGCAGCTTTGCCGCCTCAAAAACACCCTAAGCCGAGCTGTGCGAGGCCTCGCGCCGACCAAAGCGGCCTTAAGCCGCTGCGATAAGCGCGAGTTCTCAATTGCGAAATGTATTTCGCAATTGATATCTATTATCCCGCGTGCTTCTCCAGAATATTCCGCAGGGCGGACAGAGAGCTGCTGCGGCTGTGCTCGATGACGGTCCCCTGCCCGCGCAGCTCGCTCATGGCGCCGTGGAGCATTTTGTGGGACATGGTATCCGTAAAAAAGATCATCAGATCCGGGCTGCCCAGCTTGTCCCGCAGCCCGCCCCGGGGCTTGGTGAACACCTTCGCCTGACATTGATAGCTCGCGCACAGATCCTTGTAGCGCCGCTCCATGCACTCATTCCCGCCTACGATCACAACGCTCATGGCCGCACCTCTTTTCTTTGGTTAGATTTCTCTAACTCCCATGTTGAAAGAAAGCCGCCGCGGGGCGGTCTCTGTTCCGTTTCGTGAGTTAGAGTTCTTTAACTGCTAATAGCATAACACAGAATCCCCAGCCTGTCAATAGGAATTTGCGTGTGGGCTCGTCATGCGCTTTTTTGTCTTGCAGGCCGGGAAATCCGGGATTGCAAAGCGGCGCGTTCCGGTGTATAGTGAGGCCAGGAATCACACCGCAAATAACGATAGAAAGGACGTACACGCATGAAAGTTTCCGAACTGCCCTATCGCCGCGTAACCCTGGAGGAAGTCAAGGCCGTGATGGAGGATGTGATCCCCCGCATCCGCAACGCCAAGAGCGTGGAGGAGATTCTGGCCGCCCGGGAGGACTACCTGAAGATGGAGCTGGAGTTTGCCACCAACGCAAGCCTGGCCAGCATGCGCTACACCATCAACACCGTGGATCCCTTCTATGTGGCCGAGAATGAGTACTACGACGAGATCGGCCCCACCGTTGGCAACTACAGTGTGGAGTACGCCTCCGCCCTGCTGGACTCCCCCTTCCGCAAGGAGCTGGAGGAGGCCCTCTCCCCCGTGCTGTTCCAGTCCATGGAGGTACAGCGCAAGAGCATGTCCAACGAGATCATTGAGGACATGGTGGAGGAGAACAAGCTGGTGCGCGAGTACTCCGATCTGATGGCCGCCATGGAGTTTGAGTGGAAGGGCGAGAAGCTGCCCCGGGCCATGCTGATGAAGTACGCCAAGGACGCCGACCGCCAGACCCGCAAGGAGTGCTTTGAGGTGCTGGGTCGCGGCCTGGAGGCGCACAAGGAAGAGCTGGACAGCATTTTTGACCGGATGGTGCATGTCCGTGACCGGATGGCCAAAAAGATGGGCTACAAGAACTTCGTGGAGCTGGGCTACTACCGCATGGGCCGCCTCTGCTACGACCAGGAGAAGGTGGCGAACTTCCGCCAGAACGTCCTGAAGGACATCGTGCCCGTGGTGGCGCGGCTGCGCAGCGAGAACGCCAAGCGCCTGGGCATCGACAAGTACATGTTCTACGATGACGGCGTCATCATGCCCGGCGGCGACCCCAAGCCCTTCGGCAAGGCGGAGATCTTCGCCTCCGCGAAGAAGATGTACCACGCCATGGGCAAGGAGACCGGGGACTTCATCGACCTGATGCTGGAAAACGAGGCCTTCGACGTGGACTCCCGCAAGAACAAGTGGGGCGGCGGCTACTGCACCGAGTTTGCCAAGTACAAGCAGCCCTTCATCCTCGCAAACTTCAACGGCACCGCCGGGGACGTGGACGTGGTGACCCACGAGGCCGGCCACGCCCTGAACGCCTATCTCATCGCCGACAACCGCTTCGCCCTGGAGCTGGGCTGCGGCGGCATGGAGACTGCCGAGACCCACTCCATGTCCATGGAGTTTTTCGCCTGGCCCTACATGGCGGAATTCTTCGGTGAGGACGCGGAGCGCTACAAGTTCATGCACGCGCTGGAGAGCTTCTCCTTCATCCCCTACGGCACCATGGTGGACGCCTTCCAGCACATCGTCTATGAGAACCCGGATCTGACCCCGGATGAGCGGGACGCCGAATGGCTCAAGCTGGAAAAGCAGTTCCGCCCCCACATCTCCTTCGAGGGTATGCCCTATCTGGAGAAGGGCACCCGCTGGCAGTACCAGATGCACATCTATGAGAGCCCCTTCTATTATATCGACTACTGCCTGGCCCAGACCGCAGCCTTCCAGTTTTTGCTTGCCAGCCGCAAGGATTATGACGACGCCTTTGCCCGCTACCTGCGCCTCTCCAAGCAGGGCGGTGAGAAGGTCTGGACGGATCTTCTGGAAGAGGCCGGCTTCCCCTCTCCCTTCCAGCCCGGCGCTCTGGCGGAGCTTGCCAAGAACGTGGAGGCCCTGCTGGAGTCGATCAAGGCTTGATAATCGTTTTCAGTTTTCAGAAAAGCATCCCCGCCCGACAAAACGGGCGGGGACAAGGGCCCACTCCCGTAAGATAGTTTTATCGTCTTTGCAGGGACGGCATGGCATTTTGTCATGCCGTTTCCTGCTTCATCAGTTCATTCAGCGGGATA
>ONPF01000028.1 GCA_900319635.1 uncultured Eubacteriales bacterium | reverse complement strand
TTGAATCCTCGCAATTCTATCTGTCCACGGATCAGGATTCCAATGCTTGCGAGGATTTCTTTCCGTGGCGTGCCCGAATAAACGATAATCCAACGAACTTACCCATAAATCCAACGAACCTGCCAAATATTCCAACGAACTTACCCATAAATCCAACGAACTCAGGGAACAATCCAACGAACCCAAAAGTAGAAAAAACCGCATAAACACAAAAAAGGCCGGTCCCGGGAGCATCCGAGATCGGCCTTAAAACGCTGAAAAGCTTGATTTTACTGGGGTATGGCTAAAGATTGCTGTTTCAACAAAAAAGGTTAATCGTTATTCTTCACACCAAGTCAGATCAGATGCGCTTTATTAGATGTGCTTTGCTTTCACATCCCAATGAACTAATCTTTTTCCGTCTCATCATAGACATGTTTTTCAGCATATGCCATCATGGAGTTATTCCTCCAGCCATGTGCTGTAAAGACCAGTAAAGGAATAATTGCTACCAACAAACTGTTTTTGATGATTATTCCCGCAGCAAACACAGCAATAATACAAATGCCAATGAGCGCCATGATCGCAACATGCTCTTTCAGCCATTTCTTTTTGAAGTACTCAATCTTGTCTTTATGGTCGAATACACTTGATTTTACCAACTGGTTCAGATTTTTCTCTGCGGCAACCATGTATTCCTGTTCGGAGAGTCTTTTGCCGCTGAGCAGTTCATTGACCGTAACGCCAAAGAGTTCGCTCATTTTCATCAAGGCATCTGCCGGGGGCATATATACGCCTGTTTCCCAACGGGAAACAGTTTTGTTCGTAACGCCGATCTGTTCTCCAAGCTGCTCTTGAGTAAGCCCGTTCTGTTTTCTGAGTTGAGCGATGAAATTACCGATTAATAAGAGATCCATTTTCATTACCTCCAGGAAGAATTATAGCAGGTTTATCTCAAATTGTCTTTACCACAAACAGCGAATCGGCTCCAAAGAGAATTCTTCTTTCGGACAGGGAACTGTTTCCGGAATAAAAACAATAAAACAGGATCGCTATCTTGTTAAAATAGCAATCCTGTTCTGGCGCAGCGGGTGGGATTCGAACCCACGGTACACTTTCGTGTACACCTGATTTCGAGTCAGGGCCGTTATAACCACTTCGATACCGCTGCAGATCGTATGGGGCCTGGGGGACGAAAAAGCGCCCGGGAGATGGCCCGGCGGCACATTGCCCTCAAGCAGCCAATATTATATCCGATGGCGGGGCAAAATGCAAGGGGAAGTATTTTCTCCCGCTGGTATATAAATTGAAAAAAATTTATATATAACTATTGACAAAGTTAGCCGCCAGGTGTATCATACTGCCATGAGAGAAGGGGGAGCGGGACGCCGCGCCCCGGGAAAGGAATGAGTTCCGATGAAAAAGACACTGTACAGCCTGATGCTCAACGACGAGGTCGTGCGGGAGGTGGACGCCATGGCCCACCGGATGGGCACCAACCGCTCCAGCCTCATCAACCAGATCCTGGCGGAGTACGTGGGCTACACCACGCCGGAGCGGCGCATCAACGACGTGCTCTCCACCATCCAGCAGCTCTTGAGCCCCAGCCGGGAGCTGGTGCCCTTCTTTGCGCCGAACAGCTTCTCCATGTCGCTGAAAAGCTCGCTGGAATACAAATACCGCCCCACGGTGAAATACGAGGTGGAGCTCTACCGCGGCGGGGGGGAGTCCATCGGGGAGCTGACGGTGGTGTTCCGCACCCAGTCTGCCGCCCTGATCCAGGCCATGACGGAGTTTTTCCGCCTCTGGAAGCGGATCGAGGACGCGCACCTTTATCCCGCCACCGGGGCGCGGATCGAGTACGCCCTCTATGACGGCAAGTTCCTGCGGAGCATGGCCGTCCCGGATCGGGACTGCACGCCCGAGGAGCTGGCCGGGGCGATCTCCGAGTATATCCAGCTCTTCGACCGGCTGATGAAGGGCTACCTCTCCGGCCGCTACGACGCCCACGAGGTGGAGGCCGCCTACTACGCCCACATGCTCCAGGCCAAGCTGCATATCTGAGCAATTCGGAATTCGGAGTTCGGAATTCGGAATACTGATCCGTCACCGAAGGCAAGGCCATTCTTCATTCGTTTGTTTTTCACTGGCAGTGCTCCACGGGGAACCCCTTTCGTCATCCGCCTTGCGTGAGACGGCGGATGACACCTCCCCCAAAGGGGGAGGCAAGGACGCTGAGAAGCCTTGCTTCCCCCTTTGGGGGAAGTCCCCAGTGCGCACACTGGGGGATAGGGGGATCCGACCCGTCGCCGCAGCCGACACCAACTTCTTCATTCCTTCATTTCTTCATTTCTTCATTTGAATTGGGGGTGTTCCTATGAACGCTGAAACCTATACGCGCAAGTCTCTCGAGGCCATCCAGACCGCACAGGCCATGGCCCAGGAGAATCGCAACAACTATATTACGCCGGAGCATCTGCTCTATGCGCTGATCGACCAGGACGGGGGACTGATCCCCTCGCTGCTGGGCAAAATGGGCGTGGACTGCAACGCCGTCCTCTCGGAGCTGGACAGCGCCATCGCCCAGCTTCCCAAGGTGGGGAATGTGGACTCCGTCTACCTCTCCGCCGACGCCAACCGGGCGATCAATGCCGCCGAGAAGGCCGCCAAGGCCATGGGGGACGAGTATACCTCCGTGGAGCATCTGATGATCGGCATTTTTGCCGCCGCCACCCCGGCGGTGAAGCGCATCTTTGCCGACCACGGCATCACCAAAAACGCCTTTACCGCGGAGCTGAGCAAGGTCAAGACCGCCCCTGTCACCGGGGACAATCCGGAGAGCACCTACGACGCGCTGACCAAATACGGCACCGACCTGGTGAAGCGGGCGCGGGAGAACGAGCTGGACCCGGTGATCGGCCGGGACAACGAGATCCGAAACGTCATCCGCATCCTCTCCCGCAAGACCAAGAATAACCCGGTGCTCATCGGCGAGCCCGGCGTGGGCAAAACCGCCATCGCCGAGGGTCTGGCCCAGCGGATCGTCCGGGGCGATGTGCCCGAGGGGCTCAAGGACAAGACCATCTTCTCCCTGGACATGGGGGCGCTGATCGCCGGCGCCAAGTACCGGGGCGAATTTGAGGAGCGGCTGAAGGCTGTGCTGGAGGAGATCCGCAAGTCCGAGGGCAAGATCCTGCTCTTCATCGACGAGCTGCATACCATCGTGGGCGCCGGCAAGACCGAGGGCAGCATGGACGCGGGCAACCTCTTAAAGCCCATGCTGGCCCGGGGCGAGCTCCACTGCATCGGCGCCACCACCCTGGATGAATACCGGAAGTATATCGAGAAGGACGCGGCCCTGGAGCGGCGCTTCCAGCCGGTGCAGGTGGATGAGCCCACGGTGGAGGACACCATCTCCATCCTCCGGGGTCTCAAGGAGCGCTACGAGGTCTACCACGGCGTCCGCATCCACGACAGCGCCCTGGTGGCCGCCGCCACCCTGTCGAACCGCTATATCACCGACCGCTTCCTGCCGGACAAGGCCATCGACCTGGTGGACGAGGCCTGCGCCAAGATCCGCACGGAGATCGACTCCATGCCCGCGGAGCTGGACGACATCCGCCGCAAGATCATGCAGCTGGAGATCGAGGAGATGGCCCTCAAGAAGGAGGACGACCCCCTGAGCCAGGATCGGCTTTCCAAGCTGCGGGAGGAGCTGGCGAATTGCAAGGACAAGTTCAACGCCATGAAGTCCCGCTGGGAGACCGAGAAAAACAGCGTGGACGAGGTCAAGCGCCTGAAGAGCGAGATCGAAAAGCTCCACGCGGACATCGAAAACGCCCAGCTGCGCTACGAGTACGAGAAGGCCGCCCGGCTCAAGTACTCCGACCTGCCCGCCCTGGAGCAGCAGCTCCGGGAGGCGGAGAAGGCCAGCGAGAGCCGCAAGAACAGCGGCCTGGTGCACGACACCGTCACCGAGGAGGAGATCTCCGAGATTGTGGCCAAGTGGACGGGGATCCCCGTGGCGCGCCTGATGGAGGGGGAGCGGGAAAAGCTCCTGCACCTGGACGAATACCTGCATCGGCGGCTCATCGGCCAGGACGAGGCGGTGCAGAAGGTCACCGAGGCCATCCTCCGCTCCCGGGCCGGCATCGCAGATCCCAACCGGCCTATCGGCTCCTTCCTGTTCCTGGGCCCCACGGGCGTGGGCAAGACGGAGCTGGCGAAGTCCCTGGCCGAGTGCCTCTTTGACGACGAGCACAACATCGTGCGCATCGACATGACCGAGTATATGGAGAAGTTCTCCGTCTCCCGGCTCATCGGCGCGCCCCCGGGATATGTGGGCTACGACGAGGGCGGCCAGCTCACCGAGGCCGTGCGCCGCAAGCCCTACAGCGTGGTGCTCTTCGACGAGATCGAAAAGGCCCACCCGGACGTGTTCAACATCCTGCTGCAGATCCTGGACGACGGGCGCATCACCGACTCCCAGGGCCGCACGGTGGACTTCAAGAACACCATCATCATCCTGACCTCCAACCTGGGCAGCCAGTACCTGCTGGAGGGCATCGGGGCGGATGGCAGCATTACCCCCGACGCCCAGGCCGCCGTGATGGCGGAGCTGCGCCGCGCCTTCCGGCCGGAGTTTCTGAACCGCCTGGACGAGACGATCCTCTTCCGCCCGCTGACGAAGGAGAATCTCAGCGGCATCATCGACCTCTTGGTGGAGGGGCTGCGCAAGCGCCTCGCGGAGCAGAATCTGAAGCTGGCGCTCACAGACGCCGCCAAGGCGCTGATCATCCAGCGGGGCTACGACCCCCTCTACGGCGCCAGACCCCTGCGCCGCACGCTGCAGAGCAGCGTGGAGACTCTGCTGGCCCGCACCATCCTGCGGGGCGATCTCAGCGCCGGCAGCACCATCACCGTGGACGTGCAGGACGGCGAGCTGGTCTGCCGGTAAACAGTTTTGAGCTTTGCGTTTTGAGTTTTGAGAGAGGCGCCCCGGCGAAAGCCGGGGCGCTTCCTGTGTATGTTGGCAGGCAACGCGCTTTGTTCCTCCCCCAGCGGGGGAGGATGTCGGCGCAGCCGACAGGTGAGGGAGAAAAACGGGAGGCGCCGCACTCCTTGCCTCCCCTACGCCTCCTCGTCGGCATCGAGATACAGCTCCTCGCAGTCCTGCTGGGCGGCGACCAGGAGCGCCCTGGCCTGGGCGGGGTCGCCGGCCTCCAGGGCTCGCAGGGCGTCGGTGACCCGGTTGAACAGATGCAGGTACATCTTTTTGAACATTATTATCCCTCCTGTGCTGTGCGTCGATCATGCGTCAAATCTCCTTCACAGTATATTTTGACGCTAAACTTTTGTCAATACTTCGTCACGGGAGGATTGACAGCATGGAGGACAACAAAAGCCGCTACACCCTGCGCATTGACCAGGAGCTGCTGGACAAGCTGGGCTATGTCGCGGAATACGAGGGGCGCACCAAAAACGGCGAGCTGGTGCACATGATCCGCAAGCGCATCGCGGCCTTTGAAAAGGAGCACGGCCCCATCGAGCTGTGACTGGGCCTGCCTTTCCGCAAAATACCGGCAGGGAGCGTTGCTCCCTGCCGGTATTTTTGCGCCGCTCAGCCGATGAGCTTCTGCTTGGCCTGATCCACGGTCTGCTTGGCGGCGTTCATCGCCTTCTGCACGCCGGGCTGCCTGGTGTTCATCAGCATCGAGACGCCCGCGGCAGCCGCCGCGCCCAGACCCATACCGAGAAAAAACTGCGCTTTCATGGGGAGTCCTCCTTCTTTTTGGTGTGCTGCAGCTATTATGTCCAAGAAAGACGTTGCGGTAAACAGGAAAAGTGTGGTATAATAAAATAGAAGAAATATCGACGGGAGAGGATGCGGCATGAGCGTGAAAATCCTGGCCGTGGGCGACGTCTGCGGCGAGCCGGGACTGGACTTTCTGACGAAACGGCTGAAGGACTACCGGAAGGAAAACGGCATCGACTACGTGGTGGCCAACGGCGAGAACGCAAACGTGGTGGGCATCACCCCCCGGCAGGCGGATCTGATCTTCCGGGCGGGGGTGGACGTGATCACCCTGGGCAACCACACCTGGACGCGGACGGAGCTGCGCCCCTACCTGGACGAGCGGCGCAGGATCCTCCGCCCGGCCAACTACGGCCCCCAGTGCCCCGGCCGGGGCATCGACGCCTACAAGACCCCCTTCGGGGACGTGTGCGTGCTGAATCTGCTGGGGCGCTTCACCCTGGACACCAACACCGACAACCCCTTCGTCATTGCCGACGGCTTTATGGCGGAGATCAAGGAGAAGATCATCCTGGTGGACTTCCACGCCGAGGGCACCAGCGAGAAGCGGGCCATGGGCTTTCTGCTGGACGGGAAGGCCAGCGCCGTCTGGGGCACCCATACCCATGTGCAGACCTCGGACGCCCAGGTGCTCCCCAAGGGCACCGGCTATATCACAGACCTGGGCATGACGGGGCCGGCCAACTCCGTCCTGGGCATTGACCCGGAGCAGAGCATCGGCAAGTTCATGGGCGATCCCCCCCGGCGCTACGATTCGGCCAAGGGGCCGGTGAAGCTGGAGGGCTGCCTGTTTACCATCGACCCGGAGACGGGCCGCTGCGAGAGAGCGGAGGCGATACGACTGACATGAGCGGGATCAAGATTCTTCACGCGGCGGATCTGCATCTGGACTCGCCCTTCGAGGCGCTGCCCTCGGGGAAGGCGGCCATCCGCCGCAAGGAGCAGCGGGAGCTGCTGGAGGCCCTGGCGAAGCTGGCCGCGACGGAGCATGTGGATCTGGTGCTGCTCAGCGGCGACCTGCTGGACAGCGGCACCCCCTATTACGAGACGGGGGAGGAGCTGGTGCGGGCGCTGCGGAGCATCCCCGCGGCGGTGTTCATCGCCCCCGGCAACCACGATTTCTATGACGCGCGCTCGCCCTACGCCCGGCTGCAGATGCCGGAGAACGTGCACGTCTTTACCGACAGCGCCATCCGCTGCTTCGCCCTGCCCAGCCTGAAGGCCCGGGTCTACGGCGCGGCCTTCACCGAAAACCGCAGCGGCCCCCTGCTGCGGGGCTTTCGCGCCGAGCGGACGGAGGGCGTCGTGAACCTCCTGTGCATGCACGGCGAGGTGGGCGCCCGGGAGAGCGCCTACAACCCCATCAGCGAGGAGGAGCTGGCGCAGAGCGGCATGGACTACGCCGCCCTGGGGCATATCCACAAGGCCAGCGGTCTCAAGCAGGCCGGCAAGACCTGGTATTCCTGGCCGGGCTGCCCGGAGGGCCGGGGCTTTGACGAGACCGGGGAGAAGTACGTGAACCTGGTGGAGCTGGAGAACGGCCAGTGCCGCCTCAGGCAGGTCTCCATCGCCCTGCGGCGCTATGAGCTGCTGCAGGTCGACGTGACGGGGACGGATCCGCTCCTCGCCATCCACAGCTCCCTGCCGGACGACACGGTCTGCGACGTGTACCGCGTCACCCTCACCGGGGAGACGGAGACCGCGCCGGATCTGCAGAAGCTCTACGGCAATCTGTCGGAGCTCTTTTTCGAGCTGCAGCTGCGGGACGAGACCCGGCTGCGCCGCAGCGTGTGGGACTGCGCCGGGGAGGACACCCTGCGCGGCCTGTTCCTGGGCCGGCTGAAGGCCCGCTTCGACGCGGCGGAGACCGAGGAGGAACGGGTGAAGCTGGAGCAGGCCGCCCGCTGGGGTCTGGCCGCCCTGGACAACGGGGAGGAGGTGGTTCGGCATGAAGATCAATAAAGTCACCGCGTCCTTCGGCAAGCTTCAGAACGAGACCCTGCGCTTCCACGAGGGGCTGAACATCATCTACGCCCCCAACGAGAGCGGCAAGAGCACCTGGTGCGCCTTCATCCGCGCCATGCTCTACGGAGTGGACAGCTCCGAGCGCAGCCGGGCGGGCTACCTGCCGGACAAGCTCAAGTACGTCCCCTGGTCCGGCGCGCCCATGGAGGGTACCATGGAGCTCACCGCCGACCACTGCGACATCACCCTGACCCGCACCACCCGGGCGCGCAACGCCCCCATGCGGGACTTCAGCGCCACCTATACCGGCTCCAACGTGCCGGTGGAGAATATGAACGGCTCCAACGCCGGAGAGCTGCTCACCGGCGTGCCCAAGGAGGTGTTCCGGCGCAGCGCCTTCATCGAGCAGGGCAATGTGGAGGTCACCGGCAGCCCGGAGCTGGAAAAGCGCATCGCGGCCATCGTCTCCAGCGGCGAGGAGCAGACCTCCTACAGCGAGGCGGACGAGCGCCTGCGGGCTTGGCAGCGGAAGCGGCGCTGGAACCGCAAGGGCCTCCTGCCCGAGCTGGAGGGCCGGATGGACGATGTGAAGCAGCAGCTCCAGGACATGGACGGCGCCGTGGAGCATCTGGAGAAGCTGGACGGGGAACTGAAGGCCGCACAGCAGTACTCCCAGCGGCTGGAGCAGGCGGTGATCGAGGCCCGCAAGCACCAGCGCCGGGAGGCGCTGAACCGGCTGAACCAGGGCCGCACCGCCCTGAACGCCAGCAGCGACGCCCACGATAAGGCAATCGAGGAGCTCTCCCGGCGGCGACAGGAGCTGCGGGAGGACGAGCTGGGCGACCGGAGCCTGCCCGATCTGGAGCAGGAGGTGCACCGGGATCTGAACCGGCTGCAGGAGCTGGGCGATCCCCGGATGCGCAGCAAGCTGGTGCTGCCGGCGATCATCTGCTTTATCCTGGCCATCGTGGCCGCCGCCGTCTACTCCGCCACGGAATTTCTCCCCCTGATCATCCTGGCCGCCATCCTCTGCGTGGGCGCGGTGCTGCTGCTGATGGGCTACACCAAGGACCGGCAGGCCGTGCAGACCGCCCAGGAGCAGCGACGGCAGATCCTGAAAAAATACAAGGCCACGGAGGGCGAACAGATCAGCGCCGCGCTGGAGCGGGTGCGCGCCCTGCACCTGGCGCTGGACGAGGCCGAGCAGCAGGAGCTGGCCGCAAGAGCCCGGTATGAGGAGGTCAGCCGCCAGCAGAGCAATCTGGAGGAGACCGCCATTGCCGAGCTGGACTTCTCCTCCGGCAGCTCCGAGGCCGCCCAGCTCAGCCGTGCGCTGACCGCCTCCCGCAGCAAGGTGGAGCAGCTCTCCGCCCAGATCGCCACCCTGCGGGGACGCCTCTCCGCCGGCGGCGACCCCCTGGTGCTGGCAAGCTCCCTGAGCTGCATGCAGGAGGAGTATGAGCAGATGCAGGGCGAGTACGACGCCATCACCCTGGCGCTGGAGGCCCTGCGGGACGCGGATCGGGAGATCCAGACCCGCTTCTCTCCCGAGCTGGGGCGCGTGGCCGCCCGGTATATGTCCGCCGTCACCGGCGGACGCTACGAGGACGTGCTCATCAACCGGGACTTCTCCGCCCGCACCCGCACCAAGGGCGACGCGGTGGCCCGGGACGCGGAGTATCTCAGCGCCGGCACCCTGGATCTGATGTATCTGGCGGTGCGTCTGGCCGTGTGCGAGCTGGCGCTGCCCGAGGGCGAGCCCTGCCCCCTGATTTTGGACGATGCCCTGGTGAGCCTGGACGAGACTCGCTTTGCCCAGGCCATCGAGCTTCTCAAGCAGATCGCAAAGGAGC
Organism: uncultured Eubacteriales bacterium; assembly: GCA_900319635.1. Classification (GTDB taxonomy): domain Bacteria; phylum Bacillota; class Clostridia; order Oscillospirales; family Oscillospiraceae; genus Limivicinus. Next base: position 29,715 of record ONPF01000028.1, on the reverse strand, counting down.
GCCAGGTGATCCTCTTCACCTGCCGGCAGGAATAGTTTTGAGTTTTGAGTTTTGAGTTTTGAGAAAATCGCCCCGGCGAAAGCCGGGGCGATTTGTTATGCATAAAGAGGCGGAATGCGGGCATACTGACAAAAACGGGAAAGGAAGCGCTTCAACATGATCGAAAAGGACACGGTAAAGCTCCTGCGGGAGTGCGACGCGGGCGTCAAGATGGGCGTGAGCTCCATCGACGACGTATTGGACTATGTGGAGGCGCGTCCCCTTCGGGATGCGCTGAACGAGTGCCGGAAGGAGCACCTGCAGCTGGGCGAGGAGATCCGGGGCGAGCTGCACCGCTATCAGGACGAGGGGAAGGATCCCAACCCCATGGTGAAGGCCATGTCCTGGGTGAAGACCAAGGCCGATCTGCTGGTGCACGAGTCGGACTCCACCATCGCCGATCTGATGACCGACGGCTGCAACATGGGGGTCAAGTCCCTCAACCGCTACCTGAACCAGTATAAGGCCGCGGACGAGCGCTCCAAGGACATCACCAAGCGGCTCATCAACCAGGAGCAGGAGCTGGCCTTCCAGATGCGCGGGTATCTGTAAGACACATTGAAACCGGCGCCGGAGAAATCCGGCGCCGGTTCATGTTATCGGTGTGTTTTTACGCTGCGCGGGGGATCAGCGGCGATAGTTCCGACCGCGTTTGTTCTTTCCGCGCTTGACGCCGGCGGTGATAAGCAGGGCGACAAGACCCACGCCCATGGCGCCCAGGATCCCCAGCACCACATAGCGGAAGGTCTCCTCACTCATGCCGAAGCTGGTGTCGATCTGCGCGCCGCTCTTGGCGGGGGCGTCCGCCTCCGGCTCCAGAGGCTCGATCGGGCGGGTGGCGGTGTAGCCGCAGACGCTGCAGACGCCGGTCTCCTCGCCGGGCGTGCCGACGGCGGCGGGGGTGGTCTCCGTCCAGGTCATCTCGTGCTCAGCCTTCTCCAGCTGCTCCTCGCAGTCGGCGCAGGCGTGCCAGTGGGCGCTCTCATCCATCTCCCAGGCGTCAACGGGGGCGTGGACATGCTCCTCCGGCTCAGCACTGGGCTCCGGGCTGGGCTCCGGCGTGGGGGACGGGGACGGGGACGGCGAAGGCGAGGGGGAGGGTTCCGGGGTCGGTTCCGGGGTCGGCTCCGGCGTGGGTTCCGGGGTGGGCTCCGGCGTGGGCGCAGGCGTGGGCTGGTTCACGGTGATCCGGGCCGGATCGGAGTTTGCCCAGGTGATGCGCTTATAGCTGTAGAGCCGGCAGTAGACATAGTAGCCGTCCATATCGGCGGGGATGTTGCGCATGATCAGCCGGTCGGTAAAATCGCCCTCGGTGGTCACCTGGGAGAAGTCCTTGGGGATCAGCGCCTCCCGGCTCACCACGGTGGCCTCCTCCCGGGCTTCCTTCAGGGTGAAGCGGTGCTTCTTGTCCGGGGTCATGATGCACCACTCGTAATCCTGCACATAGCCGCCGGAGGTGACGAAGGACGCCCATCCGCCGGGATCCACGGTCTCGCCGGTGGGGCTTTTATACACCTGGGCCGCCCAGATCTCCGGCGTGTAGGAGTGGCTGGTGAGGGTGATGGAGGTGTCGCTGTTCCAGGTGACGGTGGCCGCGGAACCGTTGATGTAGCCGCGCACATCCGTCGGGAAGACATAGCCGGCATTGGCGGTGAGGTTCACCGTCAGATACACGGCGCTGTCGTCCTCAAATCGGGTGCCGACGGGGCTGTTCCCGGAGACGGTGCGCCACTGGGCGGAGGCGAGAGTGACGCCGGCGGTGCTGGTCTTGGTGGGGAAATACTGCAGCTCCATCCAGACCACGGGGGGCGTGCCGCCGTTGCCGGTCTGAACCAGAACCTTGGGGATCGCCGTCTCCGCCGCGGCTCCGGCCATGGGCACCATGGCAAACAGAGTCAGGCAGAGGCACAGCGTAAGCGCGAGGCAGAACGCGCGTCTTGTCCTTTGCTTCATCTCTATGGCCTCCTTCTTGGCATTCCGAAAGGAAACGCAATCTCTTATTCTCCAAATAAATTATATCCCGGCAAAAAGAAACGGTCAAGACAAAACTCGGGGCATTTTGCTTTTTTCCAACAAAAAACTTTTTCACCCCGCGTTGTAATTTGCGCCGGGTCTGGTATAATCATGGCAAAGATTTTTTCAAAACAACGGATGGAAACATATATGAAGACTTTTCAGGCGGGAAGCTGTGATATTGCGGTGATCGGCGCGGGCCACGCGGGCATCGAGGCGGCTCTGGCCGCATCTCGGCTGGGGCTGGAGACCCTGTGCTTCACCGTGAATCTGGACAGCGTGGGCAACATGCCCTGCAACCCGGCCATCGGCGGCACGGGCAAGGGACACCTGGTGCGGGAGCTGGACGCTCTGGGCGGCGAGATGGCCCGGGCGGCGGACAGGGCCTGCATCCAGTATAGGATGCTGAACCTGGGTAAGGGCCCGGCGGTGCACTCCCTGCGTGCCCAGGCCGACCGGCGGCGCTACCAGGCGGTGATGAAGCAGACCCTGGAGCGCCAGGAGCACCTGCACCTGCGCCAGGCGGAGATCGTCTCCATCGGCGTGGAGGAGGGGCGCGTCGTCAGCGTCACCACCCACACCGGGGGGATCTGGCGCTGCCGGGCGGTGATCATCGCCTCCGGCACCTATCTGGACGGGCGCACCATCGTGGGCGAGGCGCTGCGGCGGGAGGGGCCGGACGGCCTGGCCGCCGCCATCCCCCTGGCGGAGGAGCTGCGGGCCCTGGGGCTCTCCATGCGCCGCTTCAAGACCGGGACGCCCCCCCGGGTCAACGCCCGCACCGTGGATTTTTCTAAAATGGAGCTGCAGCAGGGGGATCCGGATCCGGAGCCCTTCTCCTTTGAGACGGAGACGCCGCCGGAGAACCGGGCGGTGTGCTATTTGACCTACACCAACGAGCGCACCCACGCCATCCTCCGGGCCGCCCTGGATCGGAGCCCCCTCTACACCGGCACCATCGAGGGCGTGGGACCCCGCTACTGTCCCAGCATCGAGACCAAGATCGTGCGCTTCCCCGACAAGCCCCGGCACCAGCTCTTCATTGAGCCCATGGGCCTGGACACGGAGGAGCTCTACATCCAAGGGCTCTCCTCCTCCATGCCGGAGGAGGTGCAGGCGGAGATGCTGCACACCATCCCCGGCCTGGAGCATGCGGAGATGACTCGCTGCGCCTACGCCATCGAGTATGACTGCATCGACCCCACCGAGCTCTACCCCACCCTGGAGTGCAAGAAGATCGCCGGGCTCTACGGCGCCGGGCAGTTCAACGGCTCCTCCGGCTATGAGGAGGCGGCGGTGCAGGGCTTTGTGGCGGGGGTGAACGCCGCGCGGAAGATCAAGGGACAGAGCCCCTTCATCCTCCGGCGCAGCGACGGCTACATCGGCACCCTCATCGACGATCTGGTGACCAAGGGCACCGAGGAGCCCTACCGGATGATGACCAGCCGCAGCGAGTATCGGCTGCTGCACCGGCAGGACAACGCCGACGAGCGCCTCTGCGCCATCGGGGCGGAGCTGGGGCTTGTGAGCCAGGAGCGGCTGCAGGCCGTGCGGGAGAAGTACGCCGCAGTCTCCGCCGAGATCGCCCGCCTGGAGGCTGCGCACCTGCCCCCCTCGGAGGAACTGAACGCGCTGCTCGCGGCGCGAGACACCGCGCCGGTGACGGCGGGAGTGTCCCTCGCGGATCTGGTGCGGCGGCCCCAGCTGAATTATGAGGAGCTGGCGCCCTTTGACCCGGCGCGGCCGGCGCTGCCCCGGGCCATCCGGCAGCAGGTGGAGATCCGGCTCAAGTACGAGGGCTACATCAAGCGGCAGCTCAGGCAGGTGGAGGAGTTTTCCCGCCTGGAGGCGCGGCCCCTGCCCGCAGAGCTGGACTATGACGCCATCCCCGGCCTGCGGCTGGAGGCGCGGGAGAAGCTCAACAAAATCCGCCCGGCCAACTTCGGCCAGGCGGGGCGGATCTCCGGGGTCTCCCCGGCGGATCTCAGCGTGCTGATGATCTGGATGGAGACGAAACAGTGAACAGTGAACAGAGGCTTTGTAGGGGCCGGCGTCCTCGACGGCCCGAAACGAGTGAAAAGAGGATCCGTAGGGGCCGACGCCCTCGGCGGCCCGCGACGAGGGAAAAGGCTTCGCTGGGGGCCGACCATTGGTCGGCGCCTGTGCTTCCCCCAGCGGGGGAAGCTCCCCCCCAGTGCGCACACTGGGGGGTGATGAGGGAGAACCTTGAACCAACGTGACAGGTGAACAAAACCCTCTCCCTCATCCGCCAGCCGCCTTGCGCGAGACGGCGGCTGCCACCTGTCTACCTTGCGGTGCCCGAAAAACCGTTCGGGCTTCGCAATTCCTCCGGTTTTTCGACCGCTGTGGAAATTGCGTCCTCGCTTCGTCTGCCGCCGGCAGCGCGAGGCCGCAATTCCCCCGCTGGGGGAAGGACAATTCCCGCTTAAGGCAGGTGAAGAGCGAAAACATGAAAGTCGTACTAGGTTTTTCCGGCGGGGTGGACTCCGCTGTGTCCGCCGTGCTGCTGCAGCGGGCGGGCTATGAGGTGCAGGGCCTCTACCTGGATAACGCCGGCGCCGCCGCCCGGCAGGAGGCGGAGGCCTCCGCCGCGCGGATGGGGGTCCCCCTTACCGTGCTGGATGTGAAGGCGGAGCTGGAGGAGAAGGTCTGCCGCCCCTTTGCCGACTGCTATCTCCGGGGGGAGACGCCAAACCCCTGCATCCTCTGCAACCCCGGCATGAAATTCAAAAATCTGCTCTCCCTGGCCGACGAGCTGGGGGCGGAAAAGGTGGCCACCGGCCACTATGCCCGGGCAGAGGGCGGCGCGCTCTACAAGGGGCGGCCCTCCAACGACCAGAGCTATATGCTCTGCCGACTGACGCGGGAGCAGGCCGCCCGGCTGATCCTGCCCCTGGGGGGCTATGAGAAGGCCCAAACCCGCGCCCTGGCGGCGGAGTGGGCGCTGCCCCCCGCCCAAAAGCCCGACAGTATGGAGATCTGCTTCATCCCGGACAAGAACTATATCCGCTGGCTCTCGGAGCGGGCGGCGCTGCCCGGGGCGGGGGACTTTCTGTTCCACGGCCAGGTCATCGGCCGGCACGAGGGCATCTTCCGCTGGACGGTGGGGCAGCGCCGGCCGGGACTCTGGGAGGGGCGGAAGCTCTACGTCTCCCGCATCGACGCGGCGGCGAACACGGTGGAGCTGGCCCTCTGGGAGGAGCTTTTCAAGACGGAGCTTTGCGCCCGGGATTTCAGCTGGCTCATCGAGCCGCCCACCGAGCCCATCCGGGCCAGCGTCCGGGTGCGGCACACCAAGTGGGAGGAGCCGGCCTGTACCGTCACCGCGGAGGGGGAGCGTGTGCGCATCGTCTGCGACACGCCGGTGCGCGCCCCCGCCCCGGGGCAGAGCGCCGTCCTCTACGCCGGCGACCGGCTTTTAGGCGGCGGCTTTATTACGGAAGAGTGAAGGGGAAAGAGTTCAGGGTTCAGAGTTCAGAGTTCAGGAGACGTGGGATGCGGAGTGAAGCGTGAATCCGTAGGGGGCGGCGTCCTCGACGCCCCGTTCTGTCAAATCGCCTTCCCGCCGCCCCAGAGCGTGCGGGGGCGGAAGGGCGCCCGGCCGCGTAACATTTGCAAACCATGGCAATGTGTGGTATAGTAACCATCAGCATAGAAAGAACAAATCAGGGGAGGATCTGCAATGTTTGAGAATTTGCCGCGCAAGCTGAAAAATCTGGCTGTGATCGTGCTGGTTCTGGAGCTGGCACTGGTCGTTATTTTGACCTTCCTGCTGCTGAGAACCAGGGCGAGCTTCCTGAACTACCTGGAGATCTGGGTGGCGCTGCCGCTCTCGGCCTGCATCACAGCGTTTCCGCTCTACGGCCTGGGCGAGGTGCTGGAGAGACAGGAGAGCATCCGGAACAGACTCGATAATGTGGAATCCAATGTGAACCGTATGAAGACGGAGGAGCTCAAGGAGATCCGCCTTCTGCTGGAGCGGATCGCCCCCAAGCCCGAGAATCCCGACCCGAAGCCGGAAAAGCCGGCGCCCAAGCCCGTGAAGCCTGTGGCCAAGCCCGAGCCGGAGCCGAAGAAGACCCTTCCGGAGGCGCTGGACTACGCCCTGCGCTTCAGCACCGAGGAGGGGCTGCGGAACTATCTGCAGGGGTACGCCGCTTCCGCCGAAGCGAATGAGCGCCCCGCGCTTGACGCGCTGCTCTCCGGCGACCCGGAGACTCTGCGCCAGCGGGTGCGGGATTGGCTGAAGCAGGCCTAATACTAATACCTAATAGAAAGCTTTAGAAAGACAGAGCATAATGGAGATATATGGTCAAGGGAAGCAACGAAGCATGGCGCAATTCTGACCGGAAAGAATCAAAGATTTCTATTAGGTGTTAGTATAAGAAGCACAGCCCCGCGGCGCTGTCGCCCGCACTGTAGGGACGACCATCGGTCGTCCGCGGACATGGACGCAGGACGGACAAACGGGCGGGTGATACCCGCCCCTACGGAGACGAGGGATGCGGATCGCCGCACCAAACCCCTCCGTCACCGGCGCAAGCGCCGGCGACACCTCCCCTTCCAGGGGAGGCAAGGCAGCACTGCCCGCAATGACGACAGAGGGAAGCAAGAGTGAGAGCTCTCACAAAACTCCAAACTCAAAACTGACAACGATTAAGAATCCACCGGCGAAGCCGGTGGATTCTTAATCGTTGTTATGCTGTAAGCGCCGGGGGAGGGGGAAGCTCGCCCTCCTCCACCAGGGCGGTGGGGCCGGTGAGCAGCAGATCCCGGACGCTGCCGCCCTCCCGGGTCAGGCGCACGGAGAGCACGCCCCCGGGCATGTGGATCTCCGCCCGGTCGCCGGGGATGCGTCCCCGGAGGATCAGGCTCGCGGCGATGGCGCCGCAGCCGGTGCCGCAGGCCAGGGTGAAGTCCTCCACGCCCCGCTCGAAGGTGACGGCGCGGACGCTCTTCTCCCCGGTGAGGCACACGAAGCTCACGTTGGCGCCCTTGGGGAAGACCGGGTTATGCCGCAGGGCGCGGCCGCGGCGGCGCAGGGCGTCCAGATCCTCAAAGGCGGAGGAGGGCACCTCCACCACCGCGTGGGGCAGTCCCGGGTCGCCCAGCTCCACATAGGAGCAGAAGCCCTCCCCGGTGCTGCGCAGCAGATCCATCACCGAGGGGTCGGGCAGGCGGACCTCATAGCGCGTCTGGTCGATCCGCCGGGCGGTGATCATCCCCGCTGTCGCCCGAAAGCGGATGTTCTCCGGGTCGGGGGAGAGCCCGTGCTCTACCGCGTAGCGGGCCACGCACCGGGCGCCGTTGCCGCACATCTCGCCCACGGAGCCGTCGGAATTATAAAAGAGCATGGCAAAGTCCGCATCCTCCGAAGCGGGCAGGATCACGATCATGCCGTCGGCTCCGGGGCCGGAGTGGGGGGAGCAGAGGCGAAGGGCGAGATCGCGGAGATCTTCGCCCTTCTGTTCCCCGCGCAGGCACTCTAAAATGAGGAAGGAGTTGCCTGCGCCGTGCATTTTGGTATAGCGCATTACTGCTTTTTCGCGTCAGCGCGCAGCTTCTTCTGCAGCCAATCCTTGCCGTCGTTGAAGCGGGAGACGATGAAGGAGGCCACATAGTCGCCGGTGGCGTTGACCATGGTGGCAGGGGGATCCACCAGATCGCCGATGGCCAGAGCCATGGGGAAGGCGATGGGCATAAACTCGGGCGGGAAGAACAGAGAGCAGAGCACCAGCTCGCCGGTGCCGCCGCCGCCGGGGATGCCGGACATGGCGACAGAGGAGAGGGTAGCTACCACGATGGCCAGCAGCGCGTCGCCGGTGCCGAAGCTCATGCCGAACACGGGGAAGAGGAAGGCGACCTTGATGATGGCGCTCATGCCGGAGCCGTCCATGTTCATGGTGGCGCCCATGGGCAGCACGATGTCGGTGACGTCCTTGGAGATACCGGTGTCCTCGGAGACCTCCATGTTGGTGGGGATGGTGGCCACGCTGGAGCAGGTGCCGAAGGCCACTGCCGCCGGGCGGAACAGGTGCCGGAACATGACCTTGACGGCGCCCTTGCCGCCGCCGAAGCGGGCGTAGAGCGGGAAGATCAGGAACATGTAAGCGAAGGCCACGATGTAGTAGATCAGAACGGCCTTGCCGTACTGCCCCATGAAGTCGGCGCCGTGGGTGGCGACCAGGTCGGCAAAGAAGCCGAAGAAGCCGATGGGGGCGTAGTAGGTGATGAGCTTGATGACCTTCATCAGGGCGTTGGTGATCTCCTCCAGCATGGGAGCGATCTTGGTCTTGGGCCCACCGCACATCTGCACGCCGAAGCCGAAGAAGATGCCCGCGATGATGAGCTGCAGGATGGAGCGGCGGCTCCAGAGATCGGTGAAGTCGGGCTTGGTGAAGAAGCCCACGATCAGATCGCCCACGCCCATCTTGGTGCCGGACTCGGCGGCGTACAGCGCCTTTCCGGTGTAAACGCCCCTGGTCAGCAGCACGACCACATACATGATCACGGAGGCGATAACGGTGGTGCAGATGAAGGTGATCACCGTGGTGCCCATGAGCTTGCCGGCGCGCTTGCCGCTCTTCATGTTGGCGATGGCGGAGGAGATGGAGAAGAACACCATCGGCACCACCACGCAGAACATCATGTTAATGAACAGCGTGCCCAGGGGGCTCAGCACCTTGGCGCCGGAGCCGGGGAGTGCGGCGCTGCCGGAGACGGGATGATAAACCGTCTCGCTTTCGGGATCGGCGATCTCGCAGCTCCACTTGCCGTCGGCCAGGGTGACGGTGACGTCCTCGCCGTCCTCGGGGTGGAGGATGATCTCCGTATCGGAGGCCTTTTCCCATTCGCCGGACTGGAAGCCTTTGACCTCCGTGCCGGCCTTGTCGCTGGCGACGTTCTGGGTGATGGAATAGCTGCCGTCGCTCTTGATGGTGATCTCAATGCCCAGATCGTTTGCATCCGTGTCGCTGAGGTTCAGCGAGGTGGCGGGGGAGAGGTAGCCGGTCAGGCAGCCCAGCAGGATGCCCAGGATCATGGTAAACAGGAACCAGTTGTTTTTCAAAAACTTGCCCATGGAAAATGCCTCCTTGTTTTTGTTTCCAAGCCATATTATACAAAAACAGATTACACAGTAAATGGCGATTTATGCTTGAAACATTGCAAAAAGTGCGGTAAAATTCAATCCTGTAGGGGCCGACGCCCCCGGCGGCCCGTGAAGGAGGATGAGCAACATGGCCGGAAGTTACACCCGGGAGGGATATCTGCACGAGAATTACCGCTACTTTCACCTGCGGGACACCGCGGGGCAAGAGCGGGACTTTCACTTTCACGATTTTGACAAGCTGGTGCTGCTGCTCTCCGGGAGGGTCAACTACCTGGTGGAGGATCAGAGCTACCTGCTGCGCCCCTGGGATCTGCTGCTGGTGAAGCACCACGCCATCCACAAGGCGCTCATTGACCGCTCCGAGCCCTACGAGCGCATCATCGTCTACCTGGATCGGCAGTATTTCGACCGGGCGCTGCCCCAGGCCCGACTGATGGACTGCTTTGAGAGCGCCGACCGCAGCCGCCGCTATCTGCTGGTGCCCGACGGGGAGCAGCGGGCGGAGCTGGGGGAGACCCTGCGGGCCTTTGAGCGGGCGCGGGAGGACAGCCGCTTCGGCTCGGAGGCCATGCGGGACACGCTGATGATGCAGATCCTGATCCAGGTGGGCCGCATGGCTCCCGCCGCGCCGGAGCGCAGCGAACAGGCCGACCCCAAGATCCGACAGGTGCTCTCCTATATCAACGAGCATCTGGAGGAGGAGCTGACGGTGGAGCAGCTCTCCGAGCAGGTCTATCTCAGCCGCTATCACTTCATGCGGCTTTTCAAGGCCCAGACCGGCAGCACCGTCCACGCCTATGTGCGGCAGCGGCGGCTTCTCTCGGCGGCGCGGCTCATCCGGGAGGGGGTGCCCGCCGTCAAGGCCGCGGCGGACAGCGGCTTCGGGGACTACTCCGCCTTCCACCGGGCCTTCAAGGAATGCTTCGGCATCAGCCCGGGAGAGCTGAAGAAATAGTTTTCAGTGTTCAGAGTTCAGTGTTTAGAAATGCGGATTGCCACACCAGTGACATCGGTCACTGGTTCGCAATGACAAGGATGGCGTTAGCCTATCGCTTCGCTGTCATTGCGAGCCAGTGCTCACACTGGCGTGGCAATCCGTTTTTTCTTCTGAAAACTGAATTCTGAAAACTCAAAACTCACTTGTGGTACAGCTTCTTGGCCTGGTAGCGGGGCTCAAAGGTGATGTTGACGCCGATCTTCTTGAAGAGCTCCTCGTCCACCCGGGAGAGGATCACGCTGGAGTGGGCCTCGCAGCCCCGCAGCTTGTCCAGCTGGTCGATGGCGTAGCCCGCCATGGGGTTTGTGACCGCGCAGACGGACAGGGCGATCAGCAGCTCGTCGGTGTGCAGGCGGGGGTTGTGGTTGCCCAGGTGCTCCACCTTCAGGTGCTGGATGGGCTGAACGATGCTGGGGCTGATGAGCCGCAGCTTCTTGTCGATGCCGGCCAGCTTTTTCAGCGCGTTCATGAGGCAGGCGGAGGCGGCGCCCAGCAGGGGGCTGGTCTTGCCGGTGACGATGCTGCCGTCAGGGAGCTCAATGGCCATGGCGGGGCCGCCGGTCTCCTCGGCCCGCTGCAGGGCGGCGGCCACCACGGGGCGGTCGGCGGCGGAGGCGTCCAGAGAGTTCATGATGAGCTCGATCTTCCGTACCTCCGCCGGGTCGCTGAGCCCCTGGCGGGCGGAGACGGCGGCGGCGTACCAGCGGCGGATGATCTCCTGCTTGGAGGCCTCCCGGCAGGCGTCGTCGTCAAAAATGCAGTAGCCCGCCATGTTGACGCCCATGTCCGTGGGGCTCTTGTAGGGGCTCTCGCCGTAGATGCTCTTGAAAATGGCCTCCAGCACGGGGAAAATCTCCACGTCCCGGTTGTAGTTCACGGTGGTGACCCCGTAGGCCTCCAGGTGGAAGGGGTCGATCATGTTCACGTCGTCCAGATCCGCGGTGGCGGCCTCGTAGGCCAGGTTCACCGGGTGCTTGAGGGGCAGGTTCCAGATGGGGAAGGTCTCGAACTTGGCGTAGCCGGCGCTCACGCCCCGCTTGTGCTCGTGGTAGAGCTGGCTGAGGCAGGTGGCCATCTTGCCGCTGCCCGGGCCGGGAGCGGTGACCACCACCAGGCGGCGGCTGGTCTCGATGTAATCGTTCTTGCCGAAGCCCTCGTCCGAGACGATGAGGGGGACGTTGGAGGGATAATCGGGGATGATGTAGTGCTTGTAGGTGCGGATGCCCAGGGCCTCCAGGCGCTTACAGAACTTGTCCGCAATGGGCTGGCCCCGGTAGTGGGTCAGCACGACGCTGCCGATCATGAGGCCGATGCCCCGGAAAGCGTCGATGAGGCGCAGGGTGTCCTCGTCATAGGTGATGCCCAGGTCGCCCCGGCGCTTGGAGCGCTCGATATCGTCCGCCGAGATGGCGATGACGATCTCCGCCTCGTCCTTCATCTCCAGCAGCATCTTCACCTTGCTGTCCGGCTCGAAGCCGGGGAGGACGCGGGAGGCGTGGTAGTCGTCGAAGAGCTTGCCGCCGAATTCCAGATAGAGCTTGCCGAACTGGGAGATCCGGTCCCGGATGTTCTGGGACTGGAGCTTTACATATTTCGCGTTGTCAAAGCCGATGCGGTGCATGAGCGATCCCTCCCGGAAAGAATATCATCACGGTTCGACATTTTAGCACAGTTGCTCCGCCGCGGCAAGGGAAGGAAATCACAAAAATCCCCCCGGCGGACTTTTTTTCTTCATAATTATATGCTATACTCTACCCTGTATTGTTATCTCCACAAATTGATAAATATATGATTTGAGATTTGCAGAGCATGCGGGAACACAGCGGATCTGTCTTCTCAAAACTGAAAACTCAAAACTGAAAACTGCAGCATCCGGCGCTTTGCGCCGATGCAAGCAACAGGAAGGATCACAACTATGGGACTGTTTACCAAGCTGTTCGGAACCTACTCCGATCGGGAACTGAAGAAGATATACCCCATCGCCGACGCCATTGAGAAGCTGGAGCCTCAGATCGAAAAGCTGAGCGACGGGGAGCTGCGCGCAAAAACCGACGAGTTCAAGCAGCGCCTTGCAGCCGGGGAGACCCTGGACGACATTCTGCCCGAGGCCTTTGCCGTGGTGCGGGAGGCCGCCTGGCGCGTGCTGGGCATGAAGCCCTTCCGCGTCCAGCTCATCGGCGGCATCGTCCTGCACCAGGGCCGCATCGCCGAGATGAAGACCGGCGAGGGCAAGACCCTGGTGGCCGTGCTGCCCGCCTACTTGAACGCCCTCACCGGCAAGGGCGTGCACATCGTCACCGTGAACGACTACCTGGCCCGCCGCGACAGCGAGTGGATGGGCAAGGTGCACCGCTTCCTGGGCGTCAGCGTGGGCCTGATCGTCCACGGCCTGACCCCGGCGGAGCGCCGGGAGGCCTACGCCTGCGACATCACCTACGGCACCAACAACGAGATGGGCTTCGACTACCTGCGGGACAACATGGCGCTCTATAAGAGCAACATGGTGCAGCGGGGCCACGTCTTCGCCATCGTGGACGAGGTGGACTCCATCCTCATCGACGAGGCCAGAACCCCCCTTATCATCTCCGGCCAGGGGGACGAGAGCACCGACCTCTACCGCCAGGCGGACGACTTTGTCTCCCGCCTGAAGAAGATCGTCTACGCCTCCGTGGACGAGAAGAAGGAAGAGAGCGAGGATCTGGACGCGGACTATGTGGTGGATGAGAAGGCCCGCACTGCCACCCTCACCGCCCGGGGCATCCAGCGGGCCGAGCGCGCCTTCAATCTGGAGAACCTGGCCGACATCGAAAACGCCACCCTGGCGCACCACATCAACCAAGCGCTGAAGGCCCACGGCATCATGAAGCGGGACATCGACTACATCGTGAAGGACGGGGAGATCATCATCGTGGATGAGTTCACCGGCCGTCTGATGCTGGGCCGCCGCTACTCCGAGGGGCTCCACCAGGCCATCGAGGCCAAGGAGCATGTGGACGTGCAGAAGGAGAACAAGACCCTGGCCACCATCACCTTCCAGAACTACTTCCGCCTGTACGACAAGCTCTCCGGCATGACCGGCACCGCCGTCACCGAGGCGGAGGAGTTCGGCGCCATCTACAAGCTGGACATCGTGGAGATCCCCACCAACAAGCCGGTGATCCGCATCGACAACTCCGATGTGGTGTTCAAGAACGAAAACGGCAAGAACCGGGCCATCATCCAGCAGATCCTGGACTGCCACGCCAAGGGGCAGCCGGTGCTGGTGGGCACGGTGTCCATCGAGAAAAGCGAGTACATTTCCAAGCTCCTGAAGGCGCGGGGCGTGCCCCACACGGTGCTGAACGCCAAGTTCCACGAGAAGGAAGCCGAGATCGTGGCCCAGGCGGGCAAGCTGGGCGCCGTCACCATCGCCACCAACATGGCCGGCCGCGGCACGGATATCGTGCTGGGCGGCAACGCGGAGTTCATGGCGCGGCAGGATCTGCGCAAGGCGGAGTTCGCCGACGAGATCATTGCCGAGGCCACCGGCTACGCCGAGACCGACAACGAGGACATCCTGGCCGCCCGCAAGCTCTATGCCGAGCGGCTGGCAGCCCACAAGGAGGAGATCCGCGCCGAGGCCGAGGCGGTGCGCAAGGCCGGCGGCCTCTTCATCCTGGGCACCGAGCGGCACGAGAGCCGCCGCATCGACAACCAGCTCCGCGGCCGCGCCGGCCGCCAGGGCGACCCGGGCGAGAGCCGCTTCTACCTGGCCCTCACCGACGACATCATGCGCCTCTTCGGCTCCGAGCGGATCATGAATCTGATGGAGACCCTGCGCATCGACGAGGATACCCCCATCGACGCCAAGATCCTCTCCAACTCCATCGAGCAGGCCCAGAAGACCGTGGAGAGCCGCAACTTCCAGACCCGTAAAACCGTGCTGGAGTACGACGACGTGATGAACCAGCAGCGCGAGATCATCTACGGCGAGCGCCGCAAGGTGCTGGACGGGGAAGACCTGCAGGAGCAGATCCTGGGCATGATCCGGGAGTTTGTCCGCGGCACGGTGCTGGGCGGCCTGAACGGCGCCCCGGTGGAGAGCCAGGAGCAGCTGGACGAGGTGGTCAAGCCCTTCGAGAAGCTGTTTCTGCCCCACGGCGCCTTCCGCGCGGCGGATTTCGGCGGCCACAACGGGCAGAACAAGCTGATCGAGGCCGCCACGGCCGAGGCCGAGAAGGCCTACGCCGCCCGGGAGGCCGCCTTCGGCACCGGCCCCAAGGGCACCCCGCTGATGCGGGAGCTGGAGCGGGTCATCATGCTGCGGGTGGTGGACGAATACTGGATGGATCACATTGACGCCATGAGCGAGCTCAAGCGGGGCATCGGCCTCCGGGGCTACGGCGCCACCAAGCCCATCGACGCCTACAAGCAGGAGGGCTTCGACATGTTCGAGGCCATGGTCGCCGGCATCCGGGAGGAGACGGTCCGCCGCCTCTACACCGTGCAGGTGCGCCGGGAGCAGCCCATCGAGCGCAAGGCCGTTGCCAAAAACGCCGCCGCCAACGTAGGCGGCGAGCCGGTAAAGAAAAAGCCCGTCAAGAAGGCGCCCAAGCCCGGCCGCAACGACCCCTGCCCCTGCGGCAAGATGAAGGCCGACGGCAGCAGACGGCTGAAATATAAGGAATGCTGCGGACGGAACGAATAGTTTTGAGTTTTGAGAGTTGAGTTTTGAGAGATGTTTCTTGAGCAAAACGAAAACGGCCTGATCTATATGGCCTCCACCGTGCTTCCGACCCGGCACGCGTTTTTCACCCGCTACGGCGGGGTGAGCGAGGGGCCCTTCGCGAGCCTGAACTTCGGCTCCAACCTGGGGGACGATCCCGGGCACGTGCGGGAAAACTACCGCCGGGCCGCCGCCCTCATGGGCGCGGGGATCGACGACTGCGCCGTGACGAAGCAGGTGCACGGGAACATCGTGCGCATCGTCACCAGGGCTGACCGGCACGTCTGCATGAGTCAGGTCCCCTACGAGGCCGACGGCATCGTGACGGCGGAGCGGGGCCTGCCCCTCTTCTGCTTCACGGCGGACTGCGTGCCCGCCCTGCTGCTGGACGCAGAGCACGGCGTCATCGGCGCCGTCCACTGCGGCTGGCGCAGCTCGGTCTCCGACATCCTGAAAAACGCCCTGGAGCAGATGGAGCGCCTCGGCGCCCGGCGGGAGGACGTCCGCGTCGCCATGGGGGCGGCCATCGGCAAGTGCTGCTTTGAGACCGACGACGACGTGCCCCAGGCCGTCTCCCGCTATCTGGGCGGGGACACGGCGGGGCTCTTCCTCCGGCGGCCTGACGGCAAGACCCTGGTGGATCTGCGGGGCGCCAACAAGCGGCGGCTCTTGCAGCTGGGGCTGAGGGAGGAGCACATCGACTGCTCGGAGGAGTGTACGGTCTGCTCCCACGACAAATACTGGTCCCACCGCTACACCAAAGGAAAACGGGGCAGCCTGGCTGCCTGCATCGTACTGGAGTAAAGAGATATGAGGACTGCAATGAAAAGAAGCCTGGCGCTGCTGCTGGCGCTGGCCCTGGCGCTGAGCTGCGCGGCCTGCGGCCGGGGCGGCGGCAGCCAGGAGGAGGAGATCCCCGAATCCAGCGGCGGCAAGGACGTGGAGCGCGCCCCCGCCCTGGACAATGTGTTCTCCGTCAACAGCAACAGCCGCTACAGCAAGAACCCCTTCGTGGCCACCAACCACGCCAATCAGCTGATCTGCTCCCTGGTCTACGAGAATATGATCGAGCTGGACAACAACTTTGAAGTCGTCCGGGACAGCGGCATCATCAGCGAGTGGAAGTGCGACGACACGGGCAAAAACTGGGAGCTGACCATCGAGCCGGGGCACTATTTCTCCGACGGCACCGAGGTCATGCCCCGGGATGTGAGCTACTCCATGGGCTGGGCCATCAACTCCGACCGCTACCACGGCCGCTTTGCCAGCTACCAGGGCGCCTCCCCCGGGGAGGGCGTGGTCTACGTCACCCTGGGCATCGGCGACCGGCAGTTCATCAAGCTTTTGAACCTGCCCGTCATCAAGTCCGGCACCTACGGCGACCTGGGCCCTGCGGGCAACACCCCCATCGGCAGCGGCCCTTATTGTTATAATGAAGAGGGCGACGCCCTGATCGCCAATGAGTACTACCCCGGCTATGAGGAGCTGCCGGTGGACACCATCTACCTCAAGGAGTACAACAGCGCCGATACCATCATCAGCGCCTTTGAGGACGGCTACATCGACGTGGTCATCAACGACCCCTCCAGCTACACGAACCTGGGCTACGCCAGCTCCAACGAGTTCCACACCTACGCCACCACCAACATGCACTATGTGGCCTTCAACGAGGAGAGCATGCTGGGCAAGTACAGCTACTTCCGCATCGCCATGCAGCACGCCTTTGACCGGGCCTACCTGGTGGAGCTGCTCCACGGCAACGCCGTGGCCGCCGCCCTGCCCATGTATCCCACCTGCTCGGCCTACCCCGCCGCCCTGGAGGATCGGCTGAACTACGATCTGGAGGCCTGCCGGAACATTTTGATCGCCGCCGGCGTCCAGGACTATGACGAGGACGGCCAGCTGGAGTTCATGTCCGGCTCCCCGGTGGAGATCGAACTGCATTTCGTGGTCTGCGCGGACAGCAGCGCCAAGTGCGGCATCGCCCGCCGCTTCCAGGAGGACATGGCCTCCATCGGCCTGAAGGTCACCGTCCACGAGCTGACCTGGGGCGACTATATGGACGCCCTGGAGGAGGGCAAGTTCAAATCCGGCAAGCAGACCGTGCCCGTGGACATGTACTACGGCGAGGTGAAGCTGCGCAACAACTTTGACCTGACGGAGCTGCTGCAGCCCCGGGACGAGGACAACGAGCTGACGAACCAGAACTATTCCCGCTCCAAGGACACCACCATCGTGGGCCGGATCGAGCGCTATCTGGCCGCCCCCGACTCGACAAGGGCGGACGAATTCTACCAGCTCTGCGATTACATCATGAACACCCAGGGCTCCCTGATCGTCATCGGCTTTGAAAAGCAGCAGATCATCACCCGTCGGGGCGTCTGCAAGGGCATCAACCCCAACTACGGCAACCCCCTCTACGGCTTCGAGCACTGGGAGATCACCTTTGACGATCTGGACGCGGCGCCCGCGACGCCTGCCCCCTCCGCACTGCCAGCAACAAACAATAATGATGATAAGGGAGAGAAGAAAGATGACTGACAGAGAATTGATGTCCATGGCCAAGGAGGCGTCTCTGAACGCCTACGTCCCCTATTCCAAGTTCGCCGTCGGCGCGGCGCTGGAATGCACGGACGGAAAAGTCTACACCGGCTGCAACGTGGAGAACGCCGCCCTGGGCGACACCATCTGCGCCGAGCGCACCGCCTGTGTCAAGGCGGTCAGCGAGGGGCACCGGGAATTCCGGCGCATCGCCATCTACGCCGACAGTGAGAACTGGTGCACCCCCTGCGGCTCCTGCCGCCAGTTTCTCAGCGAGTTTGCCCGGGATCAGGAGCTGGAGGTGCTCTGCGCCAAGGCCGGCGGCCGCTACGTGAGCTACAAGCTCTCCGAGCTCATGCCCCACACCTTCAACTTCTGAGGAAACCGCCCCGCGAGCCGGGGCGGAGAGCACAAGAATGGAAACAATCAAAGCTTATACGGGCGACAAGCCCTATCTTTTCGTCAGCTACGCCCATGCCGACGCCGCCGCCGTAATGGAGGTGCTGGAGGCCCTGCAGGAGCAGGGCTTTCGCATCTGGTATGACGAGGGCATCGAGGTGGGAAGCGACTGGACGGAGTTTATCGCCGGACGGCTGGCCGGCTCCGGTCTGATGCTGGCCTTCCTGTCCAAGTCCTACCTGGCCTCGGACAACTGCCGCAAGGAGATGCACTTCGCCCTGTCGCACAAGATCGAGACCGTGAACATCTTCCTGGAGGAGACGGCCCTGTCTCCCGGCATGGAAATGCAGATCGGGAACCGCTTTGCTCTGATGAAATATCAGCTGGGAGAGGAGCGTTTTCTGGAGAAGCTTTTGGCCGCGCCCCAGCTGGATCGGGAACGCTTTGCTTCGGAAAAAGCAAAGCCCGTCCGCAGAAAAAAAGCAAAAAAGAAGGCCGCGCTGACCGGAAGTCAGGCGGCAAAGAAGAAGAAAAAGCGTCTTGCCCGGCGGATCGTGGCCCTCTCGGTGAGCGTGCTGCTGCTGGCGGCCTGCATCACCCTGGGGATCATCGGCTGGTCCACGGGACTTGCCCAGCGCATCTGGATCGGCTGGCATCAGCAGACGGTGGAGACCCTGCCCGGGGATACGGTTGCGGTCTTCTCGGATCCGCTGCTGGAGCAGGCGGCCCGGGACTACACCGGCATCACCCTGGGGGAGATCACCGTGGGCGACCTGGCCGGGATCACGGAGCTGTACCTGGCGGGGGATCGCTATTCCTTCACCGCCCTGCCGGAAGGCGGCGGGGAAGGGGAGCTGCGGGATCTGTCGGATCTGGTCTGGTTTACCGGCCTGCGCAGGCTGGTGCTGTGCGGCCAGCCCCTCAGCTCGCTGGAGACCATGCCCGTGATCGCCCTGGAATATCTGGAGCTGCGGGACTGCAAGCTGGCGTCCCTGCAGGGCATCGGCAAGCTCCCCGAGCTCCGGGAGATCGTCACCGACGGCTGCCCCATTACCCAGCTGGGGGATCTGGAGCAGTGCCTGGATCTGCGCAGGGCCAGCCTCCTGGGGGCCTATGTGAACGACTTTTCCGCCTTCAAGCCTCTGACGAAGCTGGCGGAGTTCACGGTGAGCAACGCCTCCCTGGACGCCCTGGGCCCGGTGCTGGGGCACAGCAAGCTGACGGACGCGGCCTTTTACAGCTGCGACCTGCGGGGCCGCTTCTTCAAGAGCTTTGACCGGGAGAGAAGCATCGTGAGCCTGGCGCTGGTGGACTGCAAGCTCAACTCCACCGTCAACCTGGGGGACTTCACGGGGCTGACGACCCTGCACCTGATCGGCACGGGGGAGGATCTGGACTGGTCGGCCCTGGTGGAGCTGGAGCGGCTGAGCACCGTGTATGCGGACGCGGTCACGGAGCCGGCGCTGCGGCGGGCGCTCTCGGGCAGCGGCGTCTCCCTGGTGGTGGAGAGCGACTGAGGGACGGCGCCTGTCCGGCGGATAGGGCGCGGGACGTCCGCGGCAAATCCGGGGCTACCCAACCCTACCTAACCCAACCCTACCTAACCCTAACCTAACCCTAAGATAAGAACGTTATTCTGCTGCTGTTGATGAACAGGATGACGCGCGCGCGAAGAAGCCGCTGACGCGGCGGAGCGCGGGGACAAAAAAACACCGCCCCCGGCAGACAAAGGTTCTGCCGGGGGCGGCACCGTGTTGAATTCAGACGGAGGGCAGGAGCACCACCTGCTCCTTTTCGTAGTACCGGGCCATGTCCCGGTTTTGCCAAGCCCCCGGATCGGGCTGAATGTCGTCGAAGTACAGCAGATAGGGCGGATCGGAGTAGGGCTCCAGCTCCGCAACGGGCACCGCGGGGTCCCGCAGGATCGTGAGCCGGGCCTGGGCCTCGGCATGGTAGCGCCGGGCCTGGCCGCCGGCATAGGCAGTGTAGAGGCTCGCCAGGCTGACCCCGCCCCGGAGAAGGGCGGAGACGCCCACCAGCACCACGCACAGCGCCAGCGCCCCCAGCATGGGCAGCAGGCGGGGGCGGGACACCTCCCCGCCGTGCCGCCGCCGCAGCCAGCCCAGCCAGTAGAGCAGGTTCAGCGTCAGCAGCAGCAGGTAGGAGTAGAAAATGATGTCCTGCAGCCGCCCGGGGCCGGCGGTGCCCATGGCGTACAGGGTGGGGCAGAACATGGCGGAGAAGAGACAGTAGGAGCCCAGGCTCACCAGCCCGGGATAGCGGAAGGGGAAGCGGGAGGCGGGCAGCAGCGCCCAGAATACCAGCCCCAGCGCCAGCAGCACCCCCAGCACCGGCAGCCGGAACCAGGTCACGGCGAAGCGGAGCCCGGCCAGAAAGGACTGGAAGATGGCGGGGAGCGCGGCGGGGACATGGCTTTCCCCCGCCTGGCGCAGGGCGTTGCCCGGCGCGAAGACGTTCAGGCAGAAGCAGCCCAGCAGCACCAGCGCGGGCAGCAGGAGGCGCTTGGCCATGGCCGGGCGCTTCGTCAGCAGGAAAAGCGCCACCCCGCCCACGGCGAGGATGGAGAGGCTCAGCCCCGTCATCAGATTCCCGCCGCCCAGGACGGCCGCCAGCAGGCAGAGTCCCAGGATGCGCCCCGCGCCGCCACGCTGGACGGTGGGGACGGCCAACGCCAGCGCCAGCAGGGCGAGACCGTGAAAGAAGCTGTAGTACACCGCGCCGTTATACCAGTAAAAGCTCTCCACCGGGTAGGGGCAGAGCAGCAGCCAGAGAATGCCCAGCAGTCCCGCCGTGACGGCGCCCAGCTTCCCCGGCAGGTCGAAGACCCTGCGGCTCAGGCAGATGCAGAGGGCGAAGAGCCCGCCGAAGAGAGAGGTGCACATGAGCCAGGGGGTCAGAGCGTAGAGCCCCTCGGAGATCGCCGCGGGCTGCAGGCACATGAGAAACACCGCGGCGTAGCTGCCCTGCCAGGTCTTGTAGATGAAGGCGGTGTGCCCCGCCGCGGCGGAGAGCATGTCCCCCAGGCCGCCGCCGTGAGACAGCGCCAGGTGGGCGGCGGTGCCGAAGATATAGTCGTCTGCGCAGGGCACGTCGTAGCGCCCCAGGTAGAGGTAGGGCGCCAACAGCAGGAGAAAGGCGGCCAGCACCAGCAGCGTCAGGGCCGAGAGGGAGATGCGCCGCCCCGCCAGCGTTTTCCGGGGCGCGTCGGTCTTGTTCGATGAGCTCATGGCAGCGGCGCCTCCGTTTCCTCCGGCAGGACGCCGTAGATGCTCTCGATGCCGTAGTAATCCTCCAGACTGCAGTTGGGCCAGTCGTGGGGCTGGGGGGACAGATCCAGGAGCTGATAGGGCGCGCTGTAGCCGGTGGCGGATTCATAGACCGGGAGATAAACCTCCCGCTGCCCGGCGTCCAGCGCCGCGTGGATGGCGGCCTCCCGCTCCCGGAAGTGCTTGTAGGTCACGGCGATGTCCAGACCGCCCTGGGCCAGGTTGAAGGCGAAGAGCACCGCCATCACCGCCGCCGTCAGCGCCGGGAAGCTGGGACGCCCCTTTTCCAGCAGGGCGGAGAGGAGGAGCAGGCAGGCCAGCACCGTGAAATAGACGGTGAAGCAGAAGTGGCGGGAGACAAAGTAGCGGGCAAAGAGGAAGCTTGCCAGGGAGCCCAGCCCCGCCAGGAAGAAGATCCCGGCCAGCAGCAGCTTTTTCCGATCCGCCTTTGCCAGCAGGCACAGCGTCAGCAGGATGGCAAAGAGCAGAAACAGGGGCAGCAGCTCGCCCCGGGTCAGCTCGGTGATGTACTTGAAGTTCTTGGACAGGGCGGAGAAGTCCAGTCCGGCGCCGCGCCCGGAGGTGGCGGGGGCGCTCATGAGAAAGACGTAGCCCGCGCCGCCCAGGGCCAGCCCCAGGAGGGGACGCCAGCTCAATCTGCGATCCCGCAGGGCGCAGAGCAGGGTGAGGCAGGCGGTGGCAAACAGCGTCGCCAGAGAGCCGTTTTCGGAGTAGGCGCCCGCAATCAGCCCCAGCAGCAGAAAGCCCAGATCCCGGGGCAGGCTGCGCTTTTGAGCCTGCCCCAGCCAGGCCGCGGCGTAGGGGCGCAGGAAGAGCAGGAACAGCACGATCCCCCAGCTGTAGTTGATGGCGCCGTCCAGCCACAGGGCGACCTGCCCGAAGGCGGGCATCTCGTTGAAGAGCAGCAGGGCGGCCGTCAGCGCCAGGAGAAGGCGCTGTCCCGGCGTCCGGTCCCGGGTGTAGCCCCCCAGCAGCCAGAGCAGCAGCACCGCGGCCCCCGCGTTCAGAAGATTAAAGAGCAGCTTGGGCGCCAGCAGCACCAGCTGTACCAGGGCGTGGGGGATCACCCGCCCGTTGGTCAGCTGCCGATGGACGGCCATGGAGGCGGGGATCTGCAGGGGACTGGTGATGCGGCCGGAATCCACCCAGCTGAAGCAGTAGGAGTAGTCGTCCGCGACCAGGGGCGTCAGCGCGGTGAAGAGCAGCATCAGCAGAAAGACTGCCAGATACAGCGCGGCAAGGCCCCGGGAGAAGCGGGAGGAAAGGCGAGATTTCATGCAAACACCTCGACAATTTGCTTGGAGTTTCCTCCATGTTACCATAGTTCCGGCATAAAATCAACGCGGGGCGGGGAAAAGGGCGAAGAAGGCCCTGTCACCGGCCTGCAACTATTTTTGTCGCTCTGCACAAAAACAATAAAAAATTTTCTCCATAAATACTAAAATTCCTCTTGACATGGGAGGATCATCCTGCTATACTAACAGAGCGCGTGTGCGAGAGCACGGGCGTATTATGCGAGGAAGCGGGAGATTGCTCGGATTTCCGAGGTAACTTCCGTGGAGTATGTCCGGCATCGGAGGAATATCCGGTGCGCAATCGGGCGGCTGAAACCTGTTTTGTACACGCGTATATCGCGTGCACGGGATTCGACCGGCCATCTGGCCGGTTTGTTTTTTCGGTCACGGTCTGATACGCACGGTTGTGTGTACAAAAATCGGCTTCATCCGTACGCATAAGGGAGGCGGTCCCCAATGCCGCCGAAAAAACGTACGAAAAAGAAGGAGAAATCACCCATGGCAAGCACCAACAAGAACATGATCCGCATCCGCCTCAAGGCTTACGACCACCAGCTCATCGACAAGGCCGCCGAAACCATCGTGGAAGCCGCCAAGCGCACCGAGGCCAAGGTCTCCGGCCCCATCCCCCTGCCCACCAAGACCGAGATCGTCACCATCCTGCGTGCCGTTCACAAGTACAAGGACAGCCGTGAGCAGTTTGAGCGCCGCACCCACAAGCGCCTCATCGACATCATGAGCCCCACCCAGAAGACCGTGGAAGCTCTGATGAACCTGGAAGTCCCCGCCGGCGTGGAGATCGAGATCAAGCTCTAATTTGGGCAAACTCCGGTAAATCCGCGTTCGGCATCTTCCGGTGATTTTCCGCCGGCTCTGCGTTGCTTCCTCTTGAAATACACAATACGATTCGCTACGCTCACATGCATAAGTTCGCCTTAGCCGAAAACGCTGTGCTGCGCTTGCGTTTTCGGAGGCTCACTTAAGTATTCCTGCGAGAAAGCGCCTTGATCCGCCGAAAAATCCCTGCGGAATCTGCTCTCAGCGTCTTTACCATCGTCTGCCCTGCGCAAACCCCCAGTTTTCAGCGTCTGAACACTGAACTCTGAAAACTCAAAACTATTTGTAATGACCCATAGTCCGTAGCTTGCGAATGCGGACGGGTTAAGTTGCCAGCCTCTGGACGGGCGGACCACCCGGGCTAAGCGAGGCAACCAATAACCGAAGGAGGAAATACCAAATGAAGAAAGCCATCATTGGCAAGAAGGTCGGCATGACGCAGATCTTCGACGAGGCGGGTAAGGTCATTCCCGTCACCGTCATTGAGGCGGGCCCCTGCACGGTGGTCGCCAAGATGACCAAGGAAAAAGAGGGTTACGAGGCTGTCCAGTTCGGCTACGAGGAAGTCGCCGAGAAGAAGCTCTCCAAGCCCGAGGCAGGCCACCTGAAGAAGGCGGGCGTTGCCAATCTCAAGCACCTCAAGGAGTTCCGCCTGGAGGATACCGCGAAGTTTGAAGTGGGCGATACTGTGAAGGCCGACATCTTCGCCGAGGGCGACAAGGTCGACGTGACCGGCATCAGCAAGGGCCACGGCTACGCCGGCGTCATCAAGCGCTTCGGCCAGGGCCGCACCCCCACCAGCCACGGCGGCGGCCCGGTTCACCGGCACGCCGGTTCCATGGGCTCCAGCACCGATCCTTCCCGCATTTTCCCGGGCAAGAAGCAGGCTGGTCACATGGGCGTGGATCAGGTCACTGTGCAGAACCTGGACATCGTCAAGGTCGACGCGGAGCTGAACCTCATCGCCATCCGCGGCGCCGTTCCCGGCCCCAAGGGCAGCATCGTCTACATTAAGAATACCGTCAAGACCCAGCCCGTCAAGAAGGGCGAGGCCGCCGGTGTCAGCATCAACCCGCAGAAGCAGTCCGCGCGTGTCAACCCGCAGAAGGCTTCCGCCCGTACCAAGTAAAGAAAGGAGAGCAGCATAAATGCCTATTGCGAATCTGTTTAATATGGCAGGCGAGAAGATCGGCGAGATCGAGCTCTCCGAGGCCATCTTCGGCATCGAGCCGAACAAGAGCGTTCTGCATGATTCCGTCAAGAATCACCTGGCCAACTGCCGTCAGGGTACCCAGAGCGCCCTCACCAAGGGTGAGGTTTCCTACACCACCAAGAAGCCCTGGCGTCAGAAGGGCACCGGCCGCGCCCGCGCCGGCTACGCAGGTTCTCCTGTGTGGTACCACGGCGGCGTAGCCTTCGCTCCCAAGCCCCGGGACTACAGCTACAGCCTCAACAAGAAGGTCCGCCGGCTGGCTCTCAAGTCCGCCCTGTCCGCCAAGGCGCAGGAGAACGAGATCCTGGTCATCGACGGCCTGAAGGTCGAGGAGATCAAGACCAAGCCCTTCCAGAGCTTCCTCACCAAGCTGGGTGTGGACGGCAAGGCTCTGGTCGTCACCGAGAATGTGGATGAGAAGGTCGTCAAGTCCGCCCGCAACATCGAGGGCGTCACCACCACCACCGCCACCATCCTCAGCCCCTATATGATTCTCACCAGCGGCAAGATGGTCGTCGACAAGGCTGCCCTTGCCAAGATCGAGGAGGTGTTCGCCTGATGAAGACCGCATATGACGTGATCATCCGCCCCATCATCACCGAGCAGTCCATGGAAGACCTGGACATCAAGAAGTACGCGTTTGAGGTCGCCAAGGACGCGAACAAGATCGAGATCAAGAAGGCCATCGAGGAGATCTTCGGCGTGACCGTCATCAAGGTCACCACCGAGAACGTAAACGGCAAGCAGAAGCGCACCGGCGCTTACCCCATGGGCAAGACCGCCTCCTGGAAGAAGGCCGTTGTGAAGCTCAGCGCCGACTCCAAGAACATTGAGCTCTTTGAAGGCATGGTCTAAGGGAGGAAAACAGAATGTCTATTAAAACTTACAGACCTACTACTCCTGCCCGGCGTCACATGACCGTCTCCGGCTTTGACGGCGTCGACAAGCACGCCAAGCCCGAGAAGAGCCTGCTTGAGGTTCTCAAGAAGAACGCCGGCCGCAACAGCTACGGCCACATCACCGTCCGCCACCAGGGCGGCGGCAACCGCCAGAAGTACCGCGTCATCGACTTCAAGCGCAACAAGCTGGACGTCGAGGCGAAGGTCCTCCGCCTGGAGTATGACCCCAACCGCAGCGCCTATATCGCCCTGGTGGAGTACACCGACGGCGAGAAGCGCTATATCCTGGCTCCTGTGGGCCTGAACGTGGGCGACACCATCGTCGCCTCCGCCGCTGCCGACATCAAGGCCGGCAACGCCCTGCCCATGGCCAACATCCCCGTGGGCACCGTGATCCACAACATCGAGCTCTACCCCGGCAAGGGCGCGCAGCTTGTCCGCAGCGCCGGCGTCGCCGCCCAGCTCATGGCCAAGGAGAACGGCATGGCCACCGTGCGTCTCCCCTCCGGCGAGATGCGCAAGGTTCGTATGGACTGCTTTGCCACCATCGGCCAGGTCGGCAACATCGACCACGCCAATGTCCACATCGGCAAGGCCGGCCGCAAACGCCACATGGGCATCCGCCCCACGGTCCGCGGCTCTGTTATGAACCCCAATGACCACGGCCGTCCCGGCCCTGTCACTCCTTGGGGCAAGCCCGCGCTGGGTTACAAGACCCGCAAGACGAAGAACAAGACCGATAAGTTCATCGTCAAGCGCCGCAACGCGAAGTAAGGAGGGAACGTAAATGAGCAGAAGCATTAAGAAGGGCCCCTTCGCCGCTCCCGAGCTGCTGAAGAGAGTCGATGAGATGAACAAGAGCGGCAACAAGCAGGTCGTCAAGACCTGGAGCCGTTCCTCCACGATTTTCCCGTCCTTCGTCGGACACACCATCGCCGTTCATGACGGCCGCCGTCACGTTCCCGTGTATGTCACCGAGGATATGGTCGGTCACAAGCTGGGCGAGTTCGCCCCGACCCGTACCTTCCGCGGCCATGCCGGCAGCAAGACCGGCAAGTAAGGAGGAGAAGAAATGGACGAGAAGAAAATTGCCCGTGCGGAGCACAAATACGCCCGCATTTCTCCCCGCAAGGTCGAGATCATCTGCAACATGATCCGCGGCAAGGACGCCAAGGTCGCCATGGCCCTCATGGAGAACACCCCCAAGGCCGGCTGCGAGCTGATGATCAAGGTGCTCAAGAGCGCCATGGCCAACGCTGAGAACAACTTTGAAATGGATCCTGAGAAGCTGTATGTCGCCGAGACCTACGCCGGCGCCGGCCCCATCCTCAAGCGGGGCATGCCCAGAGCTCAGGGCCGTATGTACCGCATCAACAAGCGCACCAGCCACATCGTCATCGCCGTGGCTGAGAGAGACTAAGGGAAGGAGGCAGAATTATGGGACAGAAAGTGAATCCCCATGGCCTGCGTGTAGGCGTTATTAAAGACTGGGACTCCCGTTGGTATGCCCGGGAAGACAAGGTCGGCGATCTGATCGTCGAGGATCACAAGATCCGGCTGTTTCTGAAGAAGACCCTCTATTCCGCCGGCGTTCCCACCATCGAGATCGAGCGCGACAGCGCCAAGGTTCGCATTTATATCCACTGCGCCCGTCCGGGCGTGGTGATCGGCAAGGGCGGCGCCGAGATCGAGCGCCTGCGTCTCGAGGTCGAGAAGCTCATCGGCAAGCCCGTGGCTCTCTCCATCGTCGAGGTTCGCACCCCCGACACCAACGCCCAGCTGGTCGCTGAGAACATCGCTCAGCAGCTGGAGAAGCGCATCGGCTTCCGCCGTGCCATGAAGAACGCCATGGGCCGCGCCATGCGTATGGGCGCCCGGGGCATCAAGGTCAAGTGCGGCGGCCGTCTGGGCGGCGCTGAGATCGCCCGCAGCGAGTGCTACCACGAGGGTACCATTCCTCTGCAGACCATCCGTGCCGACATCGACTACGGCTTTGCCGAAGCCAACACCACCTACGGCCGCATCGGCGTGAAGGTGTGGATCTACAAGGGCGAGGTCCTCTCCCAGACCCTGCGCACCACCCCGCGCACCATGGATCTCTCCAAGCCCGCCGGCGAGCGCCGCCGTCGGGACGACCGCCGCGGCGGCGACCGTCGCCAGGGTGGTTTCAACCGCGACAACCGTGACAATCGTCAGGGCGGCTACAATCGCGACAACCGCGACAACCGCCAGGGCGGCTATGGCAGCAGACCCCAAAGGAAGGAGGCAACAACTAATGTTAATGCCTAAGAGAGTCAAATACCGCAGAGTTCAGCGCGGCCGCATGAAGGGCAAAGCCACCCGCGGCAACGTTGTGAGCTACGGTGAGTTCGGTCTGGCCGCGCAGGAGCCCGGCTGGATCACCTCCAACCAGATCGAGGCCGCTCGTATCGCCATGACCCGCTACACCAAGCGCGGCGGTCAGGTGTGGATCAAGATCTTCCCCGACAAGCCCGTTACCGCCAAGCCCGCCGAGACCCGTATGGGTTCCGGTAAAGGCGCTCCCGAGTACTGGGTCGCAGTCGTCAAGCCCGGCCGCGTGATGTTTGAGATCGCCGGTGTCCCCGAGGACATCGCCCGCGAAGCTCTGCGTCTCGCCAGCCACAAACTGCCCATCAAGACCAAGATCGTTGCGAAGGGCACCGAGTCTGAGAACGGTGGTGAATGAGATGAAGGCAAACGAAATCCGCAATATGTCCGTCAGCGAGCTGGAGCAGAAGCTGGTTGAGCTGAAGAAGGATCTGTTCATGCTCCGCATGCAGCACGCCACCAATCATCTCGACAACCCCACCAAGATCTCTGCCGCACGGCGTGACATCGCCCGCGTCAAGACCGTCCTGCGTGAGAAGCAGAACTGAGGAGGTAAGAGGAAATGAATACTGAGAGAACTACTTCCCGTAAGGTCCGCGTTGGCAAGGTCGTCAGCGACAAGATGGACAAGACCGTGGTCGTCATCGTCGAGGACCGGGTCGCGCACAAGACCTACAAGAAGATCATCGGACGCACCTACCGCCTGAAGGCCCACGACGAGAACAACGAGTGCGGCGTCGGCGATATCGTCCGCGTGATGGAGACCCGCCCCCTCAGCCGCGACAAGCGCTGGCGCGTGGTCGAGATCGTTGAGAAGGCTAAGTAAGGAGGCGCCGAAATATGATCCAACAGGAATCTTATCTGAAGGTCGCCGACAATACCGGCGCCAAAGAACTCAAGTGCATCCGCGTGCTTGGCGGCTCCAAGCGCAAGTATGCCAGCATCGGTGACGTGATCGTCTGCTCCGTCCGCAAGGCGGCGCCCGGCGGTTCCGTGAAGAAGGGCGACGTTGTGAAGGCTGTTATCGTCCGCACTGTCAAGCCCGTCCGCCGCGCCGACGGCACCTATGTCCGCTTCGACGAGAACGCTGCCGTTCTTATTAACTCCGGTGATAAGAACCCCCGCGGCACGCGTATCTTTGGGCCTGTCGCCCGTGAGCTCCGTGACAAGGAATACATGAAGATCCTGTCCCTGGCTCCCGAAGTGATTTGATGGAGGGCACAGAGAATGAACATTAAGAAAGACGATAAAGTCGTTGTCCTGTCCGGCAAGGACAAGGGCAAGCAGGGCAAGGTCCTGACCGCCGACCCGAAGGCCGCCAAGGTCACCGTGGAGGGCGTGAACGTTGCCACCAAGCATCAGAAGCCCCGCAAGCAGGGCGATGAGGGCGGCATCATCAAGGTCGAGACCCCCATCTACGCCAGCAAGGTGCAGCTCGTCTGCCCCAAGTGCGGCAAGGCTACCCGCGTCGGTCACAAGATCGAGAACGGCAAGAAGACCCGCGTCTGCAAGAAGTGCGGCGCTGAAATCTGAGAGAAAGGAGATAACTGACCATGACTCGTATGAAAGAAAAGTACCTCAAGGAAGTTGCTCCTGCTCTGATGGAGAAGTTCCAGTACAAGTCCTCCATGCAGATCCCCAAGATCGACAAGATCGTTGTCTCCGTCGGCTGCGGCGACTGCAAGGATAACGCCAAGGCTCTGGAAGCCGTCATCAAGGACATCTCCGCCATCACCGGTCAGCACGCTGTTGCCACCGTGGCCAAGAAGTCCGTCGCCAACTTCAAGCTCCGTGAGGGCATGAAGGTCGGCGTGAAGGTGACCCTGCGCCAGGACCGCATGTGGGAGTTCCTGGACCGTCTGTTCAACGTGGCGCTGCCCCGTGTCCGCGACTTCCGCGGCATCAGCGCCGACGCCTTCGACGGCCGCGGCAACTACAGCCTGGGCCTGAAGGAACAGATCATCTTCCCCGAGATCGAGTACGACAAG
>ONPF01000044.1 GCA_900319635.1 uncultured Eubacteriales bacterium | reverse complement strand
CAGACCGTCGTTCTTGGCGCAGCCGCCGGTCAGCGTGATGCTGTCGGTGGCGCCGGCCTTCTTCGCCATGACGAAGCAGCGCTTGGCAACCGCCATCTCAATGCCCGCGGCGATCTCATCGGTGGCCTTGCCTTCGCCAACCAGGGTGATGACCTCGGACTCGGCAAACACGGTGCACTGGGCGGTGATGGGGATCACGTTCTTGGCAGTCAGGGACAGCTTGCTAAACTCGGGCAGGCTCAGCTCGAAGGAGCGGGCCATGGCCTCGAAGAAGCGGCCGGTACCGGCAGCGCACTTGTCGTTCATGGCGAAGTTCTTCACCGTGCCGTCGGTGTCGATGCTGATGCCCTTCACGTCCTGGCCGCCGATGTCGATAATGGCCTTCACGCTGGGATCCGTCACGTGCACGCCCATGGCGTGGCAGGAGATCTCGGAAATGTTCTCGTCAGCAAAGGGGACCTTGTTGCGGCCGTAGCCGGTGCCGATCAGGTACGCCAGCTCCTTGGAGGAGTTCAGGCCCACCTTCTTCAGAACCTCGTCCATGGCCGCGATGGCGCTCTGCTCGGAATTGATCTTGCTCTTGATGGTGGTATCGGCTACCATCTTGCCGTTCTCGTCCAGAATAACCGCCTTGGTGTAGGTGGATCCTACGTCACAACCGCCGAAATACTTCATTACTTAAAACTCCTTTGAATATTTCTTCTTGGGCTCCCCTGCCTAAGGGGAGCTGTCCGCAAAGCGGACTGAGGGGTCTTCTTTGGCTCCCCTGCCTAAGGGGAGCTGTCCGCGAAGCGGACTGAGGGGTATTCATCTTTGGCTCCCCTGCCTAAGGGGAGCTGTCCGCGAAGCGGACTGAGGGGTATTTTTCCTTTGGATCAATACTTGGGGAACTTGTTCATGTCGTAGGGCTCCTGCAGCCGGTCACGACGCGGCATGTTGTCGTAGTGCTTCTTCAGGAAGGGCTCCACCACGTTGAACATCAGCTTGCCGTCCAGGTCAAAGAAGAAGACCACAAACAGCAGCACGTTGGCAGCAAAGAAAACGCCCAGGAACTTCAGAAAGAATTTACCGATTTTGCACATTGTCCTATCCTCCTATTACCAGGTCATGGAATCGTCGAAGTCCAGCAGGGACGGATCCAGCGGCTCCTCGTGCATGACGGTGGTCATGTAGTCGTTGATCTGACGGCGGATCTCGGCGCGGGAGACGGTGCGGCAGTCAGGCAGCGCGTGCGGCATCCAGAAGGCCTTGATGTTTCTCTTGCGGAACTCGTCCTCGAAGAGGCCGTGGACACCCTGCATGCCCTTGCACTGCAGCTGGTCGTACATGGCGACCATGTCGCAGTTGAACTGCTCCATGTAATCCCACAGCTCGAAGATGTGGTGCATGCCGCCGACGGCCATGCGGCGCATGGGGGCCCACATATGATACTGGGCCAGGTCTTCCAGCATGTTCTCGTAGGAATCGGTGCGGATCTCCATGTTGAACATCAGAGAGTCCATGTTGATGATGCAGTTCAGGCCCCAGCAGTTGTAGGCCCAGGTGCACCAGTTGGAGAAGTACAGCGGGGCGCAGGACCAGGCGATCACGCGGTGGCGGGTCTTGGGGAAGGGATTGATCTTCTTCTCCACGCACTTGTACATGATCTTCTTGACCTTCTCGCTGGCCTCTTCCCAGAAGGGGCCCTGAATGCCGTACTGGGTGGAGAAGATGCGGAACAGAGCCTGGGCAACGCCGTTGATGGGGTAGTAATCGGTCTTGCCGGCGACTTCCCACTTCTCCCACTCGTCACGCTGCAGCTTGTTCTGGCGCTCCAGATGACTCTTCATGGAGTCCCAGCTGAAGGGCACGCCGGTCTGCTTTTCGATAAACTTCCAGCACTCCTCGATCTCCTTCATGCAGTACTTCTTGACCAGGGGATCGTCAAACTGCATGGGCATGGGCAGCGCGAAGAGGGGCTTGTCGAAGAACCAGTCCTGCAGGGTGGAGGTGGAAATGGAGGCGTCGCAGGCCTCGTTGCAGGTGATCACGAAGGGAGCGGAATCGGGAACGTCGTCCTGCACGAAGATGCCGGACTCGGCCTGGCACATGGGGCAGGGGTCGCCGGGCAGGCCGATGGACTGCACCGCGTCGATGTAGTTGAGCACGGTGTGGCTGTTCACGTGGCAGGTGACGAAGTAGGGGATCATCTCCATGGGGATGTAGCGGTAGCCGGCGTCGATCCAGGGATAGAACATGGTACCGCAGGTGGTCTCGTTGGCGTACATGCTGGTCTTGTAGGCTTCGTTCTCCTTGCCGCCGTGGAGACGGGTATCGGCGTTGAAGAAGTTGCAGATCTGCTGAATGGAGGCGCTGACCATGGCCCGGTAGTGCCAGGCGGAGGCGGCCAGAGCTTCCCCGCGCATGCCCTGCAGGCCGCGCTCGAACCAGTGGATAACGGGCAGGTAGGTCTGGCCCATCCAGCGATAGCGCCAGGTGCCCTTGATGAAGTCGATGGGGTTATTGGAGTACTTGAGGATATCGGTGACCATGTGGACGTAGTTATAGCCCCAGATCATGTACATGTAGTAGAAGGTGTCCTTGACGCCTCTCCACTCTCTGTGCTTGAGAAGGCCGGTCTTGTCCTCGTACAGCTCGCCCAGACGGCGGCCGCCCTCTTCGGCGGTGTGGGGCTTGCCGTACCAGAAATCCTTCAGCGCTTTTTTGATATTGATAGCCATCTTACTTTCCCTCCTGGATGTGCTTGATCTCAACACTCTCCACAAAGGCCTGGAAGCGGGTACGCAGCTGGCCGGAAGCGGAGTTGATGTACTCCTTCTCGATGGAGCAGACAGGCAGGCCGAAGTCGCGCTTCAGGATGAAGGTGTCGATCACGCGCTCGTAGCTCCAGTACTCGCAGAACTTGTTGGAGGCCAGGATCACGCCGTCGGCATGATACTCCTTGGCAAGGTCGGCGATTCTCTTCTTGCGGGCGCGCATCTCGTCCTGAGGCATGAAGCGCGGGCAGTTGGAGGTCTTGAGGTAATGCTCGGCAATGCTGCGCAGGGGGCTTTTGCCCTCCTGGAGCACGATGGGCTGGCGGGACTCCACCGCGCCGTAGCAGAAGCGGTCGCACACGACCAGGGCGCCGCAGCTCTCGATCAGCTTGGTGAAATCGGGGTCGTCGTTCTCGGAGCCGGCCAGAACCACCTTGCAGCGGAAGTTCTTCTTGTCGTCGGGCTCGCGGGTCTTCAGCTCCTCGGCGGTCTCCCGCAGGTAGGGCAGGATCAGATCCTTGGGACAGACCAGAGAGACCAGCTGGATCACATGGAACTCATAGCCGGTGATGGTGGGGTTGTCCAGCTTGCGGTAGTCGCCGATCTCGTTGATGAGGCGGCAGATCTCGTTGTGCTTCTCCACGGTGGCGCGGATGGCCTCATCGGAGGTGTCGATGCCGAACTTCTCGTGCAGAGGATCCAGCACATGGGCGCGCAGCTGGGTCTCAAAATGCTCGTAGCTGATGTCGTTGTTTTTGAACGGGATGTCGGAGAACTCGCAGAAGAAATCGTCGTTGTCGATGATGCGCATGTCCTCCACGGAGTCCAGATGCTTCTGCTGCAGGTGCTCCTGGAAGCGGCAGGTGGCGGTGCAGGTCTCGGTGGCCATCTGGGCGTCGAGGAAGTTGTATCCGCCCTCCAGCGCGCGCTCCATCAGGGAACGGGCGTAGTGGCAGACACGGCCGGACAGATAGTAGGTCGCGATGTCGGGGGAAGTGCAGCGCGGCGCTCTCAGACGGACGGAGAAGCAGCCGGGCAGGTCGAGAAGTACTTCAGGCATAAAGTAGCAGGTGTAGCCGATTGCGCGCTTGCCCTCGGCTTTCGCCTGCTTGACAAGGTCGTTGTTGGCTTCCTGAAGCAGATTCTCAAAGTAGATCAGATGTTTGAGATCTCTCACAGATAACCCTCCAAATTTCTTTCCTGTTTTTGGGCGCAGAAAGTCAGCTGTGCCCACTTTCACGCTTGTTATTATACCGAAGCGTTAGATTCTTGTCAAATTTTTTATTTCCGAAAAAGGCCGGAAATGCTTGCAGTTCCGGCCTTTTTGGTTATACAGTTGTTTCCGGTTTGTATAAGAAATGGTAAAACTGCACAAAAAGCCCTCCAAGATTTTGGGAGCCCCGAAAAAGAGCGAAAAGAGGAAAGAGGACAGGGAGAGGAGACGCTCCGGGAAAGCTTCTTCCCTTTTCACTTTTACGGGCCGCCGAGGGCGTCGGCCCCTACGGAGCAAACTGCCGTCTCCCGTGTCATTGCGAGTCCGGTTCGCCTTGCCTCCCCCTCCGGGGGAGGTGTCAGCGGCGTGTAACGCCCGCCGCTGACGAAAGGGGTTCGCCGTGGCGACGGCGCATTGCCGAGGGCCTTAGCCCGAGTCCTTGACGCGCCTGGTCCCTTTAGGGGCAATCCGTTTCTTTCGTCCTTCTCTCTTCACGCTTCACTCTTCCAGCTATCAAAGAAGGCGCGGATAGTTTCGCTGTCCGCCGCGGCCCGGCCCTGGATCATCCGGGGACTGCCGCCGCCCCGGCCCTGGATGCCGGCGTTGATGGCCCGGCTGTTTTTCCGCAGATCCGCAGCCTTGCTGCCGATGACGTAGCGCCAGCCCTCCCCGTCGCTGCCGGAGAAGACCGCCGCCACGGCGCACTTTTCCATCAGGAGGTTTACCAGCTCCCGCTGGGCCACCTCGTCCAGCACGCTGTCGAAGAGCGCCAGGTTCCCCTCGGTATTCTCCGCGCTCTCCGCCCGCAGGCGGGCCAGCTCCAGACTCAGGGCCGCGATGCGCTCCTTCTGCGCCGTCTGCAGCTCCAGCAGGCGCTCCACCCCGGGGACGATCGCGTCCCGCGGCACGCTCAAAAGCCCCGAGATCGCCGTGACGCTCTCCTGCTGCCGGGCGGCCAGCTCCATGGCGTCCATGCCGCAGAGGGCTGTGATGCGCACGCCGCCCCGGTGCCGCTCGGCGGTGAGGATCTTGATGAGCCCCACCTCGCCGGTGCGCTCCACATGGGGCGCGCAGCAGGCGCAGCGGTCGATCCCCGGGATCTCCACGATGCGCACGTTTTCCGTGAGCTCCAGCTTGCTTCGGTAGAAGAGGCTCGCCAGCTCCTCCTCGGGCGGGAACCAGATCTTCAGCGGCAGGTCGGCGCGGACGGCCTCGTTGGCCAGGCGCTCGATGCGCATGAGCTGCTCCCAGCTCAGTTCGCCGGAGTAGTCCATGGTCATACAGTCGGGCCCCATGTGGAAGCCCACGTTGTCAAAGCCGTGCTCCCGGTACACAAGACCGGAGACGATGTGCTCGCCGCTGTGGTTCTGCATCCGGCGAAGCCGCTGCTCGGCGTCCACGGCGCAGGCAAAGCGCTCCCCCACGGGCAGGGGCCGGTCGGTATAGTGGAGGATGCGCCCCTCCTTTTCGTGCACGTCCAGCACCCGCGCCTCGCCGATGCTGCCGGTGTCGGCCAGCTGGCCGCCCCCCTCGGGGAAAAAGGCCGTCCGGTCCAGGGTGACGGCAAA
Organism: uncultured Eubacteriales bacterium; assembly: GCA_900319635.1. GTDB lineage: Bacteria > Bacillota > Clostridia > Oscillospirales > Oscillospiraceae > Limivicinus. The sequence goes on along the minus strand of ONPF01000044.1, from coordinate 13,483 downwards.
GCCGCCCTTCGTCTCCTCGCAGCCGGTCACAACAGCCTCAAACTGCCACAGATGGCTGTCGATGTAATAAAGCTTTTCGGTCATGGGGATCCTCCTTTTGGGGTATTCTTATGCATGGGCTGTGCTTGCGCATGCGGCGCGAGCCTGTGCTTCCCCCAGCGTTTTGTGCTTCCCCCAGCGGGGGAAGCTCCCGCGAAGCGGGTGATGAGGGAGAAGCTTGCCGCTGGGACTTGGCTGCTCTATGGCTGAAACCCTCTCCCTCAACCGTCAGCCGCCTTGCGTGAGACGGCGGCTGCCACCTGTCCGCCTTGCGGTGCCCGAAAAACCGTTCGGGCTTCGCTGTTCCTCCGGTTTTTCGACCGCTGCGGAAATTGCGCCCTCGCTTCTTCTGCCACCGGCAGCGCGAGGCCGCAATTCCCCCGCTGGGGGAAGGACAAGGCGCGGCGGTCAGTTCGGGAGCTTGATGCTGCGCCAGTCGCTGACGTCGCACCGGCCGTAGTCGCTTAAGCCCACGGCGACCACGGTGCCGTCCGCCCGCAGCCCCACCGTGCGATAACTCCCTGCAGAGACGGCCACCACGTTCGTCCATCCGCTCACCTCGCATTGACCGTAGTTGAGCAGAGTGCCTGAATGTTTTGTGGCGACCACGGTGCCGTCCGCCAGCAGTCCCACCGTGTGAGAACTGCCAGCAGAGACGGCCACCACGTCTTTCCAACCGCTCACGTCGCATTGGCCGTAGTTGTTTGTTTGATCTCCTGTGTATTTCGTTGCGACCACGGTGCCGTCCGCCCGCAGCCCCACCGTGTGAAAACTCCCGGCGGAGACGGCCACCACGTTCGTCCAGCCGCTTACATCGCACTGGCCGAATCTGTTTGATCCTGTAGCGACCACGGTGCCGTCCGCCCGCAGCCCCACCGTGTGAGAGCCCCCAGCGGAGACGGCCACCACGTTCTCCCAGTCACTGACCTCGCACTGGCCGTATTCGTTCCATCCCACGGCGACCACCGTGCCGTCGGCCCGCAGCCCTACCGTGTGAAGAGCCCCGGCGGAGACGGCCACCACGTTCTCCCAGTCACTGACCTCGCACTGGCCATCGTAGTACTGACCTGTGAACTTTGTGGCGACCACAGTGCCGTCCGCCCGCAGCCCCACCGTGTGATAACCCCCGGCGGAGACGGCCACCATGTCCGTCCAGCCGCTTACCTCGCATGCGCCCCAGGCCTTGTCTCTGTCGCCCACGGCGACCACGGTACCGTCCGCCAGCAACCCCACTTTGTGACATCCCCCGGCGGAGACAGTCTCTCGCTGCGCGATCTGTTCCCAAAGGGCAAAACTCCGTTCCCGGGCGTCCCGATAATCGCAGATGGAGCCGAAAGCAACAGCGGCTTCTTGGAGAGCTCCGGATTGTTCCAGCTCCTGTGCCTTGGCATAGGCCTCCGCGTTGCGCGCTTCGGTCTGGGCCTCTCTAGTAAGCAGGATCTGCGCCGGGGCGTCCCGGTAATCCCCCAGGGCCTCAAAGGCGGCGATGGCCTCCTCATACTGCCCCGCCTCCGCCAGCGCCGCGGCATTGGCATAGACCTCGGCGTTGCGTGCCTCGGTCTGGGCCGCTCTGGTGCGCTCGATCTGCTCCGGGGCGTCCTTGTAGTCGCCCAGGGCCTCAAATGCGGCAATGGCCTCCTCGTACTGCCCCGCCTCCGCCAGCGCCAGAGCCTTGTTGTAGCGGCTGTTGGGGATCAGCACCTTCGTGGCCAGGAAAAAGCCGGCCACGAGAAGAAGCAGGATGGGCAGGGTGATGGCAAGCACCTTTTTGGTCTTCTTCGCCTTGGCCTGGGTCTCGGCCCGCTCCGCCGCGGCTTTTTTCTCCGCGGCCTCCCGCGCCGCCCGCTCTTCGGCCAGACGCTGATCCCGGGCGGCCTTCAGCTCCTCCGGATCAAGGGCCAGCAGCTCGCCGCGAGCCTTGCCGCAGCGGTGGCAGCGCTCTTCCGCCTGCCCGTTGACGGCGCCGCAGGCGCAGAACCAGAGATCTTTTTCCGCTGCGGGCATCCGAACCGTGTCCGCGCCGAAGCGGAGCCGGTACTGCTTCGCCAGTTCCCAGTCGCCCAGGGCCTTTTCCAGCGGCTCCTGGGCGGGCAGAGGCTCCCAGGGGGTCTCCGGCCCTGTCCAGGTGCTCTTGTCCGCGAAAATGACCTCCGTCACCGCGGCGGTGAAGGCCCGGGTAGAGCTCTGGGGAAGGGGGATCGGGTTCTTCGCCCCGAATTCCGCGTCCCGCTCCGCGTTCAGATCCAGATAGTCATAGGACAGCGCTTCGCCCAGGGGCCGGTCCGCCGAGTCCAGGGGGACGAGCCGCACCGTCGCCGCCCGGATCGCTTTCGCGCCGATGGCTTTCAGCTTGAGCTGGGCGACCAGCTTGCCGCTCTGGCTGTCCTTCAGCAGCGCGCCCGCCGCCAGGAGCAGGGGCGCTCCCTCGGTATAGAGATTCTCCGCCAGGCTGAACACCCGGCTGTACCGCTCCGCCATTTTCAAGGCCTCCGTTCTATTTTTTTTGTTCTTCGTCCTCGTAAAGCTGCTCTCACAGCTCCCGGATGATCTTGTCCGCCACCTCCAGGCAGAGGGCGGAGGTGTGCTGAAGGGCGGTGCCGAAGTCCTCGCCCCCCTGGGTCAGCCCGTCGGAGACGGTCTTGATGAGCAGGCAGGGCACGCCCGCCCGGTCGCAGGTCAGCACCACGGCGGCGGCCTCCATCTCGCAGATGTGGGCGCCCCAGCGCGTGTGCAGGGCGCTCTTGGCGGCCTCCCCGGCCACAAACTTGTCGCCGGAGGCGCAGGTCACCCGCTTGAGCTCCGGGCAGAGCGCCGTGGCCTTGTCGATGAGCTCCGGCGCGGGGCGCAGAAACTCGTCCGGATAGCCCATGTACTGCCCGGGCAGGCAATGGTCGTACTCCACGGTGTCAAAGTCGTAGTGCACCACCTTTTCCACCACGCAGGTCTTGGTCTGGGCCATCTCCGCGGTGAGGCCGCCCACCACGCCGAAGTTCACGATCAGCTCCACCTCGTAGCGGTCGATGAGCAGCTCCGCCGCAGCCGCCGCGGCGATCTCCCCCGCGCCGGAGCGCAGCACATAGAGCTCGTATGCACCCATGTTGTACAGGTGCATCTCGAAGCCGTGGCGCGTCTCCACCCGCTCCGCCGTCCCATAGCGGCGCAGCACCGCGTCCATCTCCACGGCCACCAGCATCCCGATTTTTTTCATTTGAATCTCTCCTTTTATATTTTTGGGGTGCGGAATGAAGCTCGGCTTTGCCTAATGAAGAAATGAAGTTTACACCGCAAAGGAAGACCTTGCGGGTTCGGCTTCGCCGATGGATTGGACTCCCCCTATCCCCCAGTGTGCGCACTGGGGACTTCCCCCCAGGGGGAAAGCAAGGGCTCAAGTGTCGAGGGAGCGAAGCGAGCGAGACGGTGGGGGCGGCGAGGCCGGAAAGGGCTCATTCCTTCATTCCTTCATTCCTTCATTCCTTCATTCCTTCATTTCTTCATTTCTTCATTCCTTCATTTCTTCATTCCTTCAATTCTCCCGTGAGTCTCTCCCCGTCCACGCCGGTGATCTTCACGTCCAGAAGCTGCCCCTGCAATCCCTGCTGGGGCACCTTCACCAGCAGATAGGTGTCGCTGTGGCCAAGGCTCCCCTCCTCCCCGGTCTCGAAGAGCACGGGCAGGGTCTGCCCCACGCTCGCCTCCAGGTAGGCCCGGTGCATCCGCTCGGCAACCTGCTGCGCCTCATGGGCGCGGAGGGCCTTCACGGCGTGGGTGCACTGGTTCGGCATGGCGTCCGCCGGGGTGCCGGGGCGCCGGGAATAGGGGAAGATGTGCATGGCCGAAAAGGCGCACTTTTCGATGAAGGCCAGGGTCTCGGCCTGGTCGGCCTCCGTCTCCCCGGGGAAGCCGGTGATGAGATCGCAGGTCAGAGCGCAGCCGGGGAAATACTGCCGCAGCAGTTCGCAGCGCTCCAGGAAGAAGGCCGTGTCGTACTTGCGGTTCATGGCCTTCAGCGTCCGGTCACAGCCGGACTGGAGGGATAAGTGGAAGTGCCGGCACATCTTGCCGGTCTGGGCCAGGCGGCGGCAGAAGTCCTCCGTGATCACCGTGGGCTCCAGGGAGCCCAGGCGGATGCGCATGTCCCCCGCCTCCGCCGCCACGGCCTCGATGCAGTCGGCAAGACCGGGCTTTCCCGGCAGATCCACCCCGTAGGAGGCCACCTCGATGCCCGTGAGCACCAGCTCCCGGAAGCCCTCCTCCCGGATCCGCGCGGTCTCCGCCGCGGCGTCGGCCAGGGGCAGGGAGCGGAGCCGCCCCCGGGTGTAGGGGATGATGCAGTAGGTGCAGAAATTCACGCAGCCGTCCTGGATCTTCAGCATGGCGCGGGTGCGGCCCTCCATGGCGCCGGCGGGCAGCTTCTCCAGCGTGCGGCGCCGGAAGGGCTCGTCGATGCTGCGGGCGCTCTCCCCCGCCTCCACGGCCTTCTCCACCGCCTCCACGAAGGCCATCCGATCCGCCGCGCCGAAGATCACCCCGGCGCCGATCTCCGCGGCCTCCCGGGGCTCCAGCTGGGCATAGCAGCCGCAGACGGCCAGCACCGCGCCGGGATTCTCGTCCCGCAGGCGGCGCAGGAGCTGCCGGGACTTGCGCCCGCTCTCCGCCGTGACGGCGCAGGTGTTCACGATCACGGCGTCTGCGATCTCGCCGGGGGCGCAGGGCGTGTGCCCGTGCTCCTGGAGCCGGGTCTCCATGGCCTGGGTCTCAAACTGGTTGACCTTGCAGCCCAAAGTCGATATAATATACTTCATACAATCACCTTTCAAAATAAGGGAAGAGATAAAAGTGAACAGTGAAAAGCGTTGGCGTCCGCTTCGCGGACGGAATAGAATCATCTCCGCAGGCGATACCTTAATTCTTCATTTTTCATTCTTCATTTTTCATTCTCCGAAGGAGTAGTTATGCACTATCTTGACAATTCCGCCACCACGCAGGTCTGCCCCGAGGCGGCGCAGGCCGCGCTTAAGGCGATGACAGAGGTTTACGGCAACCCCAGCTCCACCCACATCCTGGGGCGGGAGGCGAAGAAGCTGCTGGACAAGAGCCGGAAGCAGGTGGCTGATGCTCTGGGCTGCGCGCCCGGGGAGCTGGTCTTTACCTCCTGCGGCTCGGAGAGCGACAACTGGGCCATCCTGGGTGGGGCAGAGGCCATGAAGCGGAAGGGCCGGCATGTGATCTCCTCCCTGGTGGAGCACGACGCCGTGCGCAGGAGCCTGGATGAGCTGGAGGCGCGGGGCTTCGAGGTCACCCGCCTCCAGCCCGAAAAGGATGGCTCCGTCTCTGTGCAGGCGGTGCTGGACGCTCTGCGGGAGGACACGGTGCTGGTGACGCTGATGCTGGTAAACAACGAGACCGGCGGCGTCACGGACATTGCCGGCGTCTCCCGCGCCCTGAAGGCGGCGGGCTCCCAGGCCCTGCTGCACACCGACGCGGTGCAGGGCTTTCTCAAAGTCCCCTTCTCCGCCAAGACCCTGGGGGCGGACATGATCTCGATCTCCGGGCACAAGATCCACGCGCCCAAGGGCGTGGGCGCCCTGTATCTCCGCAGCGGCCTGCGCCTCAAGCCCTTCATCCTGGGCGGAGGCCAGGAGGAGGGCCGCCGGGCCGGCACCGAGGCCCTGCCCCAGATCGCGGCCTTCGGCGAGGCCTGCCGGGTGGGCAAGGCGGGCATGGCGGAGAATATCGCGCGCATGGCAGCCCTGAAGGCCGAGACGCTTTCCCGCCTGCAGCGGGAGATCCCGGAGCTGCGCTGGGTGGATTCCTCGGCGCCCCACATCCTGTCGGTCTCGCTGCCCGGCTGGCGCAGCGAGGTGCTGATGAACTTCCTGGAGGCCGGGGAGGTCTGCGTATCAAAAAGCTCCGCCTGCAAAAAGGGCGGGCGGAGTCATGTGCTGGAGGCCATCGGGCTGGACGCCCGGAGCATCGACGGTGCCATCCGCATCGGCCTCTCCCGCCTGACGACGGAGGAGGACATCGACGCGCTCTGCACCGGGCTCCGGGAAGCCCACGACCGGCTGGCGCACCGCTGAGCGGAGAGGGGAACCCCTCTCCGCCTTTTTATCAGGTTTCGGGCTCTTGGGTCTTTTGTTTTTCCTTCCGCGGCGGCTTTGACGGCTGCTCTGCCGTCTTCTTCACCGCCTCCCGGGTCACAGGATCGATATGATCCAGATCCCGGTACTCCGCGGCCTCCACAGGGAGGTCGTTCTTTTTCAGCCGGGACTCGATCCGGTAGTTCAGGAAGGTGTAGATGACCACGAACACCGGCACGCCCAGGAGCATGCCCACAAAGCCGAAGAGGCCGGTGCCCATGACGATGGCGAAGAGCACCCAGAAGCCGGTGATGCCGATGGAGCTGCCCAGGATCTTCGGGCCGATGACGTTGCCGTCGATCTGCTGGAGGACGATCACGAAGATGATGAAGATCAGGCACTTGGCGGGGTCCGCCATCAGGATGATGAAGGCGCTGGGCACGGCGCCGATGAAGGGGCCGAAGAAGGGGATGATGTTGGTGATGCCGACGATGGCGCTGACCAGCAGGGCGTAGGGCATGCGCAGGATGGCGCAGACGATGTAGCAGATCAGGCCGATGATGGCGGAATCCAGGAGCTTGCCGGTGATGAAGCCCATGAAGGTGCGGTCGGTATAGGAAATGGCTTCCCGGATCCGCTCGGCGTTCTCCACGGAGAAGAGGCTGTAGAGCCAGCGGCGGAAGGCGGAGGTGAACTTCTCCAGGTCAAAGAGGACGTAGATGGAGACAATGATGCCGATGATCAGGTTATAGACCCCCAGCAGCACGCCCCAGGTGCCCTCCAGGAAGCTGGTCAGATACTCCACGGCCTTGGGCAGCAGCGATTCGCCCCAGGAATTGATGTCCCCGGTGACCTTGTTGAGGGTCTGGCCGACGACCTCATAGATGTCCGGGTGAGAAACCTGGAACTCCGCGATATAGCCGGTGACGGTCTCGTAATACAGATCCCAGTTTTTGATGATGGTTCGGATGCTCTCGATCAGAGAAGGAACCATCATATAGACGATGCCCACCAGGATCGCCACAAGGATCAGCACCGAGAAGGTGACGGAGAGGGCCCGCGCCAGCTTGCTCCCGTCGTTTTTCTTGCTCCGGCTGTAGATCCTGGCGCTGAGGGGGCCAAAAAGCTTCCGCTCCAGCAGCTTCATCAGCGGGGCGATCAGATAGGTGATCACAAAGCCCCAGATGAAGGGGGCAAGGATCTTGCCGATGTTGGAAAGGGCGCCGCGGATCCAGGGAATGTTCTGCAGGATCATGTAGAACAGGATCGACGCGGCAATGGCGAGGAAGAGCGTGACGCCCGAATAGAGATATTTCTTATCCCAGCGAAAATGCCGTCTCATGTTCAGACTCCTTCCGAAAACGTGTTTCCTTTATCTCATATATATTACTCTCGCCTTTGGAATGCGTCAAGCCGCATTTTTCCAGAATGCGGCTCTCGGGCATTCTGCTGTTGTTTGACAGTATAGCATCTCCCGCCCTCGCTGTCCACACCCCGGGCCGCAGGGCACGAAAAGGCCGCGCCCGGCTGGGCGCGGCCTCGTGATTTTATCGGTTTTTCGCCGGGAGAGACTTACTTCTCGTCCTTGATGGCGGCCTGCGCGGCAGCCAGGCGGGCGATGGGAACGCGGAAGGGGCTGCAGGACACGTAGTCCAGGCCGACCTTGTGGAAGAACTCCACGGAGCTGGGGTCGCCGCCGTGCTCGCCGCAGACGCCCAGGTGCAGGTCGGGACGGGTCTCGCGGCCCAGGGTCGCGGCCATCTTCACCAGCTTGCCGACGCCGACCTGGTCCACGCGGGCGAAGGGATCGTTCTCGTAGATCTTCTTCTCGTAGTAGGCGCCCAGGAACTTGCCGGCGTCGTCACGAGAGAAGCCGAAGGTCATCTGGGTCAGGTCGTTGGTGCCGAAGGAGAAGAACTCGGCTTCCTTGGCGATCTCGTCCGCGGTCAGAGCGGCGCGGGGGATCTCGATCATGGTGCCGACCTTGTACTTCATCTTGGAACCGGCAGCGGCCAGAACCTCGTCAGCGGCCTTCACGACCACGTCCTTGACGTACTTGAGCTCCTTGACCTCGCCCACCAGGGGGATCATGATCTCGGGAACCATGTTCCACTCGGGGTGACGGGCCTGGACGGCCAGAGCGGCCTTGATGACGGCGCGGGTCTGCATCTCGGCGATCTCGGGGTAGGTGACAGCCAGACGGCAGCCGCGGTGACCCATCATGGGGTTGAACTCATGGAGACCGGCGATGATGTTCTTGATGTCCTCAACGGTCTTGCCCTGGGCCTTGGCCAGCAGCTCAATGTCGGCCTCCTCGGTGGGCACGAACTCGTGGAGAGGGGGATCCAGGTAACGGATGGTGACGGGGCAGCCTTCCATGGCCTCGTAGATGCCCTCGAAGTCAGACTGCTGCATGGGCTCCAGCTTTGCCAGCGCGGCCACGCGCTCCTCCACGGTGTCGGCGCAGATCATCTCGCGGAAAGCGGCGATGCGGTCGCCCTCGAAGAACATGTGCTCGGTACGGGTCAGGCCGATGCCCTGGGCGCCCAGCTCGCGGGCCTTGGCGGCGTCGCGCGGGGTGTCGGCGTTGGTGCGCACGCCCAGACGGCGGTACTTGTCGGCCCAGGCCATGATGCGGCCGAACTCGCCGGCGATGGAGGCGTCAACCGTGGGGATCACGCCGTCGTAGATCTTGCCGGTGGAGCCGTCGATGGAGATGTAGTCGCCCTCGTGGTAGGTCTTGCCCGCCAGCTCGAACTTCTTGTTCTCCTCGTCCATCTTAATGTCGCCGCAGCCGGAGACGCAGCACTTGCCCATGCCGCGGGCCACAACGGCCGCGTGGCTGGTCATGCCGCCGCGCACGGTCAGGATGCCCTGAGCGGCCTTCATGCCCTCGATATCCTCGGGGCTGGTCTCCAGACGGACCAGAACGACCTTCTCCTTGCGGGCAGCCCATTCCTTGGCGTCCTCAGCGGAGAAGACGATCTTGCCGCAGGCAGCGCCGGGAGAGGCGCCCAGGCCCTTGCCGATGGGGGTAGCGGCCTTCAGCTTGCCGGCGTCGAACTGGGGGTGCAGCAGGGTGTCCAGGTTCCGCGGGTCGATCATCAGAACGGCCTGCTTCTCGTCGATCATGCCCTCGTCCACCAGGTCGCAGGCGATCTTCAGCGCGGCCTGGGCGGTGCGCTTGCCGTTGCGGCACTGCAGCATGTAGAGCTTGCCGTTTTCCACGGTGAACTCCATGTCCTGCATGTCGCGGTAGTGATCCTCCAGCTTGTTGCAGACGTCGATGAACTCCGCATAAGCCTCGGGGAACTTCTCTTCCATCTGGGCGATGGGCATCGGGGTACGCACGCCGGCCACCACGTCCTCGCCCTGGGCGTTGGTGAGGAACTCGCCCATCAGCTTCTTCTCGCCGGTGGCGGGGTCGCGGGTGAAGGCGACGCCGGTGCCGGAGTTGTCGTTCAGGTTGCCGAAGACCATGGGCATGACGTTGACGGCAGTGCCCCAGGAGTAGGGGATGTCGTTGTCACGGCGATAGACATTGGCGCGGGGGTTGTCCCAGGAACGGAACACGGCGCGGATGGCTTCGTACAGCTGCACCTTCGGGTCGGAGGGGAAGTCCTCGCCGATCTGCTTCTTGTACTCGGCCTTGAACTGCTCAGCCAGCTCCTTCAGGTCGGCGGCGGTGAGCTCCACGTCGAAGGTCACGCCCTTGCGCTCCTTCATGGCGTCGATGAGCTGCTCGAAGTACTTCTTGCCAACTTCCATGACGACGTCGGAGAACATCTGGATGAAGCGGCGGTAGGAGTCGTACACAAAGCGCTCAAACTTGGGGTCGGGGTTGCCCTTGATCATGGCGGCGACGACGTCGTCGTTCAGGCCCAGGTTCAGGATGGTGTCCATCATGCCGGGCATGGAGGCGCGGGCGCCGGAGCGGACGGAGACCAGCAGGGGATTCTGCAGATCGCCGAACTTCTTGCCGTTGATCTTCTCCATGATCTCGACGTTCTTCATGATCTCGCTCATGATCTCGTCGTTGATCTGGCGGCCGTCTTCATAATACTGGGTGCAGGCTTCGGTGGTGATGGTGAAGCCCTGGGGCACGGGCATGCCGATGTTGGTCATTTCGGCCAGGTTTGCGCCCTTGCCGCCGAGGAGCTCACGCATTTTGGCGTTGCCTTCGGTGAAGAGGTAAACGTACTTTTTGCTCATCTTATTGATCCTTTCTATGTGTGAAGTATTGTATACACAGCCACTTGTTAGATTACCACATTTTTGGCAGAATAATCAATACATTTTCCCTACAAATTCGAGAAAAGTTTCCCGGCGATTTCGTTCGTGATTTTTACAAATCCACCAAGTTCCACGGCTTCCCCCCGGATTTTCGGGTCGAAACCGCAGTTTTCCAGCACTTTTTCCGCCTGCTCCTTGGAAAGCTCCCCAAGCCCCGCGCTGAGGGCGTTGGAGAGGGTCTTGCGCCGCTGGTTGAAGGCCGCCCGGATCACCCGGAAGAGAAGCTGCTCATCCTGTACCGGGAAGGGCTTTTCTTCCCGCCTTGTCAGCCGGATCACCGAGGAGGTCACCTTGGGCTGGGGCACGAAGCAGGAGGGCGGCACGTCGAACAGCAGCTCCGTTAAGCAGTGCCACTGGACGAAGAGACCGAAGGCGCCGTAGTCCGGCGTCCCCGCCGGGGCGCAGATGCGCTTCGCCACCTCCCGCTGGATCATCACCGTGACCGTCTCAAAGCAGCCCGCCTCCAGAAAGGCGGTGAGCAGCGGGGTGGTCACGTTGTAGGGCAGGTTTGCGCAGATCACGGGCCGCAGGCCGGGGAGCTTTTCTTTCACCAGGGCGGGCAGATCCTGCTTGAGCACGTCTCCGAAGAGGATCTCGATGTTCTCCTTCCCTTCCAGGGTCTCGGCCAGAACAGGCTTCAGCGCCTTGTCCAGCTCCACGGCCAGCACCTTCCCCGCCCGGAGAGACAGCTGCTCGGTTAGGCAGCCCACTCCGGGGCCTATCTCCAGCACGCCGGTCTGCTCGTCCAGCCCCGCCTCTTCGGCGATGCGCTCCGGCACCCAGGCGGCGGTGAGGAAATTCTGCCCCAGGCTCTTGGAAAAGCGAAAGCCGTGCCGCGAAAGCAAGGCGCGAATGTCGTTGTAGTTGGTCAATTCCATGGTAATACTCCGTTTTGAAATGAAGACGCTTCGCGAATGAAGGAATGAAGACGGCTTCGCCTAATGAAGAAATTGTGGTGTGCCATTTCACGATACGGATTTCAATCCTCGCGCAAAGCACGACACCATCATTTCTTCATTTCTTCATTCTGCTTCATTTCTTCATGATTTTCTCATATCCCTGCCTCGCGGGGTCGTGGTCGTCGTTGACCTTCACGGTGATATTCCCCCGGTAGCGGTAGCCGCTCTCGCGCAGGAGGGTCTGCATGGGCTTATTCTTTTTGTGGGTATCCGTGCGGATGCACCGCAGGCCGTATGCTCTCGCCTGCCGCTCCACGGCCTTCATGAGCTCCGCCGCCATGCCGCTGCCCCGGTACCGCTTCGCCACCGCCGCCCGGTGCAGGACGCAGCAGGCCATGCCCTCGGTCCATTTGCCGTCGGTGATGGCGGCGTAAGTAGGCTCTTCCCGGGTGGAGAGGGTAAAGAAGGCGGCGATCTCCTCCCCGTGGAGCACGACAAAGCATTCGCCCCGCTCCATGTCGAAACGCAGATTCTCCTCCCGGGGGTAGCCGTCCTGCCACTGATCCACCCGGTGCTTTTTGAGAGAGGCCTGGGCGTCCCGCACGATCTCCATCATGGCGGGCAGGTCCGCCTCCGCCGCCGGCCGGCAGCTGACGGGCAGCGTGAGCTGCATGCGCCCCTGCTCCTTTTTCACTTCCTCCAGCAGTTTCCGGTCGTTTTCATCGGAAAGCGCCAGCTTTTCGTACAGATCCGGCCGCTTCTTTTGTGTGCGCAAAAACTGCTGCTTGCGCCGCCAGCGCTCCACCTTCTCATGGTCGCCCTGGAGCAGCACCTCCGGCACCGCCCGGCCTTCCCAGAGCTCCGGCCGGGTGTACTGGGGGTACTCCAGCAGCCCGTCCCAGTGGCTCTCGCCGATGTAGCACTGCTCGTCCGCCAGCACCCCGGGCACCAGGCGGCACACGGAGTCCGCCACCGCCATGGCGGCGATCTCCCCGCCGGTGAGAACGAAATCCCCCAGGGAGATCTCCTCGTCCACGCAGGCCTCGATAAAGCGCTCGTCCACGCCCTCGTAGTGGCCGCAGACCAGCACCAGATGGTCATAGTCCCGCTTGAGGCGCTTGGCGGTCTCCTGGTTATAGGGCTTGCCCTGGGGGCTCATGTAGATCACCCGGCGGCGGCGCTCCCCGGCCTGGGCGATCACGGCGTCCAGGCAGCTTTTCAGGGGCTGGGCCATCATCACGCAGCCGAAGCCCCCGCCGTAGGGGTAGTCGTCCACTTGGTTCTGCTTATTCTCGGTATAGTCCCGGATCTGGACGCAGTTGATGTCCACAATGCCCTTGGCCGCGGCGCGGCCAATGATGCTCTCGTGCAAAACCGCGTTCACCGTGTCCGGGAACAGGGTCAAAATGTCGATCCTCATCACATGCCCTCGATCAAGCGCACCGTGATGACGCCGGCCTCCGCGTCGGTGTTCAGGATAAACGCCGGCACAGCGGGGATCAGGTGCTCCTGCTCCCCCTGCACCACATAGATGTTGGAGGCGGGGCGCTCCAGCACGTCGGTGAGCTTGCCGATTTCATTCCCCTGCTCGTCCCGCACGGAGGCGCCCAGGATGTCCTGGATGAAGTAGGCGCCCCGGGGCAGCCTCGCGTCCTCCCGGGCGATGAAGACGTCCTTGCCCTTGAGCTGCATGGCAGCGTTCACGTCCTCCACGCCCTCCAGCTTTGCGATGAGGAAGTTCTTCTGCACCTTGCCGGAGAGGAGCTTCTTCTCCGCTCCGTTCAGAAAGATCCTGCCGCAGCGGCGGAGGAACTGGGGGCTGTCCAGCCAGACCTCGATCTTCACCTCGCCGGCCACGCCGTGGGTGTTCACGATCCGTCCGGCCTCGATATACGCGCTTTTTTCCATGGGGCACCTCCCTTTCGGGTTTCATTTGAAATATTGTATCATAGGCCCAAAAAATAAACAAGGGCGCATCTTTCGATGCGCCCTCAATGTGTAGACAAACACCAAAGCATGTCATTGCGAGCCAGTGCGCACACTGGCGTGGCAATCCGTCCTTTTCTAAAAAATGCTGAAAAATCAAGACTTTTAGGATGCGGATTCCCACACCAGTGACGTCGGTCACTCACTACAAGTTCTTGGCGACGAAGGAGCCTTAGAACTTGTGCG
>ONPF01000010.1 GCA_900319635.1 uncultured Eubacteriales bacterium | reverse complement strand
CCGCAGAGCATAATGGAGATATATGGTCAAGGGAAGCAACGAAGCATGGCGCAATTCTGACCGGAAAGAATCAAAGATTTCTATTAGGTGTTAGTATAATTTCATATTGAGAAACGATACAAGCACTGTGCTGATACGATACAAACGGTCTGCACGGTGCTTTTTCGTTTTGGAAGGAGAACACATGGAACAAAAATCCAACGCTTTTCTGGAAACGGAAAAGCTCTCGACCCTGATGCGGAAGTATTCGCTTCCCTGCATCATTTCTCTGGTGGTGGCGGCGCTCTACAACATCGTCGACCAGATCTTCATTGCCAACGCCGACTATCTCGGCTCCTACGGCAATGCGGCCAACACGGTCGTTTTCCCGCTGACCGTGGTAGCGCTGGCGATCGCGGTCATGATCGGGGACGGTGCCTGCGCCTTCGTTTCGATCTCGCTGGGCGCAAACAACAAGGAAGACGCCCACCGCAGCATCGGAAACGCGATTGTTCTTTGCCTGGGGAGCAGCTTAATCCTTTCTGCGGTCTATCTCTTGGCCATGGAGCCGATCCTCACATTCTTCGGCGGCAAGGTAAACGCGGAGACCTATGCCTGCGCGAAGGAATACTTTTTCTGGATTGCCCTGGGCATGCCCTTTTACATGTTTGGCCAGGCCATGAACCCGATCATCCGCTCGGACGGCAGCCCCCGCTTTGCCATGGTCTCCACCGTGGCCGGGGCGATCACGAACATCATCCTTGACCCGATCTTCATCTTCCCGCTGAAGATGGGTATGATGGGCGCGGCGGTCGCCACCGTGGCCGGACAGATCCTGACGGCGGGGCTTGCGGTCTGGTATCTCTTCCACATGAAGGCCGTGAAGCTCCAAAAGAGCAGCTTCATTTTAAAGGGAAAGCTGATCTGCCGTTTCCTGCTGCTGGGCGTCACCAGCTTCCTCAGCCAGATCTCTCTCGTCATCTCCATGGCGGCGGTACAAAACATGGTCACCAAATACGGCGCACAGGATCCCGTCTTCGGGCAGACGGAATATGCGCAGATCCCGCTGGCGGTGCTGGGGATCGTGATGAAGTTTTTCCAGATCGCGATCTCGATCTCCGTCGGCCTTGCGGCTGGCTGCATCCCCGTGGTCGGCTATAACATCGGTGCAGGGTGCAAGAACCGGGCCAAGGGGCTGTTCACCATGCTGCTTACTTGGGAAGCATGGGTCGGCTTTGTCGCCCTTCTGATCGTGGAGCTTCTGCCCCGGCAGCTCATCGGCATTTTCGGGGCGGGCAATGAGAGCGCCTATTACACTGTTTTCGCCATTCGATGCTTTCGCATCTATCTCTGCATGATGGTGCTGGCCATGGTCAACAAGGGCACCTTCATCTATCTGCAGGCCCTGGGTAAGGCGGGACCTTCCATGATCCTGTCTCTGGTAAGAGAAATCATTTTCGGCGTCTTTCTGCCGATCCTGCTTCCGCGCTTCTTCGGACTGGACGGCGTCCTCTACTCCTTCCCGACGGCGGATGTGCTGACCTTTATTCTGACGGTCATCGTAATCGCCAGGGTTTACCGCGAGCTCAGCGAAGGGAACGGGTCGGAAATCACAATGACCGAGGCAGAAGCAAGCGCATAAAAATGACACGATAAATGCAGGCTCCGTCATGGAAGGCGGAGCCTGCATTTCCCATAGTATGGGTGACGAAGACAGGTGGAAATGGGGGGAGAGACGAAGAACGACTTGAACACCGTCCGCACCGGCGGCTGGATCTACGGGCTGCGGAATGTTAAAACTATCCTGTCTGTTGATGCCCCGTTGCCTGATTATAGCGTTCCGCTATGGCATGGTCTCCCACATGGATATGGGTGTCGTCCACTGCGGTGAGGCTGAAATTGGGATAGACGCAGTTTCCGAAATGAACATGAGCACCGCCCCGGCTGGCATGAAGGGGAGGTTCCACATAAATGCCTCCTATACGCGGGAGTCCCTTGCCAGCTCCTTCAGCACTTCACCGCTGTCCCCGTCTATGCAGATGGACCGTGCCCTGATCTGCTCCGGACAAACTGCTTCGCTATAGTTCAGGCAGGCATAGACCGCATTGGGATTCTCTGCCGTCATGGCCCAGAAGGGATATTTCACGATCATCGGCGTATTTCTGCCGATTCCGATCTCCAGAAACAGCACGTGTCTGCCTTTGTTGGATTGAAGAAAGGCTGCATACCGCTCCGCCGCCGCATGCCACCCGGCGTCCTCAACGAAGCTGTCATCAACACGCAGATTCATTGATACCGGAGCACCGTCGTCCGGGCAGGTCGGAATCAGTTCATGAGGGATTCTCATTGCAACGAGACGATCCTTCGGCACCCGGAACACGCCGTCTTCATCGGGAATGAAGCGCTGTGCGGCCATCGCCTTCATGACCCAGGATTTATTGTCATAGGTTTTCCCGATTTTTCCATCGGCGCGCTGAAAGAGGCCGTAGTCGCCCTGGGTGTAAAACAGTCTTGGCTTTTCAAAGCCTGTGCGCTGGAAGCAGTGGTCTACATTGGTCGTGATCACAAAATAGTTCTTGCCGGACACCAGCTTGAATAGATCTCAATAAGTCGGCTTTGGAGGCTCAAGATAACGGTTGATATAGATGTTCCGCGCCCAGAACGCCCAGCGTGTCTCGTCATCGGGGAAGGGATAAAAGCCGCCGGAGTACATATCGGTAAGCCCGAGCCGCTCTTTGAAGTCAAAAAACCAGTGGTCAAACCGTTCTCCGCTGTAAAGAAACCCCGCGGCGGTGGAGAGTCCGGCTCCCGCACCGATCACAATGGCGTCGGCGTTTTTGATCTCGCTCTTCAGGCGCTGCAGATTTTCTTCCCGGCTGCCCGTATGGTCCGTCATGCCGCCGCGAAGCCCACGCACAAAGGAGATGCCCTTTTGAAGCGTCTGGCTATAATCTGCTTTTTGTTTATTGGAAAAGATGCTCATAGATTTCCCTGTCCTTATCGCTGAAAACATTGAAGATCACGCGGTCCATGACATGTTCATGTTCTGAAAGCCATTGTCTTGCGGTCTTTACCGCGATCTGCGCCGCCCGTTCCGCCGGGAAACGGAAGACTCCCGTGGAGATGCAGCAGAACGCCACCGTGCGCAGGCCGTTTTCCGCGCACAGGTTCAGGCAGTTGGTGTAGCAAGCGGCAAGCTCCTGCTCCAGCGCCGGGCTCAGCTCGCCGGAGACGATGGGCCCTACAATATGGATGACCTTTTTCGCCGGGAGGTTATAGGCCTCCGTCAGCATGGGAACAGCGGTTGGCTGTTCGTAGTCCGGACCGTACTTTGCCCGAAGCTTCTTCATCTGGCGGCTGCACTCCGCCCGGAGCTGTACGCCTGCGAAGGTGTGGATGCAGTTGTCGATACAGGTGTGCATCGGAACAAAGCATCCCAGCATCTGCGAATTTGCAGCATTGACGATGGCGTCCGCGGCAAGACGGGTGATGTCCCCCTGCCAGACAGAGATCACACCCTCTTTGACAGGGATGCTTTCCACCGCTACGATTCCGGTTTCCCGGATGCGTTCCTGCAAATACGCGTCCTGCACGAGAAGAATGGAATCATCCAGCTTTCTCGGCATACGGATATTCATCAGAGAGCGAAGGATCCGTCTTTTCCCATCGGTATCCGCCGGGGTATGGAGGTCTCTATAGTCAAGGGAATCCGCCTTGAACGCTTCCACAAGGTAACTGAGCCTTTGCTCCTGAGACTGATTGTTATGCATGACCGGTCATCCTTTTTGCTGAGAAAATGGGCTCTGGCAGCAGAGCCCAGAGCCCACCTTCCCGTAATAGATTCTTATTACAGAGAATACTCCACCGGTGCTTCCGTGAAGGAATACACGGTGCCTTTGCCGCTGACAAACCTAAATACGGTCATCAGCCTGTCGTCCACGTTGTACATCGTGCTCAGGGCGGCAGTGTTGGCGTCCATCATGGCCACGCGAGCCTCGCGTCTGGTATCCTCTTCGACCTGGCCGCTGAGCCGAATCCATTTGCCCTTGTACATCCCGCAGATCGCCACATTGGGGTTCGCCTTCATCTGCTTGTAGACTTCCTTCTGGTTGTTGGTGACAATGTACAGCTTGCCCTCAAATTCGCAAACTGCACCAAAGGGGCGAAGCTGAGGCTTGTCCCCGTCCACAGTAGCCAGATAGAATGTGCCGCAGTTTTTCAGATATTCGCAGATTTCTTTCATAAGCAGTTACCCTTCCTTCCGAACTTGCTTTATCTTTCGACATGTGATAGTATAGCCGAGCAGGGAATGTTGCGCAAGTACGATATTTTATGATACCGGTATCATAAACGATACCGGGGAGATGGCTATATGGAAAAAAAGCAGCTGTTTGGCAAATGCCCCTATGTTACTTCTCAAAAGGTTCTCACCGGGAAATGGTCAATATATCTCCTGTATCTTTTGAAGGATGGCCCGATCCGCTTTAATGAGCTTCAGCGCAGAATGCCGGAGGATATGACGCACACGACTCTGTCCCGTCAGCTCAAATCACTGGAAGAGGATGGCTTGATTATTCGCCGTGTCTATTCAGAAATCCCACCTAAAGTCGAATATGCGTTGAGCGAGATTGGCCGAAAGTTTGAACGGGTACTTGATGAGCTTGAAGTTTGGGGAAATGAATACATCGCGTATATGAATAAACAGCTGGCCTGACGGAAGCCCCGGGGAAACAATTCCCTTCTCAACGCTGCAGCAACAGCGTAATCCCGATTCGGCCCGGATATCCGGTCGTAAAGAGAAGGTTGTGCAAAGAAAAACTTGCGCAGAGACACCGGGCGCGATATGATAAAGACAGAAAAAACAAATCCCACCACGGAGGTGCTTTCGGTGAACATCTATCAGGATATTTTGAAAAAGCTCGAAGCCGGCGAGGCCGTTGCGCTGGAAACCGGGATCCGCGGGGAGAGCGGGAGCATCGCAGAGGACTTTTCCCGCCGGCTCACCGCCGTCGTCCCCAGGGAGGATCTCAAGGGGCGCATGGTCGCCGCGGTGACGGCAGAACAGACGGAGGACGGACTGCGGGTCACCGAGCCGATGCTGCCGCAGGAGCGGCTGCTGGTGCTGGGCGGCGGGCATATCGCGCTGCATGTGGTGGAATTTGCGGCCAAGTGCGGCTTCTCCGTCATCGTGGCGGACGACCGGCCGGATTTTGCCAACCGTTCCCGCTTCCCGCTGGCCGAGCAGGTGCTCTGCGACAGCTTTGAAAACGCCATCCGCAGCGTGAAGCTCACGCCCTACGATTCTGTGGTCATCATCACCCGGGGCCACCGGCACGACGCGGACTGCCTGCGCGTGCTGCTGCCGGGCGTGCGCACGGCCTATCTGGGGCTGATCGGCTCCCGCCGCCGCGTGAAGGGGCTGAAGGAAATGCTGGCCGAGGAGGGCTATTCCACCCAGCGGATGGAGGAGATCTGCACGCCCATCGGCCTGCCCATCGGGGCCATCACGCCCCAGGAGATCGCCATCTCGATCCTTGCGGAGCTGATCGCCTATAAGCGCCTGCCGGAACACGGCAAGGGCCGCTGCGTCTGCGATTCGGACATGGAGCTCTCCACGCTGCGCTATCTCGCGGAAAACCGCGAGCCGAAGGCCATCGTCACCGTGATCGAGACCAAGGGCTCCACCCCCCGGGCGGCGGGGGCCAAGATGGCCGTGAGCCCCCTGGGCAAGGTCACCGGATCCATCGGCGGCGGCTGCAGCGAGGGCGCCGTGATCCGCGACGCGGTGAAGATCATCGGCACCGGGCGCTATCAGATCATCGACATCGACCTGACCGGCGACGTGGCGGAGTCCGACGGCATGGTCTGCGGCGGCACCATGAAGGTGCTGGTGGAGGACGGGAGCGTTTGCTGAATTCGAAATACGGAATTCGGAATTGAGGTAGACGAACCTTTTCCCCTTGAGAGTACGTCAGGCATGTCGGATCGGAAGTGTTATGCGGGCGCATGATGTGTGATGAAGAAAAAGAAGCTGACAAAAGGAAGGCTCTTTTGGCGCTGTGGGAAGGATTACCGGTCGATCTGGCGGTTTATCCCCGCCCTGACGCTGACCGGAGGAATTCTCGCCGGGCTCCTCTATCACCTGGGGCTGCGGGAGGTTCTGACTCTCTCCCTGTTCCTGACAGCCCTTTTGTATCTGGTTTTTCTGGTTGTTTTTCTGTTCGGGAGGTGGAAAGGGTTTCTGTTGCTGCTGCGACAGGAGCGGCTCTTTGGCTTTCGCTTTGCCGAGGAGAATCTGGATCCGGAGCAGCCGGATGACCGCTGGTTTCTGTCCACCGATTTCTACCTGCTGGCCTTTCGCCGCGGCTATATCCGCAAAACGGGAAAGATCCGCAGGCTGTATGAACACAGGAGCCTTGGCGTCATCGAAATCCTGGACTGCGAGGGAAAGAAGCACCGGATCCGTGGCTTTGAGCCAGAGCTGCTGGCCCTAAAGCAATGGGTGGCCTCCGGACAAGCCAAATAGAATAGCCGAAAAAGCGCGTGCGACGCAGATTGCGAAGCACGCGCTTTCCTTTTGGTTAGGGTCAGATGTCATAGAGCAACAGGATATTCGCCGGGGAGACGCCCAGCTCCGCCGGGAATTGGGCGGGGCGCCTGTCCTTGGGTACCCGCCACCAGATGGGCTCGCTCTTTGGATCCTGCCCGGCGTAGCGGAACTGGATGGTGAGCTCAAAGGGCTCCTCCAGCTCCTCCTGATAGACCACCGGGAAGCGGTTCTGAGGCGAGGCGGGGTTAAAGTAGTGGGCGCGGATGCCGATGGCCGCAAGACCATCTCCCACAGGCTGCCCCGTGGTCAGGCGGACGCCCCAGGAGGGCACCTCCACCTGGCGCTCCCCGCACTTTCTGGCCGGGGCGATGTTCTTGCAGCCGGTCAGCACCGCGGCGGGGACGCTGCCGGGGTCGGCAAAGACGCTTTTGGTGGGCTTGCAGGTCAAAAGCCGACCCTCGTCCATGACGGCGATGCTGTCGCTCATGGTGTAGGCCTCCTCCCGGCTGTGGGTGACCATCAGCACCTCCCGGCCGAAGGACTGCAGCATGTCCCGCATCTCCACCTTCAGAGCGTCCCGCAGGTGGGCGTCCAGGGCGGAGAAGGGCTCGTCCAGCATGAGAAGCTTCGGCTCACTGACCAGGATGCGGGCCAGGGCCGCCCGCTGCTGCTGGCCGCCGGAGAGCTGCTGGGGCTTGTGCTTTTCCAGCCCCTCCAGCCGCATCATCGTCAGCATCTCCCGCAGACGGCGCTCCTTCTCCTCCCGGCCCTTGACGGCCCGCATGCCGCAGAGGATGTTCTGCCGCAGGGTCATGTTGGGGAAGAGCGCGTAATTCTGGAAGAGATAGCCCACGTTCCGGCTCTGGGGACGGAGGTTGATGTGCTTTTTCGAATCGTACAGCACCCGGCCGTCCAGCTCGATATGGCCCTTGTCCGGCTTTTCGATGCCGGCGATGCACTTGAGGGTCAGGCTCTTGCCGCAGCCGGAGGGCCCCAGCAGGGTGGTGACGCCCTTTTCCGCCTCGAAGGCGGCGTCCAGCACGAAAGTGCCCAGATCCTTGTGGATATCCACGATCAGACTCATGCCTTCACCGCCTTTTTCTGTCGGGCCTCCAGCAGGTTCACCGTCAGCAGCACCACCGTGCTGATCAGCAGGTTCACCAGTACCCAATAGAGCACCGCCGGATCCTTTTTGCTGTTCTGGTAGAGCATGTAGACCGTGGTGGAGACGGTGGCGGTGCGGCCTTCAATGTAACCGATGAACATGCTGGTGGCGCCGTATTCGCCCAGCGCCCGGGCGAAGGACAGCACCGTGCCCGCCAGGATCCCCTGGCGGCAGGCCGGCATCCGCACGCGCCAGAAGATATAGCTGTTGGAAAGGCCCAGGGTCTGCCCGGCGTAGCCCAGGTTTTTGTCGAAGCTCTCAAAGGCGCCCCGGGCCGTGCGGTACATCAGGGGAAAGGCCACCAGAGAGGCGGCCAGGACTCCGCCGTACCATTTCATGACGAATTGGATCCCGTGGCTGAGAAGCCAGGCTCCCACCGGGCGGTTCACGCCGAAGACCAGCAGCAGCAGATAGCCGCAGACCGTGGGCGGCAGCACCAGGGGCAGGGTCAGGATCACGTCCAGCACGCCCTTGAGCCAGCGGGGGAGCCTGGCCGCGTAGTAGGCAAAGAAGATGCCCAGAAAGAACACCAGCACGCAGCTGATGGCGGCAATGCGCAGGGAGTTCCACAGGGGGAACAGATCCGCCTTGCCCAACCATTCAAAAAAGTTCATCGTTCCCTCCAGAAGGAATCACCCGGGCGGGCTTTTGCCCGCCCGGGCAAGCAAGTCAGGGCGCGGGAGAGAAGCCCACCGACTCAAACACGGCCATGGCCTCCTCGCTCTGCAGGAAGCTCAGAAATTCCAGAGCCTCGGCGGGGTGGGGCGCGTTCTTCATCACGGCGGCGGGGTAGATGACCTGGCCGCACATCTCGGCGGTGGCGCTGTCCACAACCGTCAGATCGGAGGAGAAGGCGTCGGTGCAGTAGACCACGCCGCAGTCCACGCTGCCCTCTTCCACCTGGGTGGTGACCTGCTTCACGTTGCCGCCGTAGCTGATGCAGCCGGCGGCGGAGAGCTCCGCCTCGTCCAGCCCGTACCAGGCCAGGATCTTCTGGGTGTACTGGCCCACGGGGACGTCGGCGCCGCCCATGGCCATCAGCACGTCGCCCGTCTCCAGCAGCTGGGCCAGCATGTCAAAGCTCTCGATGCCCTTGGGGTTGCCCACGGGAACGACCAGCACCACCTTGTTCTCCAGCAGGTTGATGCGGGTTCCCTCCTGTACGAAGTCCAGACCGTCGGTGTTCACATCGGGGCTGGCGCTGATGTCCAGCTGGTTCATCTGCTTCTGCCCGGCGGAGATGAACAGGTCGCAGGCGGCGCCCTCCTCGATCTGGGTCTTCAAAGTGCCGGAGGAGTCGAAGTTGTAGAGGATGGTGACGCCGGGGTGCTCGGCCTCATAGACCGTCTTCAGCTCGTTCAGCGTCTCGGTCATGGACGCTGCGGCGAAGACCACGATCTCGATGGGCTCAGCGGGCTCGGCGGGGGCTTCGGGCTCGGCCGTTTCCGCTTCGGGGGCCTCTTCGGGGGTCTCGGGCTCGACGGGGGTCTCGGGTTCTGCGGCGTCCTGGGGCTCCTCGGTCTTGGGGGCCTCCGTCTCGCCGCAGGCCGCCAGCGCAAGCATCATGCACAGCGCAAGCAGCAGTGCCAGGATTTTTTTCATGTTTACTTCCTCCTTCCCGTTTTTCAGGGAAATGAATTTATATAAACGCGTTTTACGCGCTTATACCGGAAGAAAAACAGGGATGCTTATACGCCCTTGCCGAAGCCGCAGTCCGGGAAGCGGCAGACCGGGCAGTTGAGACAGAGTCCGCCGTGGCCCAGACCGGCCAGATATTCTTTGGTGATGGGGGTGTCCGTCACCAGATAGGGCAGCAGCAAATCAAAGATGGTGCGTCTGGCATACATGACGCAGCCGGGAAGACCGCAGACCGGCCGCCCGTCCGGCATATAGGAGACCAGGAACATGGCCCCCGGCAGCACCGGCGCCCCGTAGGAGACGATGTTCGCTCCGGTATTTTTGATCGCCAGCGGGGTCTTGTCGTCCGGATCCACGCTCATGCCGCCGCTGCAGAAGACCATCTCGCAGCCCTTGTCCAGCATGTCCCGGATGGCCGCGGTGATCTTCTCATGGTCGTCGTTCAGGATCACATGCTCCGCCATCTCGCAGCCGTATTCCCGGAGCTTGTCCTGGATGACGGGGGTGAAGGTGTCCTGGATGCGGCCGTAGAACACCTCGTTGCCGGTGGTGACCACACCGTATTTTCTCGGGCGCACCGGCACCAGGCGCAGCAGAGGCTCCGGCCCCGCCACCGCTCTGGCCCGCTCCATCTTCTCCTTTTCGATGACCAGGGGGATGACCCGGGTGCCGCAGAGCTTGCTGCCCTGCTTCACGAAAAAGCCGGAGGCGCGGGTGGCGATCATCATCTCTCCCAGGGAATTGACGGCGCGGAGCCGCTCCACGTCGATGAGCAGCAGACCGTCTATATCCGCGATGAGCTCGATCTTGCCCTCCTTGGGCTCGGTGGCGTGCATGTGCTCCCCCTGGCAGATCTGCCGCAGGATATCCGCGGCCTCATCCTCGTGGAGCATGTTTTCATTGTTTTCCCAGATGTAGACATGATCCTTGCCCACGCTGAGCAGCACAGGCACGTCCTCGGGACGGATGATGTGCCCCTTGCGGAACACCGGACCCTTCTTCTCGTCCTTGATGATCTGGGTGATGTCGTGGCAGAGCACATGGCCCACCGCGTCCTCGGTCTTCAACAGCTTCATGCGGTACTCCTCCTCTGTTTACAGCTCCGGGAAGCTCTGCTCCCCGCAGACGGTTTTGATGTTTTTCAGAATTTCTCTTGCTGCTTCCAGGCGCCGCCGATGGGCGGCCAGAGCCTCCGGCGTTTTGCATTTGCCGAGACTTGCGGCGAAGCGCTCCTCGACGGAGACCCGTTCGCCTCCCCTTACCGCCTTGTCGGCCAGGTACAGGAGCGCCGCCTCGCCGAGAGCAGTGGAATCCGGGTCGTGGTGCTGCCGGACGCAGTCGGCCACCGCCGGATAGCCCAGCTCCCGCAGCCAGAGGGCGCCCACCGCTGCATGCTCCGGCAGATCCCGGGCAATGTCGTGGAGCAGGGCAGCGGCGCGAAGGGTGTCCCGATCCAGCGGGAGCCCCTTATCCGCAAGCGCCTTCCGCAGCTCCTCCGCCAGCTCCGCCACCGCGCGGCAGTGGGCGATGCGCGCTTCTGCGCCGGCGGCATGCATCAGCACGCGGCACACTTCCTCCGTCAGCGCCGGGTGGGGGGCCTGCCCCACGGAGAGGACGCGCAGCTCCTCCCGCTCCGCCTCCAGCAGAGTCAGGGAGGTGTAGCCCAGCTTTTCCCGCTGGCCGGTGATGCTCGCGATGGAGCCCTTGTGGCTCACGATGGCAATAGTGCCTTCGCTCTCCCGCAGGCAGCGGAGGATCCCCTCGGTCATGCGACGGCGCACGGCCTCCACGCTCTCCGCCCCCTGGGGCAGCAGAGCCGGATCCTGCTCCCGGGCGGCATAGAGCGCGGGATAGCGCTGCCGGATCTCCCGGAAGGAGAGCCCGTCCCAGAGGCCCATGTCCTGCTCCTGGAGCCCGGGCATCTCCCGCGGGGCGGGGCAGAGGGGCAGGGCGGTCTCCCTGGCGCGGAGCAGGCTGCTGCAGAACACAGCGTCCAGACCTTGAAGCTCCGGCAGGAAGGGCAGCAGGGCCGCCTGCAGCTTTCCCAGGCGTCCCAGGGGGAAATTCGATCTCCCGCCCACGCACCAGCGCTCCCCCAGGGGGATATCCGGCATGGCGTGGCGGATCAGCCAGATCTTTCGACTCATAATTCCGCTCCGAAGTATTCTTCAAACAGCGCCGCCGCATCCTGCCGCAGGCGCTGGGCATAGCGCTGGTAACAATCCAGGAGCCGTTTTCCTTTTTCCGTCAGGCGGCTCTCGCCTCCGTTCGCGCCGCCCTGGCTGCGCTCCAGCAGCGGAAAGCGAAGCTGACTCTCCAGCGCGTGGATGATGTTCCAGCTGCCGGAGTAGGAGATCTGCATGCGCTGGCAGGCGGTGCGCACGGACTTCGTCTCCTCCACCAGGGCTAGGAGCATGGCGGTACGCTCGTCAAAAAAGGGCCGTTCCCGGGAAAGGGACACGGTGATCTCCGGGCGGATCAGCTGCTTGTTGTGGTAATCCAGCAAAGCCCGATAGTCCTCCGGCGTGTCCGCGTCGTGGAGGATCCCCGCGTCGTCCACCGGGATCCTGGTCATTTCCGCCCCGCAGCGGCGGATGGCCCCCTGGAGACCGCCCTCCCCGGAATCGGCCAGGATCCGGGGCAGAAGCGAAGAAGAGATCAGAAGGGGATGTCCGGGCTTGCCCATGCAGACAGGGCAGGCAAGCTCCGCCTTGGAGAGCAGAAGGGAAGAGACGGTCATGGCCGTAAAGAGCGGGATGTCCACCGGAGTGAAGAGAATGCGGTCACACTTGTCCTGCAGGTAGGAGAGGCCGATCTTGGCGGAGTCGAACATCTGGGTGCCGGCATAGTCCTCGTTTCGGAGGAATACGATGCCGTTGTTGGCGAGATGCCGCTCCAGCTGCTGGGCGTTGTAGCCCGTGACCACCACGATGCGGGTGACCCCCGCCTGACGGAAGGTGGCCACGATCCGCTGGGCAATGGAGATGGAACCGATATTCAGCATGGGCTTGAAGTCCCCCATCCGGGAGGACATGCCCGCCGCCACGATCACAGCGCCGACGCGCATACAGCGAACCTCCTTTCGGCGAATAACAAAAAAATATATTTCGACGATTTGAAGTATACACCATTTATTTAGCTTTGTAAAGCAAAACTGTCTGTACAAGGGCCATTTTTCCGGATATAATTGAATCGAAAGAAGGGAAAAGGGGATGAAGGCATGAAAATCTATGTCTGGGGCACAGGCTGCGGCGCCGGAGATCTGCTGGATCGGGGGCTGGATCCGCGGGAAGTCTGCGGCTTTCTGGACGGAGAAGGGCGAGACGGGAGCTTTCTGGGGCGGCCGATCATGGCGCCGGACGCGCTGCGGGGGAGGGACTTCGATCTGATCCTGGTGGCGAGCCGCCAGGCGGAGGCCATTGCCGCGAAGGCGGAGGAATTGGGCTTTCCCCGGGAAAAGCTGCTGTTTTGCAGGAACAACTGGAGCCTGCAGGACAGAAATCTCTCCTATGAGCGGGCTGCCCGGGTGCTGCCGGAGGAGCTGCTGGAGGAGCTGCGCCGTCCTCAAAGGGCCATGCGGGATCCGATGTGGCTGGAGCACAGCCCTCTTCAGGATCGGGATCTGGAAAACGACTGCGTGCGGCTGCGAAGCCTGGAGGGCATCTGCCGAAGGCTGGAGGGCATCCCCGGGGACGCGGCGGAGCTGGGGGTATATCGGGGTGCCTTTGCCCGCTGCATCAACGCCTTGCTGCCAAAGCGGAGGCTCTGGCTCTTTGACACCTTCTCCGGCTTTGCCGAGGAGGAGGCCGGGGGCCAGGCCGCGGGGCTGGTGGAGGCCCACCGGCTTGCCGACGCAAAAAAGCTGCTCTCCCTGCTGCCCCATCCGGAGCGGGCAGAGATCCGCAGGGGCCTCTTCCCCGGAACGGCGGAGGGGCTGGAGGAGCTGCGCTTCGCCCTGGTCTCCCTGGACGTGGATCTGGAGGAGAGCACGCTCAGCGGCCTGCGCTGGTTCTGGCCGCGGCTCTCCGCCGGCGGCTTTCTGCTGCTGCATGACTGGGCCAACCCGAAGCTTCCCGGTGTGGCAAGGGCGCTGGAGCGCTATGAGGGGGAACTCGGCTGCGCGCTGCCGGCGGTTCCCCTGTGCGACGTCTGCGGCACCCTGGTGCTGACAAAGTCGCGCCGTCTCAACACTTGATCTCAGCCGCTCACGGCTGCGACAGGTTTCCACCTTCCTTTTTGAACAATTTTCACAAAAAGCAATTCGCAGAATCTGCGAATTGCTTTTTGTTATAACTTGCCGCAACAATGAAATGAAGTGTATGATAAATGCGTAGAGATATGGGGAAGGAAATCCTGCCTTTCCCGGGAAAGAGGGTCGATTCCCATGAACGAGGAACTGTTCGAGATCACCGCGGACGAGATCACGGTGGAGGTTCGGGACAAAACTACGGGCAAGGTCTTTCGGCGGGAGCTGCCCATCGATTACTTTGAAAACGCCAACTTCCTCCGTCTGAGCGGGGAGAATCTGGACGGAAGCCTGTCCCAGCTCGTGTTCTATACGCCCCGGGGGATCGAGCGGGTGAAGGACATCACCGGCAAGGGCCCCGACCATGACCGCTGCGGCGGCCACGGGCACGGCCACGAATAAGCGGTTCATTCCAAACGAAGCAAAATAAAACAAACATACAAGGAGGTACACACATGATCAGAAAAACGCTTGTCATCAACGGCGTTACCCGGAACCTGGTCCTGGACAAGGACGAGACTCTGGCGACCGTCCTGCGTGAGCACCTGCTGCTGACCGGCTGCAAGATCGGCTGCGGCGAGGGCCATTGCGGCGCCTGCAATGTCATCATGAACGGCAAGGTCACCAAGTCCTGCATCTACAAGATGAGCAGAGTTCCCGACAACGCCGAGATCACCACCATCGAGGGCGTCGGCACCCTGAGCGACATGCACCCGCTGCAGGTGGCCTGGATGGCCCACGGCTGCGCTCAGTGCGGCTTCTGCACCCCCGGCTTCATCATCAGCGCCAAGGTGCTGCTGGAGAATAACCCCAGCCCCACCCGCGAGGAAGTGCGCGACTGGTTCAACAAGCAGCGCAACCTCTGCCGCTGCACCGGCTATAAGCCCCTGGTGGACGCCGTTATGGACGCCGCCGCCGTGCTTCGCGGCGAGATGACCAAGGAAGACCTGGTCTTCAAGCCCACCGGCGACAGCATCAAGGGCACCAAGTACATCCGTCCCTCCGCGGCCCAGAAGGTCACCGGCACCTGGGACTTCGGCGCTGACGACGCGCTGAAGATGCCCGGCTGCCTGCGCCTGGCCCTGACCCAGGCCAAGGTCTCCCATGCCAACATCAAGTCCATCGACACCACCGAGGCCGAGAAGATGCCCGGCGTGGTGAAGGTCATCACCTACAAGGACATCCTGGCCGCCGGCGGCACCAACCAGATCAACGGTCTGGTCATGCTGCCCAAGCACAACAAGACCGACGGCTTTGAGCGGCCCGTCCTCTGCTCCGACAAGATCTTCCAGTTCGGCGACGCCATCGCCATCGTGGCGGCCGATACCGAGGAGCACGCCCGCGCCGCGGCCGACGCCGTGAAGGTCGAGATCGAAGAGCTGCCCGCCTACATGAACGCGCTGGACGCCATGGCGCCCGACGCCATCGAGATCCACCCCGGCACCCCCAACGTCTTCTATGAGACCAACTGCATCAAGGGACCCGACTTCGATTGGGATTCCATCCCCGACGAGCAGCAGGTCGAGATCGAGAGCTACTGCTCCCGTCAGCCCCACCTGCACCTGGAGCCGGACAACGGCTACGGCTACATCGACGAGGACGGCATGGTCACCGTGCACTCCAAGTCCATCGGCATCCACCTGCACATGCCCATGATCGCCGCCGGCATCGGCGTGCCCATGGAGAAGCTGCGCATCATCCAGAACCACGCCGGCGGCACCTTCGGCTACAAGTTCTCCCCCACCAACGAGGCTCTGATCGGCGCGGCCGCCAAGATCATCGGCAAGCCCGTCTCCCTGAACTTCAACCAGTTCCAGAACATCACCTACACCGGCAAGCGCTCTCCCGCCTTCATGCACATCAAGCTGGCGGCGGACAAGAACGGCAAGCTGCTGGCCCTGTGGGGCGACAACTACGTGGACCACGGCCCCTACTCCGAGTTCGGCGACCTGCTGACCATGCGTCTGAGCCAGTTCACCGGCGCCGGCTACGGCATCGCCTCCATCCGCAACAAGAGCCAGACCGTGTTCACCAACCACGCCTGGGGCTCCGCCTTTCGCGCTTACGGCTCTCCCCAGTCCTTCATGGGCTCCGAGATCGCCATTGACTGCCTGGCCGCCAAGATGGGCATCGATCCCTTCGAGATGCGCGCCATGAACTGCTACAAGGAAGCCGAGCACACCACCATCCCCACCGGCTACGCCCCCGATGTGTACTGTGAGGAGGCGCTGTTCGACAAGGCCCGCCCGCTGTACGAGGCCGGCAAGAAGAGAGTCGCCGAGAAGAACGCCGCCTCCGACGGCCGCTACAAGTACGGCATCGGCGTGGCGCTGGGCGTCTACGGCTGCGGTCTGGACGGCGTGGACTCCTCCTCCGCCTATGCCGAGCTCAACAAGGACGGCACCGTGACCATCTACGTCTCCTGGGAGGATCACGGACAGGGCGCCGACATGGGCGCGCTGGTCTCCGCCCACGAGACTCTGCGCCAGGCCGGCTTCAAGCCCGAGCAGATCCGCCTGGTCATGAACGACACCAAGTACACCCCGAACTCCGGCCCCGCCGGCGGCTCCCGCTCCCAGGTCATGAGCGGCAACGCCTGCCGTCTGGCCGCCGAGGCGCTGCTGGCCGAGGAGGGCAACTGGGTCACCACCTACTGCGCCGACCACCCGGTGGATCAGGACACCGCCCAGGGCGAGCCCTTTGCCACCTACATGTACACCATCTTCCTGCCCGAGGTCTGCGTTGACACCCAGACCGGCAAGGTCAAGGTCGAGAAGTTCACCGCCGTGGCCGACGTGGGCACCATCATGAACAAGCTCCTGGTGGACGGCAACTTCTACGGCGGCCTGACCCAGGGCATCGGCCTGGCGCTGAGCGAGGACTTCGACGATCTCCAGAAGGAGACCAGCCTCCTGCGCTGCGGCATCCCGTACCCCAACGACGTGCCCGATGACATCGAGCTGCACTACAACGAGACCTACCGTCCCAACGGCCCCTACGGGCTGGATGCGCCGCACCCCGCCATCCTCAACGCCATCTACAACGCCACCGGCGCCCGCATCACCCGCATCCCGGCCCGCCCGGACAAGGTGCTGGCCGCCCTCAAGGCGCTGGAGAAGTAAGCTTTTCAAATCCGATACGCAATGCTATAATGGGGATGTGGGACGATCGTCCCACATCCCCGGTTTATCATTATCATGGGAGGTGCGTACCTTGCCTCAGATCCAGGAACGGGGCTCGACCCACGTCTATAAGGTCAACAAGATCTCCAAGGAAGAGATGGAGAGCATGGTGGCCCGCTGCGTCTACGAGCAGCCGCCCTTCTGCAGCGCGGCCTGCCCGCTGAAGCTGGATACCCGCGCTCTGCTCAAGGCGGCGGCGGACGGCAACTTCAAAAAGGCCCTGCAGATCTATGAAAAGATCGCGCCCTTCCCGCTGATCCTGTCCCGGGGCTGCGAAGCGCCCTGCGAGGGCAAATGCCGTCTGGGCGAGATTGGCGACGCTCCGGCCATCCGGGAGGTGGAGCGGGCGGTGGCCCGCTTCGGCGAGCAGTCCCGGCTCGGCGGCATCTTTCGCACAAGCAAGCGGCAGAAGACCGCCGTCTTCGGCTCCGGGCTCTTTGCGCTGCTGCTGGCGGGGGAGCTGGAAAAGAAGGCCTATCCCGTCACGGTGTTCTGTGAGGAAGAGGATCCGGAGGCCTATCTCCGCCGTGCCGCGCCTTTTCTGGACGAGACTGCCTTCGCCCTGGAGCTCAAGCGGCTGAAGGGCAAGGAGATCCGATTCGTATGCGGCTGCCGCCTGGACGCGGCGTTTTATGAGCAGCAGAAGTCTGCCTTTGATGTGCTCTGCGCCTCGGACGAGGTCAGGAAGAGGCTCTTTCCGGAGAGCGAGCCGATCCCGGAGCTGATGATCTGCGAGGAAGAGCGCCTGGTCAGCGGGGCGACAGAGGGCGTGCTGGACGCGGCCTTCGGCGCGAAGAAAGCGGCGCTGACGGTGGACCGTCTGGCGCAGAAGCTGGATCCCCGCAATACCCGCGGGCAGGAGGGCGCGGCGGAGAGCAGACTCTACACCGACCTCTCGGCGGCAAAAAAGCTGCGCCGTGTGGCTGTCCCGGATGGCGGCTATTCCAGGGAGCAGGCCATCGAAGAGGCCGGGCGCTGCATCCAGTGCCACTGCGAGGAGTGCCTGAAAAGCTGCGCCTATCTCAGACATTACAAAAAGCATCCCGGACTTCTGGCCCGGGAAATCTACAACAACACCCAGATCATCATGGGCGACCACCAGCTCAACAAGCCCATGAACGCCTGCTCCCTCTGCGGACAGTGCACGGTGGTCTGCCCCAACGGCTTTGATATGGCCCGTGTCTGCCACCTGGCGCGGCAGAACATGGTTTCCACGGATAAAATGCCCCTTGCGCCCCACGAATTTGCGCTGCTGGACATGCTCTTTTCCAACGGCGACGCCTTTCTGGCGCGGCCTCAGCCGGGTTATGAGAGCTGCCGCTACGTCTTTTTCCCCGGCTGCCAGGCTGCGGCCATCGCGCCGGACACCGTGCGGGCGGCCTATGAGGATCTCTGCGCGCGGCTCGACGGCGGCGTGGCGCTGATGCTGGGCTGCTGCGGCGCCATTGCCGACTGGGCCGGCCGGACGGAATTGGCGCAGCAGACCCAGGAGCTGCTGGATCGGGAGCTTGCCCGTCTGGGCGATCCGATCGTGATCGCCGGCTGCCCCAGCTGCGCCAGGGAGCTCAGAGAGCAGGGCGTAAAGAAGCTGCGCGGCGTCTGGGAGGTGCTGGAGGAGATCGGTCTGCCCGAGGGCGTCCGCCGCCTGGAGCGCCCGATGGCGCTGCACGACTCCTGCGGCGCCCGGGGCGATGCCGCCACCCAGGCCGGCATCCGCCGCCTGGCGGAAGCGCTGGGCGTGCGCCTGACGGACACCCCCTATTCCGGCGACCGCTCCCCCTGCTGCGGCTACGGCGGTCTTACCGCCTACGCAAACCGGGAGGTGGCGGGGGAGATGACCGAGCAGTGCCTGGAGCGCAGCGACGAGGCCTATCTGACCTACTGCATGGCCTGCCGGGATCGGTTTGCCCGGCAGGGGCGGGAATCCTGTCATCTGCTGGAGCTGGTTTACGGCACGGACGCCGGGGCGCCGCCGGATCTCAGCGAAAAACGCCGGAACCGGCTGGCGCTGAAACGCTCGCTGCTGTGCGAGCTGTGGGGAGAGGAGAGCATGGAAGAAAAACTGGACTACGAGCTGAACTATACCGAGGATGCACGGCGGATGATGGATGAGCGCATGATCCTGACCGACGATGTGATCGCCGTGCTGGAGGATTATCGCGCAAGCGGCGAGGCCATCCAGGACGAGGACGGCCTGCTGGTCGCGCGCCGCCGTGTGGGCAACGCCACCTTCTGGGTCAAGTTCAGCCCCGCGGACGGGGGCTATCTGGTGCACCGCGCCTGGAGCCACCGGATGAACGTTGTCAAACGGGAGGGCTGAACCATGGCGATCGAGAAAAACTATTATACCATCGACCCGCAGGGCAAGCTCCGCTGCGTCAAATGCGGCGTGCCGCTTATCAAGGGCAAGGCCAAGTTCATGTATCTGGACAACGGCTTCCCCGTGGAGCTGCCGGTCTGCCCCAGCTGCGGCTTCGTCTATGTGCCGGAGGAGCTGGCGCTGGGGAAGGTCGCCTCGGTGGAGCGGGCGCTGGAGGACAAATGAACGCGCACCCGGGCGGCGAGGCCCATACGCGCCGCATGCTGGAGCTGGCGGAGCTGCCGGCCGGCGCCTCGGTGCTGGACATGGGCGCCGGCGCGGGGGAGACCGTTGCGCTGCTGCGCGGTCTCGGCTTTCAGGCGGAGGGGATCGATCTGGCGCCGCGCTCGCCCTGGATCAGACGGGGCGATCTGCTGCACGCCCCTTATCCCGGCGGCAGCTTTGACGCCGTGCTCAGCCAGTGCGCCTTCTTCGTCTCCGGCGACCAGCCGGGGGCCCTGCGGGAGGCGTTTCGCCTGCTGCGCCCCGGCGGAAAGCTGCTGCTGTCCGATCTGTTTTTTACCTCTCCGGAGCTCCTCCTGCGAGAGGCCGGCTTTGCGCTGCTGAGGGCTGAGGATCTGACGGAGGCGTGGCGGGACTATTATCTGGAGGCGCTGTGGCGCGGCGAGGCGCCCTGCTGGGAACGCCCGAGGGGAAAGAGCAGCTATTGGCTGCTGATCGGAAGAAAGGACTGACAAGGATGGATCTTTTTGAACGGGTGATGGAGCTGAGCCGCTACGGCTACTTCTGCGGCCAGATCCTGGCGATCCTGATGCTGGAGACCCTGGGGGAGGAAAACCCCGGGCTTGTGAAGGCCATGGGCGGCCTCAACGGCGGCGTGGGCTTTTCCCAGAACTGCTGCGGCTGCATGACCGGCGGCGCCTGCGTGATCTCCTATTTCACGGGGAAGGGCGAGGACACCGGCATGGATGATCCGGAGCATAAGCCGGCGCTGGGCGAATTCACCCGCTGGTTTGAGGACGAGATCACCGCCGATTACGGCGGGATCGACTGCCGGGACATCACCCGCGGCAACCCCGCCAAGCGCGTGGAGTACTGCCCGCAGATCATCGCCGCGACCTATGAAAAGTGCATGGAGATCCTGTCGGAGCGAGGACTGTTATGATTATCGGAAAAACCAAAAGCGTCTGCCCCGTGTGCCTGCGCGTCGTAGACGCACAGAAGCGTTCGGAAAAGGACGGCGTCTATCTCGACAAGCGCTGTGAGGAGCACGGCGCTTTTTCCGCTTTGATCTGGGAGGGCAATCTGGCCTCGTATCTCCGCTGGAACAGCGAAAATACCGCCGTCGATCCTCCGCGGGAGGGGCGGGCGCCGGAAAAGGGCTGCCCCAGGGACTGCGGTCTCTGCACCGAGCATCTGCGCAAGGGCTGCTGCATGCTGCTGGAGCTGACGCGGCGCTGCAACCTGCGCTGCCCGGTCTGCTTTGCCGCCGCCGGGGAGGAGCCCGCGCCGGATCTGCCGCTCACGGAGATCGAAAAGCAATACGAGTATCTGATGGCCCACGGCGGCCCGTTCAACATCCAGCTCTCCGGCGGGGAGCCGACCGTGCGGGACGACCTGCCCAGGATCATCCGCCTGGGCCGGGAAAAGGGCTTCGGCTTCTTCCAGCTCAATACCAACGGGCTGCGTCTCGCCGCGGAGCCGGGCTATGCCGAAACGCTCCGGGAGGCGGGGCTCAACACCGTGTTCCTGCAGTTCGACGCACTGGACGATCAGGTTTACATAACGCTTCGCGGTCGGCCGCTGCTGGAGGAGAAAAAGCGCTGCATCGAAGCCTGTGCCGCGGCGGGGCTGGGCATCGTGCTGGTGCCGGTGATCGCGCGGGGCGTGAATGAGGATCAGGTCGGGGCGATTTTGCGCTTTGCGCTGGAGATGGCCCCCGCAGTCCGCGGCGTACATTTTCAGCCCCTGAGCTATTTCGGCCGCTGCGCGCTGAAGCGTCCGGAGCGGCCCATCACCATTCCGAAGCTCCTGGCCCTGATCGAAGAGCAAACCGAGGGTATGCTCCGCGCCTCCGATTTTTACGGGGGCGGGGCGGAGAGTGCCTACTGCTCCTTCCATGCCAGCTATCGCATTCATCCGAACGGAACGCTCAAATGCCTCCCCCGCCGCCAGAGCGGCGGCTGCTGCTGCACCAGCTCCGACGATTCCCGTACGTCTGTGGCAGACCAGTGGAGCGGCACTGTGTCAGCCTTTGACGAGGATGACACCCTTACCGAGACATCCTCCCTGGACGCCTTCCTGGAGGAGGCCCGACGCAGTACCTTTGCCGTGTCCGGCATGGTGTTTCAGGATGCGTGGAACCTGGATCTGGATCGGCTGCGCCGCTGCCACATCTGCGAGGTGGACAGCCGCTATGGGCTGGTGCCCTTCTGCGCCTATAATCTGACGAACCAGGACGGGGAGGCGCTGTACCGATGAGCCTTTCCCGGATCGACGCTCTTCTGCGCGCGCAGGAGGGGCTTCCTTGTGTCACCAGAGCCAGCATCGAGGAGCTGCAGCTCCGGAAGCTCAACGCCCTGCTAAAGCGGGAAAAGGAGCGGGGCGGCTTCTACCGGGAGCTGCCCGATCATCTTGATTCTCTTTCCGACCTTGCCTCTCTCCCCTTTACGACGGACGAGGATCTGGCGCACCATGCGCCGGGGCTGCTGCTCTGCTCCCAGGCGGAGATCCGGCGCGTGCTCTCCGACGCCACCTCCGGCACCACCGGCGCTGCCAAGCGCGTGTTCTACACCGAGGGGGACTGCGCGCGCACGGTGGAGCTCTTTATGGCGGGCCTTGGCGAGCTGATCTTTCCCGGCAGCGTCAC
Source organism: uncultured Eubacteriales bacterium (assembly GCA_900319635.1). Classification (GTDB taxonomy): domain Bacteria; phylum Bacillota; class Clostridia; order Oscillospirales; family Oscillospiraceae; genus Limivicinus. The sequence continues at coordinate 47,720 of ONPF01000010.1, read as the reverse complement.
CATGATCTGCTTTCCCTTCTCCGGCCCCCACGGCCTCGGGGAGCTGATCGCGGAGGCGGTGGAGCGCCTCGGCGCCAGACCGCTCAAGCTGGGCGTCGGGCTCAGCTACGGCGAATTTGCCAAGCTGCTGGAAACAGAAAGACCGGACACCTTTGTGGGCATGCCGGTACAGCTCCTCTCCCTGCTGCGGGTGTGCGGGCGAGGCAGCCTGCGGCGTGCGCTCGTAAGCGGCGACGCCTGCCCCGACGCGGTTTTGAAAGGCTGCGAGGCGATCCTGCAGAGCCGCCTCTTTCCCCACTACGGCTCCCGGGAGATGGCCCTGGGCGGGGCGATCTGCTGCCCGGCCCATGAGGGCATGCATCTGCGAGAAAACCACGTGATCGCCGAGATCGTGGATGAGCAGGGCCGCCCGCTCCCGCCGGGGGAGACCGGCGAGCTGATCATCACCACCATCGGCATGGAGGCCATGCCGCTGATCCGCTACCGCACCGGAGACTATACCCGGGTGATCCCGGACAAGTGCCCCTGCGGCAGCGAAGTGCTGCGGCTCGATACCGTGCACCGGAAGGAGACGGCGGAGCTCGCGGCGCTGGATGAGACGCTGTTTTCGCTGCCCTTCGTTTGTGACTACCGGGCGGAGAGACGAAACGGAGGGCTGCATCTGCAGATCCTGACCTGCGGCGAGGGCAGGCTTCCCGCGCTGGACGCCAAAACAGAACTTCGCCCGGTGAGACCGGAGGACCGCAGCCTGTATGCGGGGAAAAGAAAGGTGGAGGAAATATGACGGAAATCGAAAAGAAACAAGAGGGCGAGACCTGCTGCTGCCCCCCGGCCCCCGCGCCGGACAGGGCACAGCACAAAACGGGCTGTCTCCTCTGCGGAAAGCCCCTGGTCTATTTCGGAGAGACAAGGCCTCTTCGCTGCGCCATATGCGGCAGAGAGGCTGAGGCAAACTGCGCCTGTGAAGAAGGCCACTTCGTCTGCGACAGCTGCCATGAATCCGCATCCATTGCCTTCTTCATCCCGCTCCTGTTGGCCAGCAGGGAAAAGGATCCGCTGGCGCTCTTCGAGCAGGTGGTCGCGCTGCGCCAGGTGCACATGCACGGGCCGGAGCACCACGTCATCGTCCCCTGCGTGCTGCTGACCGCCTATCGCAACAACGGCGGCGGGATCGAGCTGGAAAAAGCCCTGCGCGAGGCGGTGCGCCGCGCCTCCCAGGTGCCCGGCGGCACCTGCGGCTATTGGGGCGTCTGCGGTGCGGCGGCGGGCGCCGGGATCTACATGAGCATTCTTCTGGGCTCCAACCCTGTCCACAAGGACGCCTGGCCGATCCCGCAGCGGCTGGTTGCAGACTGCCTGAATACCCTGGCCGATGTGGGCGGCCCACGCTGCTGCAAGCGCACCGGCAGACTCGCCATCACCCGCGCCGCGGCCTTTACGGAGGAGCTGCTGGGCGTGGAGATGCCCCTGGGCAAGGTCTCCTGCCGCTATTTCCCCGCAAACCGGGAGTGCCTGTACCGCGACTGTCCCTATTTCCCCGGCTCTCAAACGCAAAAAGAGTGAACCCAGCTGGACTTCTGCATGAAATAACGAAGCAGGAAACGGGATCGCGCAAAAAAGCGATACCGTTTCCTGCTTCGTTTTGATCGAAGGGGGGGTATGCCACCCTTCACGTTCAATTTACGCAAGAATGGGAACTTTTTCGGAAGTTCCCAGCTTTGCTCTCAAGCTGTCGACACTTTGTCGACAGCTTGACAGGATTCCCGAAACGGGGATCCCGTCTGCTGATATCAGAAAAGTATAGCGAGAGCGATCGGGGCAGGACGGGTGCCGTCCTGTCCCGATCGTCATGGCCTGTGAGTTCCGACGAAGAAGAGAGACAAGCCCTTCCGCACAAAAGACAAAAAAGCAGCAAAACCTCGCACAAACAGGCCGGGGGAATTGACCTTTTGTGTTGTTTTTAGTATGATAGACAAAAAGCCTGTCTGGGGAGGGGCGACGATGGAACGCAGCGATATTTGTTATGCCAAGTATGTGCAGATCCTGAAGGAGGAGCTGCTGCCCGCCATGGGCTGCACGGAGCCGATCGCCATTGCCTATGCCGCCGCGAAGGCCCGCGCTGTTCTGGGGAAAGTCCCGGAGCGGCTGCTGGTGGAGGTCAGCGGCAACATCATCAAGAACGTGAAGAGCGTGGTCGTGCCCCACACCGGGGGCCTCCGGGGCATCCCCGCCGCCGCGGCCGCCGGCGCCGTCGCCGGGGATGCGGACGCGGAGCTGGAGGTGCTCTCCCATGTGACGGGGGCGGAGATCGCCGCCATGGCGGACTATCTCAAAGCGGCGCCCATCCAGGTGCGCCACGCGGACACCGGGCATATCTTCGATATTCAGATCACCGCCTTCGCCGGGGAGGAGTCCGCCGCTGTGCGCATCGTGGACTACCACACCAATCTGGTGCTGATCCGGCGCAACGGGGAGACCCTGCTGGAAAAGGAGATCAGCCAGGCGGAGGATGGGCTCACCGACCGGAGCTTCATGTCCGTGGAGGGCATCGTGGACTTTGCCGGGAGCGTTGCGCTCTCCGATGTGCGGGAGACCCTGGAGCGGCAGATCGCCTACAACATGGCCATCGCCGAGGAAGGGCTCCGAAACAACTACGGCGCCAACATCGGCAAGACCCTGCTGCGGGGGCATGAGGACTGCCTGGAGTATCAGATGCGCGCCTGGGCCGCCGCCGCCAGCGACGCGCGCATGAATGGCTGCGAATTACCCGTGGTCATCAATTCCGGCAGCGGCAACCAGGGCATCACCACCAGCGTCCCCGTCATCGTCTACGCCCGGGAGACGGGCAAGAGCCGGGAGGAGCTGCTGCGGGCGCTGGTCGTCGCAAACCTGGTGACCACCCATCTCAAAACCGGCATCGGCCGCCTCTCGGCCTACTGCGGCGCGGTCAGCGCCGGCTGCGGGGCGGCGGCGGGCGTGGCCTGGCTCCAGGGCGGGCGCTTCCACAAGATCGCCCACGTCATCGTGAACGCCGTGGCCGTCACCTCCGGCATCGTCTGCGACGGGGCCAAGGCAAGCTGTGCCGCCAAGATCGCCGCGGCGGTGGATGCGGGGCTGCTGGCCCTCGCCATGTACCGGGACGGCAATCAGTTCTACGGCGGGGACGGCATCGTGAAAAAGGGCGTGGAGAACACCATCGCCAATGTGGGCAGACTCGCCCGCTTCGGCATGGAACAGACGGATAAAGAGATCATTGCGCTGATGATGGAAAACTAAACCACATGCAGCCGCGCGATCCTATAGAACAGCACATCCGGGGGACAGACCGTCCCCCGGATGTGCTGCTATAGATCCCGCTTCCCGGGCGCCGGGCTCAGTCCGGGTCGTACTCGCCGTATTCGCAGCCGATGCCGCTGGCCTCCACCTCGTCGATCAGGATCTCCTCCCCACTGGGTGTGCGCTTGTAGAGCTTGAGGACGCCGGTGCCGGTGCCCCCGTTCCAGAGCCGCTTGTGGCGCTTGAGGCCGGTGGGCGCCTCGTAGTTGATGAGCAGCATGTCCTTCTTGCTGCAGCGAACCTGGGTGTCCAGCTTGGCCGTGGCCGTGGTCTGCACCACATGCCAGTGGATCTCGTCCTCGGTCTCCCGGCAGTCGAACTCGGTGCCGGAGAGAGTCCAGAATTTGGAGAAGTTGAACTCATAGTCCGTCCCCTCGTAGTAAAACTCGCCCAGCAGCTTCCGGTTCAGCGCCACGGGGCCCACCTTGGGGCGCCCGCCGCCGATGTTGAAGACGCTGTTTTCCAGCTTCCTGCCGGTGACGCGGCTTCTGAGCTCGTTGCTGGAGAGCCACACCCAGGGAGAGGTGAAGTCCCCGCCCCAGTTCTTGTCCGCATAGCCGTTGCAGGTCTCCGGGCGGACCAGGTACCGGACCCCGTTCAGGACGATCTCGCCCCGGTATTTGGTCTTCATGCCCTCGGCGTGCCAGAACATCTCAAAGGCGTTCTTGTCCCGGAAAAATTTGTCCGCGCCGTAGCCCACGTTGAAGGCGATCTGCTTGTCGATCTCCAGCTTCCAGCGCATGCTGCCCGCGTCGCACATCCACTCGGGGTGGGCGGCCGCCTCCTCCGGCGTCACGGTGACGCTGCCCTCGGTGTAGGTCTCGGAGCAGCTGCAGGGGCCGCAGGCGATGAAATAGGGCGCGTCGGGATGCAGCTCCACGTCCTTCCAGGCGTAGAAATTGTGCAGCTGCCCGTGCTCCTCGCCCCAGAAGCCCACGTTCACCATCACATAGGAGGGCAGGATGCCCTGCTTCTGCTTCTCCGGATCGTTCCAGACGATGACGGGCTCCTCCGCCGCCAGGCCCGGGTTGCAGGTGAAAAACTCCACATAAAAGGGCTTCTTCTCACCGGTCTCGGCGTTCTCCGCCGTCAGGGAATGCCACCACCAGTCATAGCCCTTTTTGGCCAGGGGGCCGCGGAGCATAAAGGCGTCGCGGCTGATGTCGTGAATATTTGCCATGGGGATGCCTCCTTCTTTCGGCTTTCAGCGTGTTTCCTGCTGTATTATACTTCATTTTCGGGGCAAGGTCAAATTCTTTTCGGAGAAGGAAAAGCTTGACGGGGCGCCCGGGGTGTCCGTATAATAAAAAAGAGCCTGCGGGAAGGCAGGCGCACAAGGGAGGCTTTTGCATGAGAATCGCAGTTGTGACCGGCGCCTCCGCCGGGATCGGAAGAGAGTTTGTCCGCGCCATCGACCGGGAGGGCGCCTTTGAGGAGATCTGGGTCATCGCCCGTCGGTCGGAGCGCCTGGAGGAGCTGAAGCAGGACTGCACCACGCCCCTGCGTCCGGTGGTGTTGGATCTGGCGGCGGAGGAGAGCGTGACGCGCTACCGGGAGCTGCTGGAAAAGGAGCAGCCGGAGATCGGGCTGCTGGTGAACGCGGCGGGCTGCGGGGTCTTCGGCCCCTTTGCGGAGAAGGAGCTGGACAAGCTCCTCGCGAGCGCACGGCTCAATTCCCTGACGCTCACGGCCATGTGCCACGTGAGCCTGCCCTATATGAAAAAAGGCGACGCCATCGTGAACATGGGCTCCAACTCGGCCTGGCAGCCGGTGCCCTGGCAGGCGGTCTACGGCGCCAGCAAGAGCTATGTGCTCTCCCTCTCCCGCGCTCTGTGGCGGGAGCTTAAGCCCCGCGGCATCCATGTGATGTGCGTGTGCCCCGGCTGGGTGAAGACGGAGTTTCAGGCTGCTGCGCGGCACGACGACTACATCCGCTATGTGGATCGCTGGTACGGCCCAGAGGAAGTGGCCGCACAGGCCATGCAGGATCTGAAAAAGAAAAAGCTGGTGTCCATTCTGGGTCACCCGGTGCGCCGCCAGGTGCGCCTGGTGAAATTCCTGCCGGTGAAGCTGGTGATGAAGATCTGGTGCCGCCAGCAGGGGATCGAATAAAGGAAAAATTCAAAAGAGGCGGCTTCGGAGCAATCCGAAGCCGCCTTTTTTGTGCTATTCTCAAAACTCAAAACTGCCTTACAGCTGGGGGCCGGCGGCCACCAGAGCCTTGCCCGCCTCGTTGCTCTCGTACTTGACGAAGTTCTTGATGAAGCGGCCGGCCAGATCCTTGGCCTTCTCCTCCCAGACGGCAGGATCGGCGTAGGTGTCCCGGGGATCCAGGATGGCGGGATCCACGCCGGGAAGTCGGGTGGGAACCTCAAAGTTGAAGTAGGGGATCATTTTGGTGGGCGCGGTGAGGATGGAGCCGTCCAGAATGGCGTCGATGATGCCGCGGGTGTCCTTGATGGAGATGCGCTTGCCGGTGCCGTTCCAGCCGGTGTTGACCAGGTAGGCCTTGGCGCCGCTCTTTTCCATCTTCTTCACCAGCTCTTCCGCGTACTTGGTGGGGTGTAGCTCCAGGAAGGCCTGGCCGAAGCAGGCGGAGAAGGTGGGGGTGGGCTCGGTGATGCCGCGCTCGGTGCCGGCCAGCTTCGCGGTGAAGCCGGAGAGGAAGTAGTACTTGGTCTGCTCCGGGGTCAGGACGGAGACGGGAGGCAGCACGCCGAAGGCGTCGGCGGAGAGGAAGATCACGTTCTTGGCGTCCGGGCCGGAGCACACGGGGCGCACCTTCTTCACGATCTTCTCGATGTGCTCGATGGGGTAGGAGACGCGGGTGTTCTCGGTGACGGACTTGTCGGCAAAGTCGATCTTGCCGTTTTCGTCCACGGTGACGTTCTCCAGCAGGGCGTCCCGCTTGATGGCGTTGTAGATGTCGGGCTCGGAGTCCTTGTCCAGGTTGATGACCTTGGCATAGCAGCCGCCCTCGAAGTTGAAGACGCCGTTATCGTCCCAGCCGTGCTCATCGTCGCCGATCAGCAGGCGCTTGGGGTCGGTGGACAGGGTAGTCTTGCCGGTGCCGGAGAGGCCGAAGAAGATGGCGGTGTTCTCGCCGTTCATGTCGGTGTTGGCGGAGCAGTGCATGGCGGCCATGCCCTTGAGAGGCAGGTAGTAGTTCATCATGGAGAACATGCCCTTCTTCATCTCGCCGCCGTACCAGGTGTTGATGATGACCTGCTCCCGGCTGGTGACGTTGAAGGCCACCACGGTCTCGCTGTTCAGACCCAGCTCCTTGTAGTTTTCGCACTTGGCCTTGGAGGCGGTGTACACTACGAAGTCGGGCTCAAAGCTCTCCAGCTCTTCAGCGGTGGGCTTAATGAACATGTTGCGCACGAAGTGGGCCTGCCAGGCTACCTCCATGATGAAGCGGATGGCCATGCGGGTGTCCTTGTTGGCGCCGCAGAAGGCGTCCACCACATAGAGCTTCTTGCCGCAGAGCTGCTTGCGCGCCAGATCCCGCACCACCTCCCAGGTCTCCTGGGTCATGGGGTGGTTGTCGTTCTTATAGCCCTCGCTGGTCCACCACACGGTGTCGCGGGAGTTCTCGTCCATCACGATGTATTTGTCCTTGGGGGAGCGGCCGGTGTAGATACCGGTCATGACGTTCACGGCGCCAAGCTCCGTCAAAACGCCCTTGTCAAAGCCCTCCAGAGACGGATCCATCTCGTCCTTGAAAAGCTGCTCGTAGCTGGGATTGTAGATGATTTCGGTCGCGCCGGTAATGCCGTACTTGCTCAGATCGATGTGTGCCATGGTGCATCAAACCCCTTTCGGCAATTTTTGTTAATTCCGCCCATCGGCGGATACAGATACAGCTTCAATATATCACAAGCCGCCCGCCCCGTCAATCGAAAGGGAGAGTTTTTAGCGCGTAGGGGCTTCGTGCGTAGGGGCGGCTATCAGCCGCCCGTTGTCGGACACAGGCGGGGGCGGCGGGCGGCTGATAGCCGCCCCTACGGGATGAAAACAGGACCCTTTGAAAACCGGAGTTTTCAAAGGGCCCCTGTGTTTTTATTCGTCTTCTGTTTCGGGCAGAGCCTGCACCAGCACCTTTTCCACCCGGCGGCCGTCCATGGCAAGCACGGTGACGCGCCAGTTTTCATAGGTGAAGCTGTCGCCCACCTGGGGGAAGGCGCCGAAGGACTCCACCGTCCAGCCGCCCACGGTCTCGCTCTCGGCCTCGAAGCTGTCCTCGTCGATGCCGAGAAGCTCCAGAAAGTCGGCGATCACCATGTCGCCGTCCAGCTCATACTCGCTCTCGGAGCGCTGCACGACCTCCTGCTCCACGGTGTCCGTCTCGTCCCAGATGTCGCCCACGATCTGCTCCAGCACGTCCTCCATAGACAGGACGCCCAGGGTGCCGCCGTACTCGTCGGACACGATGGCCAGATGCTGCCGCGCCTTTTTCAGTGCGTTCAGCACCTGGGGGAGCTTCATGGTCTTGTAGACGTAGCAGGGGGGCATCAGGAGCTTGCGGATGTCGGTGTGCCCGTCCTCGGTGATGGCCTTGAGGAAGTGGTTCAGGTACAGCACGCCGATGATGTTGTCGATGCTGCCCTCATAGACCGGCAGGCGGGAGAAGGGAGCCTCCTCCACCAGGCGGAGGATCTCCTCCCAGTCGTCCTCAATGTCGATGGCGCAGACGTCCACCCGGGCGGTCATGACCTCGGAGGCGGAGATCTGGTCAAACTCGATGGCGGCCTGGACAAGCTCCGACTGATCCTCGTCCAGAACCTCCTCGTCCTCGGCGGTCTCGATGAGGTTCTGCAGCTCCTCCACGGCCTCCTCGGCGTCCTCGTCCTCCTCGCCCTTGAGGGGGCGGGTGATCAGGTCGATAAGCTTTACCACCAGCCAGACCAGGGGCTTGAGCACCAGCATCAGCCCCCGCACGGGGTAGGCGTAGCGCACGGCGACCCGGTTGGCGTTTTTCTTGCAGGTGATCTTGGGGATGGTCTCCCCGAAGATGATGATGATAACCGTGATGATCAGCGTCCCCAGCCAGACCATGTCGGTGCCCCGGGTGAGCTGATAGACCAGCACCGTCACCAGAGAGGAGGCGGCGATGTTCACCAGGTTGTTGCCGATGAGAATGGCGCTGAGGGCGTCCTCAAAGCGCTCGGCAATCTTCGCGGCCACGCCGGCCCGCTTGGAGCCGCCGTCCCGCAGATGCTCCAGCCGCAGGCTCGAGCAGGAGGAATAGGCCATCTCCGAGCCAGAGAAGAAGCCCGAGAGAAGCACGCACAGGACGATGCCCGCAATGGTGAAAACGGTCTCCGTCATGCCTCCTCGCCCCCTTCCTCTTCCTCCGGCAGGAGGGTGACCTTTAGCTTACGGATGCGGTTGTGCTCCATGGCGGAGACGGTGACCTCCAGCGCGTGGTATCGGAAGCTGTCGCCCACCTTGGGGATGGCGGTGAACTGCTCATAGGCCCACTCGCCCATGCGGGTGTTCACCAGCTCCTCGTCCTCTTCGGGATCCTCGTAGTCCAGCTCGGCCATCACGTCGCTGACGCTCTCGTCCGCGTCCACCAGCAGCACGCCCTCCGAAAGCTCCTGGAAGGGCTCCTCCACCACGTCGTCCTCATCCCAGATTTCGCCTACCAGCTCCTCCAGGATGTCCTCCACCGTGACGATGCCCAGGGTGCCGCCGTAGTTGTCGGTGACCACGGCCATGTTCTGCCGCTTCTTGGACATGATGGGCAGCAGCTCGTCGATCTTGGTGCTCTGGTGGATGAAGAAGGGCTGATCCAGAAGACTCCGCAGATCCAGAGCGTCCTTCTCGTGCAGATAGGCCTTGATGAAGCGGCGGATCTGCAGGATGCCGATGATGTTGTCGATGCTGCCCTCGTAGACCGGCAGGCGGCTGTGGTTCTGGGACTTGATCTGGGAGAGGATCTCCTCCAGACTGTCCTCAATGTCAATGGCCTCCAGATCCACCCGGGGGGTCAGGATGCTCTCCACCGTCACCTCACCGAACTGCAGCGCGGAGGAGATCAGGTCGCCCTGCTCCTCGTCCAGGCTGCCCTCCTCGGTCATGTCCTCGATGATATCGTAGAGCTCATCCTCTGTCACGGAGATCTCGGGCTCGCCCTTGGTCAGCGCCGCGGCGCCCCGGCCGATCAGCGTCAGCAGGGAGGAGGCGGGCCAGAAGAGGAACATGAAGAAGCGGAGAGATCCGGCGGTGGCCTTGCTCAGCCGCTCGGGGTATTTCTTGGCGATGCTCTTGGGCAGCATCTCCCCGGCGAAGAAGACCACGATAGTGGTCACGATGGTGCTGACACTCACGGCGCTCAAGCCCCACAGGCGGGTGACTGCCACGGTGACGAGAGAGGCCGCCGCGATATGCACGATGTTCGTGCCGATCAGCAGGGTGCTGATGGCCCGGTCAAAGTGATCCAGGATGTACAGCGCCTTTTCGGCGCGGCCGTCGCCCTTGTCGGCGGCGGTTTTGATCTTGTTGCGCGAGGCGGAGGCAAAGGCCGTTTCCGCCACGGCGAAATAGGCTGCAAAGAGCAGCAATATGACTGCGACGATCCACGGCAACATGGACGATCGACTGTCGCCATCCATAATTGGACATACACTCCCTTATGATAAAATCACAGCAAAATATAACACAGTTTTCCCCTCCCGTCAATACAGTGGGGGATATGCTGCAGGAAAAGGTGTAGAAAATAGCAGCTCCTGACAGAAGACAGCCTCCTCGCTTGCACAGGCCTTCGGGCTGTGGTAGAATAAAAACAGCCCGGCACAGAGCGAGGCCAAAGATCGACTCGGTGACAAAAAACAGGGGAATACAAGGGGAAATCCCCTCTTGCAGGAAGATACGGAGCATGTTATAATATGGTGTCGCGGTGTGGGCGATCCGCCCCGACGCAGGCGAGCCCTGCCCGCAATGGGGAGAGCGCTCGCGGATAAAGCACAGGAGAGGGCCAGCTTTATGGATCAAAGAACGAACAACTACTATAGAAACGCAAACGGCCAGCCTGCCGTGCAGGAGCAGCGGCCGCTGACCGCCTCCCGCGGGGAGGAAGAGATCGATCTGATGGAGATCTTGAGCCTCCTGGTGCACCATGTCTGGATCTTTGTTCTGGCAGCCCTGGTGGGGGCGCTGCTGGTGGGCGTGGGCGTGAAGCTCTTTGTCCCCGCTCAGTACACTGCGCGCTCTACCATCTATGTCTTCAGTACGACCGGAGACACCAGCACCCAGACGCTTTCCACGGCGGACAAGATGACCACGGACTTCCAGATCATTGCCAAATCCCGCCCCACCACGGAGCTGGTGATCCAGGAGCTGGGCTGGGACATGACCCCCAGCCAGCTGCTGAAGGAGAACACCATCAGCGTGACGAGTCCGGAGGACTCCCATATGCTGCGCATCTCCGTCACCAACCGGGATCCCGCCAAGGCCGCCCAGGTGAGCAACGCGCTGGCCTCTGTCATGCAGGATCAGATCGCGGAGATCATGAAAACCGACCGTCCCCAGTTTGTGGAACGGGCCGTCATGGGCAGCAAGTCCAGCCCCTATGTCAAGCGGGACGCGGTGATCGGCGGCCTGGCCTTCGCGCTGGTCGCGGTCATCGTGGTGCTGGTGCGCTATTTCATGAACGACACCATCACCACCGAGGAGGATGTGAACCGCTACCTGGGCATCACCATTCTCAGCTCCGTTCCCTTTGAGCGGAACATGACGAAGCGCTCATGAGCCCGGCGTTTGAGCTGGCGGACATCCACTGCCACCTGATGCCCTATGTGGACGACGGCGCCTACGATGAGGAGGAGAGCCTGGAGCTGATGAAGCTGGAGGCGGCGCAGGGGGTGCGCAGCATCTGCCTGACCCCTCATCTGCGCGCGGACATGTTCGAGAGCAGCGATGAGAGCGTGGCGGAGCATTTTGCCCTGGTGCAGAGACTGGCGGAGGAGGCGGCGCTGCCCCTCACCCTTTCCTGCAGCCGGGAGTATCATTATGACCGAATCTTCCGCAGCCGGCTGGAGAGCGGGAACCTGCGCCCCCTGGGCCAGGGAAAGCACTTGCTGGTGGAGTTTGGCGGGAGGCACAGCGCGGCGGACATGCTGGAGGCCGTTGCATCGGTGCAGGAGGCCGGCTGGAAGCCGCTGCTCGCCCATGTGGAGCGCTATGCTCCGCTGCAGGATCCGGGCTTTGCTTGGGAGCTGCGCTCGTCCGGCGCCCTGCTGCAGGTGAACGCTGGCAGTGTTCTGGGCCGGGAAGGGCTGCGGCAGAAGCAGCTGGTGAAGAAGCTGCTGCAGAAAGAGCTGGTGGACGTGATCGCCAGCGACGCGCACGATGTGCGCATCCGGACGCCGGAGCTGGAGCTCTGCGCCCGGCAAATCGAAAAGAAATATGGCCGCTCTCTGGCGCAGCGCCTGCTGTGCGATAGCCCCAAGGCCATTCTGATGGGATCGAAGGAGTAAGGATCATGCAGATTGCAATCAACAAACGGGAAATGCCCTATGACGTGAACGAGGCCATGAAGCTTCTGCGCACCAACCTGCAGTTTTGCGGCAAGGACAAGAAGGTCATCATGATCACCAGCACCCTGGCGGACGAGGGGAAGAGCACCGTGGCGCTGAACCTGTGCCGCTCTATGGCGCAGCTGGGCTCCCGGGTGATCCTCATCGACGCGGACATGCGCAAGTCTGTGATGGCCGACCGCTATGCCAAGGGGGAGAAGTCCATCCCCGGCCTGTCCCATCTGCTCTCCGCCCGCAACGGGCTGGAGGATGTGCTGGTGGAGACGGATATGCAGAACCTGAACATGATCCTGGCCGGCCGCGTGCCCCCCAACCCGGCGGAGCTGCTGTCCAACGCCCGGATGCAGAAGCTCATCGAGATCTGCCGGGAGGAGTATGACTATGTGATCGTGGACTGCCCGCCTATTAACCTGGTGGTGGACGCGGCGGTGGTCGCCCCGCTCTGTGACGGGATCGTGATGGTCGTATCCTCCGGCAACGTGCCCTATCGCATGGCCCAGAGCGCCATCGACCAGCTCCAGACTACCGGCTGCCCCATCCTGGGCGCGGTGCTGAACATGGTGGATCAGAAGAACGAGAAGTACTACTATCGCAAGGGCTACTACCGCAAGGGCTATTACCAGAAATATTACGGCAGCTACTACGGAGATTACAAAAAGCGTGCCTCCAAGGGCAGGCACGGCTGAGCAAGCAGAAATAGACCGGCGGGTGCGCATCGCACAGATGCATACCCGCCGGTCATTTTTTATGCGAAGTACCGCCGGATCAGCCCGTCCAGCTTTTTTTCGTAGGCCTCGGGAGAGACGTGCATGCTCTCCACGTGCTTTGCCCCGTCCACAAAGAGGAAGTCCTTTTCCCCGGCGTAACTCTCATAGAGCGCGGGGGCGTTCCGGAAGGGCACCATGGGATCGTCCCGCCCGTGAACAAAGAGGATGGGGATCTGCGCCGTCCGGAGAGCGGGGCGTGCGTCTCCCTGCCGGAGATCCACCCCGGCGATGAGCCGGTGCAGCAGCCGGAGCGGGGGATAGAAGGGCCCCAGCATGCCCCGGAGCTGATCCGGCGCGTCCCGGAAGCCGCTGTCCTCCACGATGGCCTTCACATTCTCAGGACAGCGGTCGGCCATTTTCAGCACCGTGCAGGCGCCCATGGAGAAGCCGTGGAGCAGGATCTGCACATCCTCACCGAAGTGCCGGCGCAGAAAGTCGATCCAGCGCAGGCAGTCCCCGTCCTCAAAGGCGGCGAAGCCGATGAAGCGCCCCTCGCTCTCCCCGTGGGCCTCGTGGTCGCAGCAGAAGAGGTCGAAGCCCCGGCTGCGGTAGTAGTCATAGTACATGCCGGCGGTCTCCGCGTGCTCGGAGCGGTAGCCGTGCACCAGAAAGGCGATGCGCTTGCCCTCCCCGCCGCCGGGGAAGTAGAAGCCCCGCAGCAGGGCGCCCCGGCCGGAGCGGAGCGCAAAGCGCTCGTGGGGAAGTGTGCGCAGCCGCGCCGCGTCCCCGTCCCGGTGAGCGTAGTAGTCCGGCTTGTGGCTCTTGCCGTTCATCAGCGGCGAGAGCAGGGGAGAGCCCTCCCGGCAGAAGATATGCCGGTACAGCTCCCCGGTGAGCGTGCAGAGCGCTGCTGCCGGCAGGCCGAGCGCCAAAAGCGTCTTGAGCTTCATCCTGTCCCTCCGTCAATCAAGCGGGATCGCAGAGCCCACGGTGGCCAGCAGGGTGCACAGCCCCACCAGGATCAGAAAAGGAACCGTGCCGAATACGCCCACCAGCTCCGACCTGCCAACCCGTCTGCGGCTGAGGGCGTAGGCAACGATGACGCCGATGCCCGTGACCACCTGGATGATGCCGGCAACGCGGGAGAGATCCACAAATTCCAGAGAGCTGAGGGCGGCAAAGAGCAGGCAGGGCAGAGAGGCGGCCAGCCAGCTGAGCTTTTCGTTCCAGCGGGTCTGCTCGTGGACGATGTCCCGCAGATTCAGGGTGTTGGCCCAGAAGGAGGTGGCCAGGGCAAAGAGGGAGAAGAGGAAGGCCACTACAGCGGGCCAATCGCCCAGGTTCACGCCCAGCTCCACCAGCGCGACCTTCTTGCTGACGTCCTTTCCGGCGCCCAGCAGCGTGGTCAGCGTCACCAGGAGGATCAGCGCGGCGTTGATGGCAAGCCCCACGGCGATGGAGCCGCGGATGCGCTTTTTATCCCCCTGCAGCCCCTTGACCACTTGGGGCGTGGAGATGACCGCGGAGAGGGAGAAGGAGACAGAGCCGAAGAGGGCGGCGGTGTATTTCCAGCTCTGGACTTCTGTGGGCAGGGGATGGGTCTCCCGCCGGAGCACCACTACCAGCAGGGCACCCACCACAAGTACCATGGCCGCCACGGAGAATTTCTCGCAGACGCCAACCAGCTTCAGACCGAAGAACACAACGCCGGCGCCAATGACGTAAAACAGCAGCATTCCGGCAAAACGGGGCAGCTCAAACCACTGCTCAAACACGTCCGCGGCGCCGATGAGGAAGGCGCTGACGTTGACGAGCACCGAGAGCCCCAGCAGCGCGAAGGCCGCCCAGGTGAAAATGGTCTTGAGCTTGCCGGAGAACATCTCCCGGTCGAAGCAGGAGATGAACTGAGCCCCGTCGTTGTTGTAGCTCAGCTCCGCGATGATCAGGTGCAGCAATACATTGAAGAGGTAGCAGAAGCACAGGATCAGCAGCATCTCCCGCAGACTGTTGCGGGAGGCCAGAAAGGGCACGGCCTGGATCCCCGCGCCCACGCCGTGGCCGATGATGATGCTGGTCGCCTCCCAGAAGCTGAGGCGAGTCTTGGCTTGGCTCGTTTTCATAGGCGTAAACTCCTTGAAAAATGGTGTAACAACAGTATAAAAGCTCTTCCCGGCCTTGTCAACCGCGCCAAAAAACGGTGTGAAAAAATTGACTTTCATAGATTTTTTAAGAATAAGGTGTATAATGCACTCTGTATGAATATGTGCATGAGGAGCTTGAAATGAGCATGGGTGCAGGGAAAAAGCAGAGCTTTATGGAACAGGTGGCCTCTCTGATCGTGGATCGGAGGAGCGTATTCTTCCTGTTGTTTGTGATTGCCGCGGGCTTTTGCGCCGTCTCCCGCGGCTGGGTGCGCGTCAACGACGACCTGACGGCCTATCTGCCCGAGACGACGGAGACCCGGCAGGGTCTGGATCTGATGGAGCAGGAGTTCACCACCTTCGGCACCGCCCAGGTGATGGTGGAGAACGTTACATATGAGCAGGCGGAGGAGCTCTGCGCCCGGATCGAGGAGATCGAGGGCGTAAAGTCTGTGGAATTCGACCACAGCGAGAAGCACTATGCCCAGGCGGCGGCGCTCTTCACCGTTACCTTTGACGGAACCGAAAACGACGAGATCAGCATCGACGCGCTGCAGGAGATCCGGCAGGAGCTGGCCGCCTACGACCTGTATGTGGACAGCAATGTGGGCAATCCCCTCAAAGCCGTCATCGACCAGGAAATGCTGGTGGTGGATCTCATCGCGGTGGTCATCATCATCCTGGTGCTGCTGCTGACCTCCAAGACCTATGCGGAGATCCTGGTGCTGCTGCTGACCTTCGGCGCGGCGGCGCTCCTCAACATGGGCACCAACTACCTGATGGGGGAAATCTCCTTCGTCACCAATTCCATCGCCATCGTGCTGCAGCTGGCCCTCGCCATCGACTACGCCATCATCCTCTGCCACCGCTATATGGAGGAGCATGAGACGAAGCCCCCCCGGGAGGCCTGTATTGCCGCTCTGGCCAAGGCCATTCCGGAGATCTCCGCCAGCTCCCTGACCACCGTGGCGGGGCTGCTGGCCCTGTGCTTCATGCAGTATCAGCTGGGCCGGGACATGGGTCTCGTACTCATCAAGGCGATCCTGCTCTCCCTCTGCTCGGTGTTTTTGCTGATGCCGGGACTGCTGCTGGTCTTCTCCAAGTGGATCGACAAGACCCACCACAGGAATTTCGTTCCCAAAATCAGCTTCCTGGGCAAGGCCGTCTACGCCACCCGCTTTGTGATGCCGGTGGTGTTCCTGGGCGTCTTCATCGCGGCGGCGGTGTTCTCCAACAAGGTCAACTACGTCTATGACCAGTATTCCGTCTCCTCCATCCGGCAGAACGAGGAGCAGATCGCCGCGGCGCGGATCCATGAGGTCTTCGGCAAGACCAACCGGATGGCGCTGATCGTCCCCGCAGGCAGCAATGAGAAGGAGGCCGCCCTCATCGCGGATATCGAGGAGCTGAGCCGGGTGGAAAAGGTCACCGGCCTTGCCAATATCGAGGCCATGGACGGCTATGTGCTCACCAGCGCCCTGACGCCGCGGCAGTTCGCGGAGCTGACGGAGCTGGATTATGAGGTGGCCCAGGCGCTCTACGCCAGCTATGCCATGAATCGGGACGACTACGGCCAGATCATCACCAATCTGGACAACTACCGCATCCCGCTCATCGACCTCTTCAACTATCTCATTGACAAGCGCAGCGAGGTGACGCTGGATCTGAAGCCGGAGACGGAGGAAAAGCTGGACGATCTGGAAGTGCAGATCCACGACGCCCAGCTTCAGCTGCGCAGCGCCAACTGGACGCGCATCGTCATCGACCTGAATCTGCCCACCGAGGGGAAGGACAGCTACGAGTATCTGAACGTGATCCACGGCCTGACCGCCCGGTATTACAGCGAGTATTATCTGGTGGGGGACACCACCAGCTGCAGCGACCTGCAGGCCTCCTTCCGGAACGACAATCTGCTCATCAGCGTGCTGACGGTGCTGTTCGTCATTCTGGTGCTGCTCTTCACCTTCCACTCGGTGGGTCTGCCCCTGCTGCTGATTTTGATCATCCAGGGCAGTATCTTCTGCAACTTTGCCATCCCCTATCTCAGGGGAAACAATCTGTTCTTCCTGACCTACCTGATCATCAGCGCCATCCAGATGGGCGCCAATATCGACTATGCCATCGTCATTTCCAGCCGCTATATGGAGCTGAAAGAGAAGATGCCCCTGCGCCAGGCCATGATCGAAACGCTGAACCAGGCCTTCCCCACCATCATCACCTCCGGCACCATGCTGGCCTCCGCCGGCATCGTCATCGGCTTCATGACCTCCAACGAGACCATCTCCGCCATCGGCGTGTACCTGGGCGTGGGCACCCTCATCTCCATCTTCCTGGTCATGTGCGTGCTGCCCCAGATCCTGCTGATGGGCGACATCGTCATCAAAAAGACCTCCTTCAGCATCGACCGGGGCAACCGCGTCTCCCACCGGGTGGGGCTCATGCGCATCGACGGCCGGGTGCGGGGCAAGCTGGACGGTCTGATCGACGCGGAGGTGCACGGCGTGTTCCGCGGCTCGCTGAACGCCATCATCGACATCGGCAGCGTCCAGCCCATGGAGGAGCTGGCGCTGGAGGAGAATACCACGGGAGGAGAAACGAAATGAGAGGAAAGAGCTTGCTTGCGCTGCTCCTTTGCCTGACGCTGCTGCTTTCTGCTGCGCCGTTGGCCTTTGCGGAGCCGGCTCAGGAGGAAAAGGAATGGGTCATCCGGCACATCTCCTCAGTGGAGGATCTGGAGAAGCTGGCGGAGGACTGCCGGCTGGACAGCTACTCCCGCAACCTGCATGTGGTGCTGGACAAGGATCTGGATCTGGAGGGAACAGCCATCCAGCCCATCCCCAGCTTCGGCGGCGTCTTTGACGGCGGCGGCCACAGCATCACGGGGCTGCACCTGGCCACTGACGGCTCCCACCAGGGGCTCTTCCGCTACATCCAGGAGGGCGCCGAGGTGCGGGATCTGCACATTTCCGGCAGCATCGCGCCGGAAAACGGCCGCTGCCAGCTGGGCGGCCTCGCGGGGGAGAACCGGGGCAGCGTCCTGCGCTGCAGCTTTGAGGGCAGCGTCTCCGGCAAGAACGCCGTGGGCGGCCTCATCGGAGAAAACTACGGAACTGTGCGGGACTGCAGCGCTTCCGGCACCGTGGACGGCAAGCGCATGACCGGCGGCATCGTGGGCTATAACGAGGGTGTGATCGCCGACTGCAGCAGCGAGGCGCGGGTGAACACCACCATCTCCGAGGATACCCTGCAGCTGGACGATCTGCGCATCAACGGCCTCAACGCCGTGGAGCTGACCAACGCCGAGGATGAGGACGTGGTGTCCGACAGCGGCGGCGTGGTGGGCTATTCCTCCGGCGTCGTGCGGGACTGCGTCAACAGCGGCGAGGTGGGCTATCCCCATTTCGGCTATAATGTGGGCGGCATCGCCGGCCGCCAGGCCGGCTTTCTGACCGGCTGCGAGAACAGCGGCCCGATCTATGGCCGCAAGGACGTGGGCGGCATCGTGGGGCAGATGGAGCCCTATCTGGTGCTGAAAGAGTCTGTGAATCTCCTGGAGGAGCTGGCGCTGCTGAACTACAAGATGAACCTGGCCTCCGGCACCCTGGGCGTCATGTCCGACGAGATGCAGGGCGCCCTGGACGAGATCGACCAGAGCAGCAGCTCCGCCTCGGGCAAAATCGGCGGCGGCGGCAGCATCAGCCCCGTCAGCGGCGACACCGGCGGCGGCACGGTCGAGCCCGCCCCCGGCGGCGGCAGCATCGCCCCGGTGGACGGGGGAGGGACCATCTCCGGCGGCAGCGGGGAGAGCGGCGTGACCGATCAGGATCTGCAGGACGGGCTGGACTACGTGGACGACAACACCAGCATCGACACCGATAATGTCACCGTGCCCGACGGGCTCTCCGACGATCTCAGCGGTATGGCGGACGGGATGCTGCAGATCTATGCCATCCTGGCCAGCAACGGCGGCGTGCTCTCCGACGAGCTGACCGACGCCAACGATCAGCTGGCCCGGGTGCTGATGCTGATGGCAAACGCCCTGAACGGCGGCGCCAACCGCCAGATCTTCGAGGACATCTCCGACGAGCTGGAGGAGGACGACGTGGAGGGACGGGTGTCCCGCTGCATGAACCACGGCGCTGTGGAGGGCGACAAGAACGTGGGCGGCATCGCCGGCGAGATGGGCATCGAATACGAGTTCGACATGGAGGGTGATCTGGCTGAGGTCATCGGCATCGAGGGCATCGTCTCCAACACCTTTGAGACCAAGTGCATCAGCTCCGACAACGTGAACCGCGGCGCCATCACCGGCCGGCGGGACGGCGTGGGCGGCATCGCCGGCGGGGAGCAGCTGGGCTGCATCCTGCGCTGCGAGAGCTACGGCGCGGTGAGCAGCAGCGATGGAGGCTATGTGGGCGGCGTGGTCGGCTGCTCCTACAGCGTGGTGCGCCAGAGCTACGCCATGTGCAATCTGAGTGGCCGGGAGTATGTGGGCGGCGTGGCCGGCTACGGCACCACCGTGCAGGACTGCGTCAGCATGGTCGGCCTCAGCGAGAATACCGCCTTCTCCGGCGCGGTTGCCGGCTGGGCGGACGTGAGCGGCGACGCGGTCACCGGAAACTACTTTGTCCACGAGCACCTGGGCGCCGTGGACGGCATCAGCTACGAGGGCAAGGCCGTGCCGGTCACTTACGAAGAGCTTCTGAGCCGGGAGGATCTGCCCGAGCAGTTCCGCTCCCTGCGCCTGCGCTTCGAGGCGGACGGCGAGCTGGTGGCGGAGATCGAATTCTCCTACGGCGGCGGCATCAGCGCCTCCCAGATCCCGCCGGTGCCCGAGAAGGAGGGCTACACCGGCGCCTGGCCGGACTACGATTACAGCGCGCTGTACTACAGCGCGGTGATCGAGGCGGTCTACACCCCGCGGGAGGGCGCGCTGGCCTCCCGGAACACCCGGGAGGATTCCCCCATGGCCATCGTGCTGATCCAGGGCGATTTCGACCGGAATACCGAGCTGCTGCTCAATCCCTACACGGGCGAGGCGCCCCAACCGGAGGATGGCCAGGTGCTGGAGACCTGGGTCATGCGTTTGAGCAAGCTGGAGGAGGGGCAGAGCTACAGCCTGCGCTACCTGCCGCCGGAGCTGGAGCGGGGCCGCAGCGTGGAGATCTATGTGCTGCGGGACGGCCAGTGGGTGCTGACGGACACCGAGCAGACCGGCAGCTACCTGAGCTTTGACTGCGACGAGAGCACCGTGGTCTTCTCCGCGGTAGAGGTGCAGAAGGATCGCACCGGCCTGTACCTTGGCGCGGGCATCACCGCGGCGGCGGTGCTGGTGCTGGCCCTGGCCATCTCCGCCCGGAAGCGGAAGCGGAAAAAGACCGCGGACAAAACAGAAGAAAAATCCTGAACAGACAACAGGCTGACCGAGACCCGGTCAGCCTGTTTTTTGCATAATTTTCCCATTTGATGCACATACTCCCGGAGACGTCTTCAGAAAACTTAAGGCGCCGCCGGGCGATTTGGATACGTTCTGTTCACAATTCGACGCTATACTGCAGGACAGAACCATTTTTACCCAGAATCGGAAGGGGATGCATATGAAGAAAAACACGGCGCGTCATGCGTCTTTGACTTTGCTTTGCGCAGCCATGCTGCTGCTTCTGGCGCTGGTCTGCGCCTATCGGATCTGGGAGCGGGCGCCGGAAACGAGCCAGACGGTGCTGCGGGTGTACCCCAGCCCCGCAGCGACCGCGGCGCCCCGCCCCATGGGGGAGCGGGAGGAGCCGGAACCGGAGCCGGATCCCGACGCGCTGCCGGAGGGGGAGGCCATCCCCAGCGCCCGGCAGGACGGGGTCTATACCATCCTCCTGGTGGGCAATGACGACGGAAACTACAACACCGATACCCTGATCCTGGGCCGGATCGACACCGTGCAGCACCGGATGGACTTTGTCAGCATCCCCCGGGACACCATCGTGAACTCCCCCTGGGAGGTGCGCAAAATAAACGCCGTCTACTGGGGCTCCCGGCTGAACGGCGGCGACGGCATCAGCGCCCTCAAGCGTCAGATCGGCAGGCTCTGCGGCTTCGAGCCGGACTGCTGGGCGGTGGTGGATCTGGATGTGCTGGTGGCGGCGGTGGACTGCATCGGCGGGGTGTACTTTGACGTGCCCATGGCCATGGACTATGAGGATCCCAGCCAGGATTTGAAGATCCACCTGCAGCCGGGCTACCAGCTGCTGGACGGGGAGCAGGCCATGGAGCTCTGCCGCTTCCGCAGCGGCTACATCACCGGCGATCTGGGGCGGATCGAGATGCAGCAGGAGTTTCTGCGCGCCTGCGCGGGGCAGTTTCTCTCTCTGGGGAGCATCCCCCACGCGCCGGAGCTGGTGAATCTGCTGGCGGAGCGGCTGGAGACGGATCTGAGCGGGGCGAACCTGGCCTTCCTTCTGCGGCAGCTCTTCCTCTGCCGGGCGGAGGACATCCATTTTTACACCGCGCCTTGCAGCCCGGCCACCATCTCCGGCTACAGCTACGCGGTGCTGGAGCTGGAGCCCTGGCTCCGGCTGGTGAACGAGAGTCTCAATCCCTTTGATACGCCCATCGGCTCACAGAATGTGGATCTGGTCTACCGCAGCGGAGACGGCTTTGCCGGCACCGCCGGTCTGCAGGATCCGGACTATTACCGCCCCAGACCCACGCCAGCCCCGGCGGAGCTGGATGCGCCTCCGGCGGAGACCGGGGGAGGGGAGGCGGAGATCATCACCGGTGACGCCGGGACGGCCGATCCGGTGGACGAGCCCGGCACGGACGACGGCGGCGTGCCCGCCATCATTGTGATCGAACCCTGACCCCAGGCAGGGCGTTCCGCCGCCGTCCCCCTTGTCAGAATGAACAAAAAATACCGGTTTTGCCAGTTTTTTGTCAAGTTGCTCTTCCCTTTTGGAAAGGCTTTTGTTATAATACCTTGCGACCATAGGAAACCCAATTTTAGGAGGTTAACCAATGAAACAGTATTTTGAAATCGTAGACGTTATGGCGCGCGAGATCCTGGACTCCCGCGGCAATCCCACCGTCGAGGTGGAGGTCACCCTGGACGATGGCACCATCGGCCGCGCGGCTGTCCCCTCCGGCGCTTCCACCGGTATCCACGAGGCCTGCGAGCTCCGTGACGGCGACAAGACCCGTTACGGCGGCAAGGGCGTGACCAAGGCTGTTGAGAACGTCAACGGCGAGATCGCCGAGGCCATCCTGGGCCTGAACGTGCTGGATCAGACCGGCATCGACAAGCTCCTCATCGAGCTGGACGGCACCCCCAACAAGACCCGCCTGGGCGCCAACGCCATTCTGGGCGTGTCCCTGGCCTGCGCCAAGGCCGGCGCGCTGGCCACCGGCAACAGCCTCTATAACTACATCGGCGGCGTGAACGCCAAGATGCTGCCGGTGCCCATGATGAACATCCTCAACGGCGGCGCCCACGCCTCCAACAGCGTGGACATCCAGGAGTTCATGATCATGCCCGTCTCCGCCCCCACCTTCCGGGAAGCGCTGCGCCGCTGCGCCGAGGTCTTCCATCAGCTGAAGAAGACCCTGAAGGAGAATGGCACCCCCGCCTCCGGCGTGGGCGACGAGGGCGGCTACGCTCCCGACCTGGCCGCCGATGAGGACGCGCTGAAGGTCATCGTCAAGGCCATCGAGGAAGCCGGCTACAAGCCCGGCGAGGACTTCATGATCGCCATGGACGCCGCCGTGTCCGACTGGTTCAATCCCGAGGACGGCAAGTACCACCTGCCCAAGCGCGGCACCGTCATGACCAGCGACGAGATGATCGACATGTGGGAAGACTTCTGCAACAAGTACCCCATCATCTCCATCGAGGACGGCCTGGGCGAGGACGACTGGGACGGTTGGGTCCGCCTGACCAAGCGCCTGGGCGACCGCGTACAGCTGGTGGGCGACGATCTGTTCGTCACCAATGCCGATCGCGTGAAGAAGGGCATCGAGCTTGGCGCCGCCAACGCCGTTCTGATCAAGGTCAACCAGATCGGCTCCCTGACCGAGACTCTGGACGCCATCCAGACCGCGAACCGCGCCGGCTACACCACCATCGTGTCCCACCGCTCCGGCGAAACCGAGGACACCACCCTGGCTGACATCGCCGTGGCTGTGAACGCCGGCCAGATCAAGACCGGCGCCCCCTCCCGCACCGACCGCGTGGCCAAGTACAACCAGCTCCTGCGCATCGAGGAGGAGCTCTTCGACGTGGCCCAGTACCCCGGCCGCAAAGCCTTCTTCAACCTCAAGTAAGAATACTCCAAAACCCAAACAGGACGAGCCGTCAGGCCCGTCCTGTTTTGTATGTGAAGAGAGAATAATTTCGGAAAAAATTATTTTCTTGTACTTTCTGTTAATCCTCCGGAGAAAAAACATAGTTTATGAGTGAAGGCGGAAAGAGGTGACAGCTTATGACAGACACGGAGATCATCGCCCTGTTTTTTGAGCGCTCAGAACAGGCGATCGCCGAGCTTGCCAAAAAGCACGGCAACGCAGTGGCAAGAGTGACGCGGAATATTCTTGGAAACGAACAGGACGCCGAGGAGTGTGTAAACGACACCTATCTCGGAGTCTGGAACGCCATCCCGCCTCACAGGCCAACTCCGTTGCGCACATTCGTGTGCAGGATTGCGCGCAACCTTGCAACGATGAAGTATCACGCCAACACAGCGGAGAAGCGAAACAGCCGGTATGACACAGCGCTGGATGAATTGGAAGAAGTTCTGTCTGACAGCGGCAGCGTGGAAGATGAGCTTGAGGCAAAGGAACTTGCCGAAGGGATCAACGCCTTTCTGTCCACGCTGAATTATACGGACAGATTTCTCTTTACGCGGCGCTACTGGTATTCCGATCCGCTGCAGGACATTGCCAAGATGGCAAATACGACCCCAAACAGTGTAGCTGTCCGGCTCTTCCGCATCAGAGAAAAACTCAAACGCTATCTTGAAAAGGAGGGTTTGCTTGTATGAGACGGGAAACGATTTCAAGGGCTCTAAACGGCATGGATGAAAAATACATCAACGAAGCGGCGGCCTTTCGGCCCGGCGCCATACAGGAGGCCCCGGAAAGGATCGTCCACATGAAAAAGAAACGTATCATAACCTTTGCGTTGGCCGCAGTGCTTGTTCTGGGGCTGGGTGCCGTCGCCTATGCGGCCGATTTGTTTGGCCTCCGGGCGCTGCTCATTACAGATGGGTATCTTACGGACGCAGAAAGTGACGGCAGCTATCTGTCCTTCACACAGCCGCAGGATGTTCCGGAGGAAATAGACCCTGCCATCCGCGAAAAGATCGCCAACTCCGCGAAAGCCTGGGCTGAGTGGGACGCCTGGCGCCTGGAAAACAGCATCCAGGAGCCGGAAAGCTGCAAGTCGCCCGAAAACACAAGAACATCTACCGTAGAAGATAACGGCGACGGAACAGTAACCATGATTTTCTATAGTGACGGTAACGCGGAGACGGAGATCGAACGGCGTGTGGTGTCTTCCTCGGATTACGAGCAGTTTACGGCATACTGGGAGCTCCGAGCCAAGGGCTTTGAAGGCTATGACTACAGCTACCATGTCTATACGCAGGAGATGGCAGATAAGCTGGAGAGCATTGCAGCAAGCTATGGTCTGAAGCTCCGGCACCAGAGGACGCAGATGTTCCAGAGATATGGGGATCAGACGGACGGATCTTCCCGAGAGGAAATCACAGCAAGGATCAACGAGGTCTGCGCCGGAGGGGGGCGGTTCTTCCGTGTGGAGCCAAGCGGCTATGACAAGTTCTACTATTATGACGAGGGAACCTTTGCGGTCAGCTTCTTCACGACCGAGAATTTGACAAACGCCGGGACGAGCTGCTATTTCTACAATTCACCCTATGACACCCTGTCCAGCGGCTATGAATTCTTTGAACAGGTTCAGGACATCAACAGCTTCCGCACAAGAAACCATACCACGCCCGATGGGACGGAGATCACAATCCTGCAGAACGATACAGATGTATATGCCTATGTGTATCTTGAAAGCTCCTTTGTAACACTGCATATCGTTCAGATCGAGGGATTGGGCGATGCGGAGATCGACGCGATCCTGGATATGGTGGATTACAGCACCATCCGATAACGCAGCAGAGCGCAGCATCAAGAAGGAGCTCTTCGACGTGGCCCAGTACCCCGGCCGCAAAGCCTTCTTCAACCTCAAGTAAAAATACCCCGAAACCCAAACAGGACGAGCCAAAAGCTCGTCCTGTTTTGTATGTGTGGCCGTCCTTCCCCCAGCGGGGGAAGGTGCCTCCAGTTAGCTAACTGGAGGCGGATGAGGGAGAAGCTTGCCGGTAGAAAGAGGTCGAATAGCGCATCAACCCCTCTCCCTCATCCGTCAGCCGCCTTGCGTGAGACGGCGTCTGCCACCTTCCCCCGCTGTGGGAAGGACAGGCTGACCCCTCACCGCTCCATCATGCGTTCAAAGACCGCGGAAATGTCCGCATACTCGGCCATGGTCTTTTCCAGATAGGCCCGCCCGGCCTCGGTGATGCCGTAGTAGCTGCGGGCACGGCCGTCCGCCACCTCGGTGGCGGCCACCTCCACATAGCCCTGCTCCTCCAGCCGATAGAGCACCGGGTAGAGCAGGGAGATGGTAAACTTCCCGCCGCTGCGCTCCTTCAACTCCGCGGAGATCTCGTATCCGTACATGGGACGCTCACACAGGCAGCGCAGCACCGCCAGGGGACTGGTCGCCCGCTTGAAGTAGGATATAAAGGAATGCCCCGTGTTCTCCGTGCCGCCCACCTTCTCTCGTCCATAAAATTTCAGCGTGAGTATAGCACAATACTTTCAAAATAGCAATATATAGCATTGACAAGTATCGGCGCCTGTGGTATATATGGATCAAAGAGAATGGGGGCGGAATACGTCGCCCTCTCCGGCCTGCGTAGGGGCTGGCGCCCTCGACAGCCCGAAAGTTTGGACGTACGGGAAGGCAGGATCGGGCCGTCCGGGGGCCGGCCCCTACGGAGGGCCGACCTTGCCCGTAGGGGCGATTCACGAATCGCCCGCCATTCCCCCGTCCCCGTAGCGCCGAGCATTGCTCGGCGAAAGTCTTCCCTCCGCAGCGATGCGGGTAACGCCGCCCACTGGTCGGCGCTACAGAGAATAGAACAATCCACACATTTACACCATAGAGAGGGATACCATGGACTGGAAAAAACGTTTGCTGCGCAGACCCGGCACCACGCTGCTGTGGATCGTCCTGGGTGCGGTGATGGCCGCTTTTCTCACGGTGGCGGCGGCGCTGTGGGTCTCCTCGGCGCGGCTTTCCGCCGCGGTGGACGCGCGGCACACCGCCATCGCCGTGCGCACCGACCGGGCCGTCAGCTCCCACTACATCCAGGGCGGCATGGGCTGGGACACCGAGGAGCGCAGCTTCCCCCAGGAGGAGCGGGACTGGCTGGAGAGCCAGGAGAGCGTGGAGGCCGTGCGCATCCACACGCTGTCGGCGGCTTACAGCCCGGATTTCGAGCCCCTGCTGGGGCTGCGGCGGGAGCTCTCCTGGCGCGGCGTGGGGGACACCCGCAGCTACAGCCGGGTGATCCTGGTGGCCACGGTGGCGGACATCTACCGGGGCAATAGCGGCGGGCAGATGCTCCTGCTCAAGGTGGAGCAGATGGTGACGGCGCACCCGGAGTACGAGTCCACCTGGTGGCGCAGCCCGAAGGACGACGCCTGTTACGTCAGCGCCTCCGTCAGCATCGAGGGTGAGCCGGATTTTGATTTGGAGGACTATTTTGCCCGGGGCGGGCGCTATATCTTCAGCGGTGACTACCACGCCGAACGCACCGGCAACTACTGGGTGGGCGACGAGATGTTCAACACCCCCTATCTTTCGCTGCACGGCCGCCTGGAGGGGGAGCGGATCGAATACTATCCCCTGATTCCTTCCCAGGTCTTCGTCGGCGGGGAGAGCGTGGAAAACGCCGCCTCTTTCGAGCCCACAGGCGACTATGCCCACTACGGCTACCCCGTCTGCCAGCCTCTTGAGGGAGACGTGGAGGAATTTTTCGCAAACGAGCCCCTCTGGGGCGATTACCGTGCCGCGTTGGAGCGGCAGCTGCACAGCCTCCCCGTGCTGGGCACGGAGAATCTGGAGGCCGTCACCGCCTTTGTGCAGAACGACGCCCGCATCCTGGAGGGCCGCAGCTTCACCCCGGAGGAGTACGAGACCGGGGCCCGGGTGCTGGTGATCTCCGAGGCGGAGGCCCTGCGCACAGGCCTTACGGTGGGGGACAGGGTGAAATTGCGGCAGTACCTGGTCGCCCCGCCGGACAAGGAGAACTTTCTCAGCGTGCTGAACGATTCCGTGAATCTCTACCGCTGGGACGGGCGGCTGAACCGCCCCTCCGTGGGGGACGTGGATGCCCTGGCGGAATTGGGTGAGGAAGAAGAATATACGATCGTCGGCATCTACCGGCTGACGGAGAACTGGCCCACCGGCTCCTACGCCTTCACGGCGGACACGGTGTTCATGCCCAAAAAGGCGCAGATCCCCGGCGCCTTCGGAGAGGAAAGCCAGGATCTCTACGGGGTCTACCTCTCGGTGGAGCTGCGAAACGGCATGGTGGACGAGTTCCGCCTTGCTCTCGCAGATTCCCCCTACGCCGGAGAGTTCTACCCCATGGAGCAGGGCTTCGAGCAGGTGCAGCGGGATCTGAACGGCCTGCGCTTCTCCTCCGCACGCCTGGCGGCCATCGCCCTGGGCGCCTGGGGGATCTGGCTGCTGCTGGTGCTGCTGATGTACCAGGGCGCCCAGCGGCATAACCTGGGCGTCATGCGCTCCCAGGGGGCGAGCCCGTGGCGCACGGGAGGCTATCTCTTTGGCAGCGGCCTTGTGACCGCGGCGCTGGGCATCACGCTGGGCACGGCGATCAGCGCGTGGCTGCTGCGCCTGGTGCAGGGGCAGATCCTCTCCGACGCCCTGGCCAAGGTGGACTACAGCGTCTTCAGCGGCAGCGTCATGACGGAGGAGGAGCTGGCGGCTCTGGTGGAGGGCAGCGCCCTGAGCCCCGGGCAGCTGGCGCTCTTCGCGGCGGCGCAGCTTGGCGTGCTGGCGCTGCTGATGGCGGTACAGGCCCGGCTGCTTTCTCGGCAGCGGCCCAGAAAGCTGATGGGGGTGTGAGCATGGAGAATTTCACGGTCAAGCGCTTGCTGCGGCGTCCCTGGCTCAGCCTGCTGGGGCTTACAATCAGCGCGCTTTTGTGCCTGCTGCTCTGCGTTCTCGCGGGCACCCTCAGCGCCGAGCGAGAGCGCCTGCAGGAGGTGCGGGAGAGCTACGAGATCCTCTGCGTCGTCTCCGACGTGCGGGGCACCACCACGGAAAAGCTGGGCATGACCCATATCTATACCGATTTTCTCACCGACCCGGAGGAGGGGATCGGCGGCTATGTGAAGGATCTGCGCCTCACCAAGAGCTTCACCTGCAACGGCCCCGGCGTGGCCGGGCAGCTCGTCGGCGTCAGCAATCCCCGCTGCAGCCCCCTGCTGGACGAGGCGAAGGGCGGAAACTACGCCTGCGACGCGGAGGATTTCTTCGAGAGCCGGCGCTACCTCTGCCTGGTGCCCCAGGAGCTCTATGAGCGCTACGGCGGCGGGAGCCTGACGCTGCAGGTGCGGGATCCTGCGGGCGCCTCGCCCACCAATCCCAGCGGAACCGACATGGAAGTGGAATTCCAGGTGGTGGGCTGGTACCTGGGGGGCAGCGGCGAGATCTTTATGCCCTACCCGGCCGCCCAGCAGCTGGCGGCGCAGCTTGCGCCCTATGCCACCACGGACTCTGCCGCCTTCCTCCTGGCCGACAACAGCAAGGTGCAGGAGCTGACCGAGGCGGCCCAGCCCATGCTCTCCCCGGTGGATCCCGGCGCCGTGGCGCCCAAGGGGCTCTACGCCCTCACCATCCACGACGAGCAGTACCGCGCCACCTGCGCCGCCATGGAGCAGAACATCCGGCGGCTGGAGCTGCTGCTGCCGGGGCTGGCGCTTTTGAGCCTGGGGGCGGGCTTCCTGCTGGGCTTCCTGGCCACCCGGGGCGAGGCCCGAACCTACGCCCTCATGCGCACCCTGGGCCTCACCCGGGGGCGGCTCTTCACCCTGGTGATGGCGGAGCAGCTGGCGCTGCCTTGCCTCGCGGCGCTCTGCATCGCCCTCATACGCGGAAGGCCGATCCCGGCGCTGATCTTTCTGTTATTCCACTCTGTGGGCTGCGCCTTAGCGGTGCTCCGCTCGGTGCGCACCGCGCCCACCGCCATTTTGCGAGAACAGGAGTGAGAACATGGAGATTTTGAAAGCTGAAGACCTGTCCTTTTCCTATCAGAACAAGTACCAGACCGTCCACGCGGTGAAGCACGTCTCCTGCGGCTTTGAGCCAGGGAAGACCTACGCCATCGTGGGCAAGTCCGGCAGCGGCAAGACCACGCTTCTGAGCCTGCTGGCCGGCCTGGAGCTGCCCACCGAGGGGACAGTCTGCTTTGAAGGAAAATCTACCCGGGAGCTGGACTGCGACGTCTACCGCCGGGATCACGCGGCGGTGATCTATCAGAGCTACAACCTCTTTCCGCTGCTGACGGCGGAGGAGAACGTGCTCTACCCTCTGAAGCTGAAAAAAGTCCCCCGGGCGGAGGCCCGGGAGCGGGCGAAAAAGGAGCTGCTGGCCGTGGGCATAGAGGAGGGGGAGTTTTCCCGCTTCCCGTCCCAGCTCTCCGGCGGGCAGCAGCAGCGGGTGGCCATCGCCCGGGCGCTGGCGGCGGGGAACCGGATCATCCTGGCCGACGAGCCCACCGGGAACCTGGACATCTCCAACGGCGAGCAGGTGGTGGAGATCCTGCTGCGCCTGGCCCACGAGGAGGGGCGCTGCGTCATCGTCATCACTCACGACATGGAGATCGCCGGCATGATGGATCAGATCTACACCATGCGGGACGGGGAGCTCCTCTGCGGGGAATAAAGCAAGGAAGAAAACGTATTGCCACATCGAACCCCTCCGTCACCGGCGCAAGCGCCGGCGACACCTCGTGCTTGCGGGAGCCGGGAACGACTTTTTTATCTTTTTTCAAAATTCAAATCTTAAAACGCAAAACTGCGCATGTATAATCTCTTCCATTCCAGGCAAGAATAGGGATGCAAACCTAATCTTGCATGGAGGGAAAACACATGAACAGCAAAAGCTCCGGCAGCTGGCTGGAGGCATTTTTCACGGGTAAGGGCTTCTACATAGTCCTTCTCCTGTGCGCCGCGGTGATCGGCGTTTCCGCCTGGATGTTGGCGGCAGGGAATGGGACTATGGCAGAAGACGTGATCGAAGTCAGCAATACCACCACCGGCGCAGGCCGGACAGAGATGATCCTCCCGCCCAAGCGGGACGATTCCCAGACCCTGGAGGAGATCATCCAGGAGTCCACCCAGGTCTTCCAGGAGCCGGAAGTCCAGGAGGAGCCGGAAGCCCAGGAGGTGTTCCAGGAGGAGCCCGCACCGGTGAACCCGGTGTACGCCTGGCCGATCAGCGGAGAGGTGGCCCGCTTCCACGATCCGGACACGCTCCGTTATGACGAGACCATGGGCGACTGGCGCACCCACGAGGGCATCGACATTCTGGCCCCCCTGGGGGAGACGGTTCTGGCCGCTCACGCCGGGAGCGTGGAGAGCGTGCGAAAGGACGACTTCCTTGGCACCGTGGTCACGGTGAGCCATGGGGACGGCTTCAGCACGGTCTACGCGAACCTGGCGGAGGAGACCGCTGTCAGCGTGGGCGACTGGGTGGAGCCCGGCAGCGTGATCGGCACGGTAGGCGCAACGGCGCTGGCGGAGGTCAGCGAGCAGGCGCACCTGCACTTCGGCGTGCTGCGCAACGGCGTGAACCAGAACCCGCTGGACTATCTCCCGGCATAATACTAATACCTGATCAGAGCATAATGGAGATATATGGTCAAGGGAAGCAACGAAGCATGGCGCAATTCTGACCGGAAAGAATCAAAGATTTCTATTAGGTGTTAGTATAAGAACAGCAAAGCCTCCCGGCACCGCCGGGAGGCTTTGCTGCGTAGGGGCGACCTGCGGTCGCCCGTGGACATGGGTGCAGGCTTGCGGGCGATTCGTGAATCGCCCCTACAGATCAAAACTGCTTCAATGTCCCACGTGTTCGTGGAGCTCGTCCTCGTCCATCTCCTTGAAGTCCTCGGGGTCGTAGGCGATGCCGTGGCGGTCGTAGTAGTCCTTCACGGCGGCGCGGACGGCCTGCTCGGCCAGGACGCTGCAGTGGAGCTTGTGCACGGGCAGCCCGTCCAGCGCCTCCACCACGGCCTTGTTCGAAAGCTCCAGGGCTTCCTTCACAGTCTTGCCCTTGATGAGCTCGGTGGCCATGGAGCTGGTGGCGATGGCGCTGCCGCATCCAAAGGTGTTGAACTTCACGTCGGTGATGACCTGATTCTCGTCGATCTTCAGGTACATACGCATGATGTCGCCGCACTTGGCGTTGCCCACCTCGCCGATACCGTCGGCGTCGTCGATCTGTCCCACGTTGCGGGGATTGCGGAAATGATCCATTACCTTTTCACTGTAGAGAGCCATGAGATAACCTCCAATACAAGTTTTCAGTAGTCCGGGATATCCCTCCGCCCCTTCGGGGCACCTCCCCTTTCAGGGGAGGCAAAGAGGAAAAATGATTTTAAATGAGGTGCGGCCGCTGACCCTTCTGCAGCTCGTCCCACACCGGGGACATGGAGCGCAGATAGCTCACCACCTTGGGCACAGTCTCGATGATGTGGTCGATCTCGGCCATGGTATTGTACTCGCCGATGGAGAGGCGCAGGGAGCCGTGAGCCACCTCGTGGGGCAGGCCGATGGCCAGCAGCACATGGCTGGGGTCCAGGGAGCCGGAGGTGCAGGCGCTGCCGGAGGAGGCGCAGATCCCCGCGTCGTCCAGCAGGAGCAGCAGGCTCTCGCCCTCAATACCCTCGAAGCACATGTTCACCGTGCCGGGGACGTGGTGCTCCAGACTGCCGTTAATTTTGCTGTGGGGGATCTTGGAGAGCTCGGCAAAGAGCTTATCGCGCATGGGGATGATCTTCGCGGTGTTGGCCTCCATGTTGGCGCAGCTCTCCTCCAGGGCGGCGGCCATGGCCACGATGCCGGCCACGTTCTCGGTGCCGGCGCGCTTGCCCCGTTCCTGAGCGCCGCCTTCGATCACATTGGTCAGCACCATGCCTTTGCGGGCGTAGAGGGCGCCGACCCCCTTGGGGGCGTGGAACTTGTGGCCGGAGATGGCCAGCATGTCGATCTGCATGGCCTTCACGTCGATGGGCATGTGGCCCGCAGCCTGCACGGCGTCACAGTGGAAGGGAACCTTCTTGGCCCGGCACAGGGCGCCGATCTCCGCGATGGGCTGCACGGTGCCGATCTCGTTGTTGGCGAACATGATGGTCACCAGCGCCGTGTCCTCCCGGATGGCGGCTTCCAACTCCTCGAGGCGGACGACGCCGTCCTCGTGCACGTCCAGCAGCGTCACCTCGAAGCCCTCTTTTTCCAGCTTGTTCAAGGTGTGCAGCACGGCGTGGTGCTCGAACTTGGTGGAGATCAGATGCTTTTTGCCCTTCCGGGCGCCCAGACGGGCGGCGGAGACGATGGCCTGGTTGTCGGCCTCGGAGCCGCCGGAGGTGAAGTAGATCTCCCGCGGATCAGCATTGATGCAGCGGGCAATGGTCTCGCGGGCGCTCTGCAGCGCCTCCTGGGCGTTCTGCCCGAAGGAATACAGACTGGAGGGGTTGCCGTACTGCTCGGTCAGATAGGGCAGCATGGCGTCCAGCGCGGTCTTGGACACGCAGGTGGTTGCGGCGTTGTCAGCGTAAACAAACATTTCAATCTTCCTTTCCTTGTAGCCTCCCCTGCCTAAGGGGAGGTGTCATCCGCCGTCCCCCACAAGGCGGATGACGGAGGGGTATTCCTTTCCTTATAGGCTCCCCTGCAAGGGGAGCTGTCTGGCCGCAGGCCAGACTGAGGGGTCTCTTTCCTTATAGGCTCCCCTGCAAGGGGAATTGCGGGCTCCCGCCGCCGGCGGCGGAAACAGGGAGCCCGGAATTTCCGCAGCGGTCGAAAAATGCGAGGATCAGCGTAAGCCCGATGCATTTTTCGGGCACCGCAAGGTGGGAGCTGTCTGGCCGCAGGCCAGACTGAGGGGTCTCTCCCTTCAAATGCGGCGGATCACGCTTTCCATTTCTGCCCGGTGAGCAGATCCTCCAGCGTGACGGTTTTCAGATAGGCGTTGGTGAGCTCGTCCAGCTCCTTCCACATGGGGATGGTGAGGCAGGCGGCGGCGCGGTCACACTGGATGCTGCCGTCCTTGATGCAGGAGACGGGCGCCAGATTGTCCTCAATGGAGCGGAGGATCTCCTCCACGGTGTAGTCCGCCGGCTCCCTGCTGAGCCGGTAGCCTCCCTCCTTGCCCCGGGTGCTCTCCAGCAGTTCGGCCTTTTTCAGGCTGCCCACGATGGCCTCCAGGTACTTCATGGAGATCTCCTGCCGCTCTGCCACGGTTTTCAGCGACACGAAGCCATCCGACCGGTGCTGCGCCAGATCCAGCATCACCCGCAGGGCATAGCGCCCCTTGCTGGTGATATTCAAGCGAATTCCCCCTTTTCTACTGGGTATTTCCAGAGATGAATATACCAGAACTTTAGTAGGAATTAAATAGACAATCTGGGAAAATTGTATAAAGTTTATTTGAAAGCCATTAATAGAGGATCCTGATTTGGCTTCGGGAAAAGAAAAAACCTGGGCACGATCTTGCGGTTTTCCGCACGATCGTGCCCAGGTTGACAATTTGAAGAGATCCGGTTTCGGCCCAGACTCAATACTCAAAGATCTCGTCATCCCCGACGACGGAGAGCATGTACCATTCACTCCCGCTTTTGACGAGGAACATCCACGTCTCTTCGGAACGTCCGTCTGCCGTAACCTCGATCCGCATAAAGACGCAGTCGTTTACCGAGAGCTTGATACCGTACTCATTCAGCCATTCCCGGATCTCCTCCACGTCTTCCTCATGGGCATGGTTTTCAAGAACTCTGAAAGAGAATGAACTGCGGGAGGGGAGATCGAGGTCTTCCAGCCAATAGTAGTCATTGACAGCGAAGGCGATGAAGCGCAGGCCGTCCGCCTTGTCCTGAATGATCCCTTCTTTTACAGCGTAGTCCTGAACTTCTTCCGGAACCATATTCCAGATGGCCTCATAGTCCTTTTCCTTTACGGCAGTGAGAAAGTTTTGAATCAAGTCCTCCGGGCTTGCATTCTTCGCCCCGCCGCAGCCGGCCAGGGAGAGCAGGATCGCGACGCTCAGTATAACCAGGATGCATTTTTTCATGAATCCGATTCTCCTATTTCATTTATTCCTTTGCAGGGATGCCGAGCCGAGGCCCGGCGGCACCTTGCGAACGGTTCAGACCTTCCGGAAGCGGATGCTGGAGAGGATGGCGCCCAGATCCGGATCCTCCGCCATATCGGGCAGGGGGGTGTCGTTGCCCTTGTCCTTAAAGAGCAGCACCTGCACATAGCTGTGCTCGTCCTCGGGGATGGGGACGCAGAAGCACAGATTGTCTCCCTCCAGATACTTCACCGCGTCCACGCTGCCGTAGCGCACGGGGGCAAAGCTCTGGTATTTCTCGGCCAGGGCGGCGCAGTGGGCGGGGAAATCCTCCCCGGTGAAGTAGGCCGCGTACTCGATCTGCAGGCTGAAATCCTCCCCCTGCAGCAGCGCCACATGGGAGTCGCTGGAGTAGCTGAGGAAGTCCTCCTCCACCACGGCGTAGCTGAACTTCTCCCCGTCGTAGTCCAGGGTCATCTCCACGGTGGCGGCGTTCTGGAAGCCGGAGATAAAGCTGTAGCTGCCGGTTTTCAGATTAACGGGCGCCTTGGGTGCCTTGGCGGGGGCGGCCTTTTGAGCCTTGGGAGCGGCTTTGGGCGCGGGGACGGCTTTTTTGCGTGTCAGCACGAAGGCGGCGCCCAGGGCGAGAAGGCCGACGGGCGCGAGGATCGTCCATTTTTTCATCGGGATCATCTCCTGATTCTTTTGATTTGATGAGAACAGTATACCCTATCCCCGGGCTTTTGCCAAGTCCATAATCGCAAAAAAGCGAATCACAGCGGCCGTATCCGCACTTCGCCCGACTGCACCCGGCGCTCGCTGCCGTCGGCAAGGCGCACCCGCAGGGCGTAATCCTCATCCAGCGCCAGTACATGGGCGGGGACGGGCGCCTGCCCCGGGGAGAGCAGCTCCACCTCCCGCCCTAGCACCAGGGAGCGGGCGCGGTAGCCCTCAAAGCAGTCCGCTATCTTCTCTCCGCCGCAGAAGGCCCAGAGCCGATCCAGGATCCCGGCGGCGATACGGCAGCGCAGCTCCGGCAAATCCGTCTCCCGGAACACCGCTCCGGCGATGTCCCGCAGCTCCGGGGGAAAGCCCCCGGGAGGCTCCAGGGCGTTCACGCCCACGCCCAGCACGGCGTAGCTCATCTGACCGCTCTCGCAGTCCAGCGCGGCCTCAGTCAGAATGCCGCAGACCTTCCTGCCGTCCATGAAAATATCGTTGACCCACTTGATCTGAGCGGGGCGGCCGGAGAGCTCCTCCAGCGTCTCCGCCACCGCCACCGCAGCGCAGGCGGTAAGCCCCGTAGCCTCCG
Source organism: uncultured Eubacteriales bacterium (assembly GCA_900319635.1). Lineage (GTDB taxonomy): Bacteria > Bacillota > Clostridia > Oscillospirales > Oscillospiraceae > Limivicinus. The sequence goes on along the minus strand of ONPF01000010.1, from coordinate 12,243 downwards.
CCGCAGGCAGCGTCGGCCGCAGCAGCAGGCTCAGATAGACCCCGGTGTCCCCGGGGGAGAAAAAGCTGCGCCCCATACGGCCCCGCCCGGCGCTCTGCCGCCCTGCCACCAGGGCAAGACCGGCGGGCTCCCCGGCGTTGGCCAGCTCCTTCAGCGCCGTGTTGGTGGAGCCGATTTCCGGCTCATAGCGCAGGCGCAGCCCCGGGCTTTTCAGGTGACGCTGGATGCCCGCCGCGCTGAGCACATCACTCTTGGAGAGCAGCCGGTAGCCCCGCCGGGGGGCGGATTCGATGAGATAGCCCTCCGCGCGCAGCTGCTCCACCGCCTTCCACACCGCCGCGCGGCTGAGAGAAAGGCGGGAGGCCAGCTCCTCGCCGGAGAGATTTTCGTCCGCATTGGCCCAGAGAGTTTCCAGCACCAGATCCTTGGTCATGGCCTTTGTCCTTTCTGTAAGAGGGGGTAGAGCCGCCCGGTCAGCAGGGCGGCCAGCGTGAGCTTCACCGCGTCCGGCAGCAGATAGGGCAGCACGCACCAGCCAAGCGCTGTGGCCACGCTGATGGGGCCGGTGTTTTTCGCGTAGACCTGCACAAACCAGACCGTGCCGAAGGCATAGCAGAGGGCAAGCCCCAACGCCATCCACAGAAGCAGCAGAGGAAAGCGGCGGGAGAGCTTTTCCGCCAGCAGCCCCGTCACCAGGGCGGTGAACAGAAAGCCCACCAGATAGCCGCCGGTGACGCCCAGCAGAGCCGCGACGCCGCCCTTGAAGCCGGCGAAGACCGGCGCGCCCACCGCGCCCAACAGCAGATAGACGGCCACGGTGCCAAGCCCCAGCTTCCAGCCGTAGAGCGCCGTCAGCAGGCAGACGGCAAAGGTCTGCAGCGTGAAGGGCACGCCGTTTGGCAGGGGAGTGGGGACGGAGATCCAGGAGCAGACGGCGATCAGCGCCGCGCCCATGGCCGCCAGCGCCATCTCCCGGACGGGAATCCTCGGTTTCATACAGAGCACCTCGTTTTTTCGGATGCTCCCATTATAGGCCATCGAGGATTAATGTCAACTGGAAAATATGAATTTGGTTTACAATTCACCCTTCGTCCAGTCGGCAAGCAGGAGCTCCGCAAGCCCGCCGGGCTTCACCAGCCGGGGCGCCTCCTCCGCCGGCACCCAGAGCCAGCTGTCCACCTCGGCGTTGGGGTGGGGCGTCTCCTCCGGCACGGTGGCCTGGAAGTTCAGCATCAAGGTCTCGCTGGGGGCGTAGTAGTGGCTGCCCAGGAAGCGGGGCTCCCGGGCGCAGAGGCCCAGCTCCTCCGAAACCTCCCGCAGGACGGCGGCCTCGGCGGTCTCGCCCTTGTCGATGTAGCCCGCCACCAGCACCGGCTCCGTCTCGCCGTACTGGCGGATCAGCAGCATCCGGTCGCGACCGGGGTTCAGCAAGATCACGCTGACGGCGGCGCTGTAGAGGGGGAAGCGCCAGTCTCCGCAGCCCTCGCACCAGGCCGTGGGCGGCTCCGTGGGGTGTTCCCGCTGGATCAATGCCCGGCCGCAGACCGGACAGTAGTTCATCTGCATGAGCTCTCCTCCTTCGGCAAAATCCCCTCCAGCCGCAGCAGCGCCTCCTTGCGCCAAAGGCCGCCGGCGTAGCCCGTGAGCCGCCCGCCTGCGCCCAGCACCCGGTGGCAGGGGATCAGCAGGGAGATGGGGTTGCGCCCCACGGCCTGCCCTACCGCCCGGGGGGAGAGACAGCCCAGCCGCGCGGCCAGCTCCCCGTAGCTTGCCGTGCAGCCGTGGGGGATCTCCCGCAGCAGCGCCCAGACCCGCTGCTGAAACGCCGTTCCCCGGGGCGCCAGCGGGGGCGTGAAATCCGGGACGCCGCCGGCAAAATAGCAGTCCAGCCAGCGGCGGGTTTCCGCGAATACGGGCAGCTCCGCCTCCACCGGGGTGGGGGAGAGTCCGGCGAGATCGTGCTTCTGGCCCTCAAACCAGAGCCCGATCAGCGCCGCGCCGTCACTTGCCAGGGTGATCGTCCCCAGCGGCGAGGGGATATGGGTGATGACGTCCATGGCCCAGCTCCTTTTTTTGAATTCCGTAGACGGTTTGCTTTTGCTCCGTAGGGACGAGCATTGCTCGTCCGTGGACTCCGTATTGTGCCCAACAGACGGACGACCAATGGTCGTCCCTACGAGATGATGGAAAGTACCTCAATTTTACCAGACCCGACCGGCCTGCGCAACAAAAAATCGCCCGAAAGCCGCGAGAGGACACGGCTTCCGGGCGTAGAGGGAGGTAGTAGACTCTGTCAGGGGGACGGCTTGGACCGGCAGCCCGAGCAGCTGCCGCCGCAGACCCCGCAGCTGGCGCAGTTGCCGCCGCAGGAGGACTTGCCGGCCTTTTTGTCCCGGATCATGCCGCGGATCAGCAGCACGACCACCAGCGCGATCACCAGGATCAGCGCGATATTCACCAGATTGGCAGAGAGCCAGGCTAACATGGGATCACTTCCTTTGAAAGGTACGCGTGTCCGGCGGAGTCACTGATGTGGCCCCGCCGGAGATTGGGAGTGGAGAAAAATCTTACTGGATGGTCAGCTTCGAGGCCTCTTTGTAGGGCTTGAAGAGCTGGAAGCACAGCGCGCCGAGCATCAGCAGGGCCAGGATCACGCCGATCACGCTGGCGCCGCCCACGAAGAGACGGCCGAGCTGCCACACGATGAAGGAGACCACATAGGCAAAGCCGCACTGATAGCCGATGGCGAACCAGGTCCACTTGCGGCTGTTCATCTCGCGCTTGATGGCGCCGATGGCGGCAAAGCAGGGGGCGCAGAGGAGATTGAAGATCATGAAGGCGTAGGCAGCCAGCTTGCCGTGACCGTCGGAGATGTTGTTGAAGTCCGCGGCCACGTTCTCCCAGATCTGGGAGCCTTCTTCGTCCAACTCCTCCATGATGGGCTCGCCGGTCTCCTCATCGAAGAGGGGCTCGCCGGTCTCCTCGTCCACGGCCTGCTGTGCCCGGGCGTCGAAGTTATACATGATACCGAAGTTGGCGACCACCTCTTCCTTGGCAACAAGGCCGGTGACGGTGGCGGCGGTGGGCTTCCAATCGCCGAAGCCCAGGGGCTTGAAGACGACGGAGACAGGCTGGGCAACGCGGGCCAGGATGGAGTCGTCCATGGGCTCCACTTCGTCCTCGGAAATGCCCATGCGGTCTGCGACCTCCACGATGTACTCGTCGGTGACCAGATCCTCATCCTCGTACAGGTCATCCACCATACCGAACTTGCCGTTGACGGAGCCGAAGCTGATGAGGAACCAGATGACGATGGAGGAGATCACGATGACGGTGCCGGCGCGCTTGATGAAGCTCCAGCCCCGCTCCCAGGTGCCGCGGAGGACGTTGCCGATGGAGGGCACATGGTAGGCGGGCAGCTCCATGACGAAGGGGGCGGGATCGCCGGCAAACATCTTGGTCTTTTTCAGCATGATGCCGGAGAGCACGATGGCGGCGACGCCGATGAAGTAAGCGGAGGTGGCGACCCAGGTGCTGCCGTCGAAGAGGGCGCCGGCGATGAGGCCGATGATGGGCATTTTGGCGCCGCAGGGCATGAAGGTGGTGGTCATGACCGTCATGCGGCGGTCACGCTCGTTCTCGATGGTACGGGAGGCCATAACGCCGGGGATGCCGCAGCCGGTACCCACCAGCATGGGGATGAAGCTCTTGCCGGAGAGACCGAAGCGGCGGAAGATCCGGTCCATGATGAAGGCGATACGGGCCATGTAGCCGCAGTCCTCCAGGATGCAGAGCATCAGGAACAGCACCAGCATCTGGGGCACGAAACCCAGTACCGCGCCGACGCCGGCGAAGATACCGTCGGAGATGAGGCCGGTGAGCCAGGGCGCAGCGCCCCAGCCTTCCAGGATGGCGCGGGAGCCGTCGGTAAGCCAGGCACCGCCCAGGACGTCGTTGGTCCAGTCGGTGAGCCAGGTGCCGATGGAGATGCCGCCGTCCGTGATGGACTTGCCCATGGAGAGCGCGTACACCAGCCACATGATTACCGCGAAGATGGGCAGGGCCAGCCAGCGGTTGGTGATGATTTTATCGATCTTATCGGAGGTGGAGAGCTCGCCCTTGCCCTTCTTCTTGTAGATGCCCTTGAGCAGCTGGGCGATGTAGACGTAGCGCTCATTGGTGATGATGCTCTCGGCGTCGTCGTCCAGCTCCTTCTCGCAGGCTTTGACGGCCTCTTCCACACCGGACTTGACGGAGGCGGAGAGCTTCAGATGCTCGGTGGCCTTTTCGTCGCGCTCAAAGAGCTTGACGGCGTACCAGCGCTTCTGCTCCTCGGGGATGCCGCTCAGGGCGAGCTCCTCGATGTGGGCGATGGCGTGGTCCACGGGGCCGGAGAAGTTGTGCTGGGGGCGGGTCTTGCCGGATTTGGCGGCCTCGATGGCGGCCTGGGCGGCTTCCTTGACGCCCTCGCCCTTCAGGGCGGAGATTTCCACGATCTTGCAGCCCAGCTGCTTCGAGAGCTCCTTGAGATTGATGCTGTCGCCCTTCTTCCGCACCAGATCCATCATGTTGATGGCGATAACGGTGGGGATGCCCAGCTCGGTCAGCTGGGTGGTCAGATAGAGGTTGCGCTCCAGGTTGGTGCCGTCCACGATGTTCAGGATGGCGTCGGGCTTCTCCTCCACAAGATAGTTCCGGGCCACGACCTCCTCCAGCGTGTAGGGGGAGAGGGAGTAGATACCGGGCAGGTCGGTCAGGGTGACTTCCTTGTCGACCAGGAGCTTGCCTTCCTTCTTTTCCACGGTGACGCCGGGCCAGTTGCCAACGAACTGGTTGGCGCCGGTCAGCTTATTGAACAGGGTGGTTTTGCCGCTGTTGGGGTTGCCCGCCAGGGCGATTCGCAGTTTCTTGTCCATCGTTCCTTCTCCTTATTCTACTTCGATCTGCTCCGCATCGGCCTTGCGCAGGCTCAGCTCATAATTGCGGACATTGACCTCGATGGGGTCGCCCAGGGGAGCGAGCTTGCGAACATAGACCTCCACGCCCTTGGTGATGCCCATGTCCATGATGCGGCGCTTGACGGCGCCCTCGCCGTGGAGCTTCACGACCTTGGCCGTCTCGCCCACCTTTACGTCTCTCAGTGTTTTCATCCTCATTTCTCCTTTATTGCAATTTGTTCAAATCATGATCTTGCCGGCCATTTCCTTGCTGATGGCCACCCGGGATTCCTTGACCTTGACGATCAGGTTCCCGCCGATGGTGTTGAGCACCGTGACGGAGCCGCCGGCTACAAAGCCCAGATCCTCCAGGTGCTTCTTCATGTCGGGATTTCCCCCGACCTTCCGGATGATGCTCTCCTCTCCGGGGTCAGCCAAATAAAGAGGCATCAATACGTCCCCCTCCTTTCTCTCCATCCCTCCAGGAGTTAGTTCAAGAAAACTAACTACAAGGCAAGAAGAATGGTTAGGATCATCTAACCATCGGTTAGTTTAACACCTCTAACTATATTTGTCAATGCTTTTTTCCGCATAAGAACTTTTTTCGACCGCGGATGCGGACATTTCCCGTGCGGGGCTTGCACGGCGCGGTCTGAATTGCTATACTGACATATGGCATATAGCAGGAACAAGGAGAGGAGGGACGCATGTGAGATTCTGGAAACGGCTGGATGAGCGCTATGGCGACAGGGCGCTGTGGCAGTTTATAAAATTCAACCTGGTGAGCCTGAGCATCACCCTGCTGCAGCTGCTGCTGGCAAACCTGCTGCCCCTGCTCTTTGACGGCGTGAGCGCCAAGCTCCCAACCCTTCTGCGCCCGGTGTTCGATCCGGAGCGGCTCTTCGAGGGGGAGAGCATCTATGTGCAGGACGGGGTCGTCACCTGGGGCTATGTGCTGCCCTTCTTCCTGTCCAACTATCTGGCCAATCTGTACGGCTACTTCATGAACATGAAGACCACCTTCCGGGGCGTGGGACGCCGGGGCGGCCTCGTCGCCTATCTCGTCATCCTGACGGGGCTGATCCTGTTCACCACCTGGCTCCAGGGCTTCATCGCCGCGAAGCTGATGGGCGGGGCGCTGGCCTCCCTGGCGCGCACCATCGCCGCCCTCTGCGCGGGGCTGGTGCAGATGGCGGTGCTCTTCCCGCTGGAGAAGTTCGTGCTGTTTCGCAAAGGGGAGGAGTCCGGCGCCGCCGAGGGTCACGAAAGAAGCAAAACGGATGAGAAAACAAATTGATCAAGGAGGACGTATTATGAAAAGAATCGCTTTTCTGCTTGCGCTGCTGCTGGCGCTGAGCTGCCTGGCCGGCTGCGGCGGGCAGCAGACCCAGCCAGAGACCGACGGAACGCCGGAGACGGAGACGCCCGAGATCCCCGCAACAGCGGACCCGGAGCCCGCCGCGGAGCCGGAACCGGAGCCGACAGCAGAGCCGGAGCCGGAGATCACCGAGGAGCCCGCACCGACGCCGGATCCCAATACGGAGCCTGTTCTGCTGGAGGACTTTACCGTCCGCTGCTGTGACGGCACGGACTTCACCCTGTCCAAGGCCCTGGAGGATCACGAGCTGGTGCTCATCAATCTCTGGGCGACCTGGTGCGGCCCCTGCCGGAGGGAGTTCCCCTTCCTGCAGGAGGCCTGGTCGCAAAATTCCGACAAGGTCGCCGTGATCGCCCTGTCCGTCGAGCCCGACGACACGGACGAGGTGCTGCGGGACTTCGCAGCTGCGAACGGCCTCAGCTTCCCCATGGCCAATGTGGCCGGGACGGGGCTGGATCGCTTTGTGCCGGGCTATATCCCCGTCACGCTGTATGTGGATCGCAGCGGCCGGATCGCCGCGATGACGGGCGGCGCCGAGAGCTCGACAGAGGCCTTTCTGGAGCATTTTGCGCGCTATACCGGCCCGGACTATGACCCCATGGTCTGCCGCTACACCGTCAGGATCATCGATGAAAACTACGCGCCGGTGGAAGGTGTGGTCATCAATTTCTGCACCGACACGGCCTGCACCCCCGTCACCACCGACGGGCAAGGGCTTGCGGTTTTCACGGGCATGCGCTACCGCTATCACATCCAGGTCATCAAGATCCCCGAGGGCTATGAATTTGTGGATCCGGATACGTATACCGCGGAGCCCTATGATCAGAACTATCTGATCATGCTGAGGAGAGCGGGATGACGCGGAAAAGAGCGCTGTGGGCGGCGCTGTTTGCCCTGGGGCTTTTGCTGGTGGTGCTGGGCGTCCTGAACGGCGGCGCCCGGGACGTGCTGGCCAAGGCCGTCAAGATCTGCTCGGAGTGTATCGGCCTTGGTTAAGAAGCTGCCCAGGCCGTCCACCCGGCGGCTGATCCAGCTCTACTCGGCGCTGCTCTACAACGCCCACCTGAAGGGCTTCGCCGAGGGGGAGATCTATACCGGCCCGCTGAAAAGCGTCTGCGTCCCGGGGCTGAACTGCTATTCCTGCCCGGGGGCGGTGGGCGCATGCCCGCTGGGCTCCCTGCAGAACGCAGTGGCGGCCTCGGCGGATCGCCCGGCCTTCTACATTGTGGGGGTGCTGCTGCTCTTCGGTCTGCTGCTGGGGCGGGTCATCTGCGGCTTTTTGTGCCCCTTTGGCCTGATTCAGGAGCTTCTGCACAAGATCCCCACGCGAAAAGTGCCCAAAAGCCCGCTGACGCGAAGGCTCAGCCGGGTGAAATACGGCGTGCTGCTGCTCTTCGTCATCGGTATCCCCGCCTGGTTTGCCCTGCGGCGTCTGCCGCTGCCGGGCTTTTGCAAGTTCATCTGTCCCGCCGGCACCCTGGAGGGTGCGCTGCTGCTGATGCTCCATCCGGCAAACGAAGCCCTGCGCGCCATGACCGGCGGCATCTTCTGGTGGAAGTTTTCACTCCTGGTGCTGATCCTCACATCCTGCGTGTTCGTCTTCCGCGCCTTCTGCCGCTTCCTCTGCCCCCTGGGCGCCCTCTACGGCCTCATGGCCAGGCTTGCGCTGCTGGGCGTGAAGGTGGACAGGAGCCGCTGCACCGACTGCGGCGCCTGCCTGCGCGTCTGTCCCATGGACATCCGCGCCGTGGGGGACAGCGAGTGCGTCCACTGCGGCAAGTGCATCGACGTATGCCGCTTTCAGGCCATCTCCTTCCGTGCGGGGAAGCTCGTCCTGCGGGGGCGAGATCCTTCGACTCCGCCGCGCTGCGGCTCCGCTCAGGATGACACGGGGAAGGGGGCGCGGCAATGAACAAGAAAACAGGCCGCCTGCTCTGGGCGGCGGCGCTGCTGGTGCTTGCTGCGGTGCTGCTGCTGGTGAATCGGCCGGAGGGCAAGCCCGCGCCCGATCCCGGCTCCCAGGTGGGGGAGCAGCTGCCGGATTTCACGGTGCAATGCGTGGACGGCAGCAGCTTCAGCCTCTCCGAGCAGCGGGGGAAGGTGGTGGTCATTAACCTCTGGGCCACCTGGTGCACCCCCTGCGTGCGGGAGCTGCCGCACTTCGACCGCTTGCTGCGGGAGCGGCCGGGAGAGATCGCTGTGCTGGCGCTGCACTGCCCGCCGGTGACTACGGACGTGGCGGCGTATCTGAAGGACTACGACTACGCCATGCCCTTTGCCGTGGACGAGGACGGGAGCCTGGGCGAGCTGCTGAACGCCTCCACCGTCCTGCCCCAGACCATCATCCTGGACGCGGACGGGGTCGTGACCTACAACCGGGAGGGCTCGCTGAGCTACGAAGAGCTGGTCTCTCTGGCGGATGAGGCTGGGGGGAAGGAATGAAGTTGACCCCTCCATTGCGCATACGGGCGGGGGCGGATCGCGATCCTCCAGCCGGAGGAACAGACGGGGAACCGTAAAAACAAAACAGCTTGGGAGGCTTGACAAATGAAGAAGAATTCGCAGGAATTCAGGAAAAAAGAAAAGCAGATGAAAACCTGGCGGGGCGTGGCTCTGACGGCCATCTGCCTGCTGCTTGCGGTGAGCATCCTCTATGCCCTGGGCGTGGGCTGGAAGCAGGCGGGGGAGCCTGCCGAGGAGCCCGTCGTCGTCCCCGGGGACGAATATCTGACCCTGTGGACGCCGGAGTCCGTCGCCCGGGCGGAGCTGGTGAGCTATGTGGAAGCGGTGACGGAGGAGGGGAGCGCGGACTATATCCCGGTGGAGAACCGCATCGCGGTTTTCGACCTGGACGGCACGCTCTTCTGCGAGACCGACCCCAACTACTTTGACTACACCCTTCTGGTCTACCGCGTCCTGGAGGACCCGGATTACAAGGACAAGGCCAGCGATTTCGAGCGGGAGACCGCGCTGAAGATCGTGGAGCAGAACCGCAGCGGCGCCTCCTTCGAGGGGCTGGAGGTGGATCACGGCCGATGCATCGCCTCCGCCTTCGCGGGGATGACTGTGGAGGAGTTCAACGCCTATATCCAGGAGTTCAAGAAGCTGCCCATGCCCAGCTATGAGGGCATGCTCCGGGGCGAGGGCTGGTACAAGCCCATGCTGGAAGTGGTGAACTACCTCCAGGCCAACGATTTTACGGTCTATATCGTCAGCGGCACGGATCGCTTCATCGTCCGCGGCATCGTGGACAATTCCCCCCTGAACATCCCGCCGCGACAGATCATCGGCTCGGACGAGACGCTGGTTGCCCCGAATCAGGGCGATACCGACGGCCTGCAGTATGTGTACGATGAGAACGATCAGCTGGTGCTGGGCGGCGAGTTTTTGATCAAGAACCTGAAGATGAACAAGGTCACTGTCATCCAGCAGGAGATCGGCGTGCAGCCGGTGCTCTCCTTCGGCAACAGCACGGGCGACGCCAGCATGGCCGAGTACGTCACCAGCAACAACCCCTACCGGAGCCTGGCCTTTATGCTATGCTGCGACGACACGGTGCGCGAGAACGGCAGCGAGAGCAAGGCGGACAAGATGTACGGCCTCTGTGAGGAGTACAACTGGGTGCCCATCTCCATGAAAAACGACTGGACGACCATCTATGGCGAGGGCGTGACGAAGGTGGAGCGGGAGCCGGAGCCCACGGAAGCGGCGGCCGCCGCCACGGCGGAGCCTGCAGAGGCGCAGCCCGCCCCCATCTCCTACGCCGACGAGGCCAATTGGGCCTATTACGGCATCGGGGAGGATCGGGACGTGGATCTGTTCCTGGTCTGCCCCACGGTGGACATGAAGGACGAGTTCAACATGTCCCTGGACGATGAGGATACCAAGGCAAACTTCCTGGGCGCGCTGAACATGGAGCGGGGGATCTACGAGGACAGCACCCGGATGTTCGCCCCCTACTACCGCCAGGCGGCCATGAAGGTCTACAGCCTGGATCGGGCGGACTGGGAGCCCTATATGGAGATCGCCTACAGCGACGTCTCCGCCGCCTTCGCCTGGTATCTGGAGCATGAGAACCAGGGCCGCCCCATCATCCTGGCGGGCTTCTCCCAGGGCGCGGACATGTGCTACCGGCTGCTGGAGGAGTATTTCGGCGACGAGGCGCTGTACGATCAGCTGGTGGCGGTCTATGCCATCGGCTGGCCCTGCACCGAGGAGCTGACCGCGCAATATCCCCAGATCCGCCCCGCTCAGGGCGCGGACGATTATGGCGTTGTGATCAGCTTTGACTGCGAAGCCCCGGAGCTCGCGGAGACCTTTATCAGCCCTGCCGGGCAGCATGCCTTCGGCATCAATCCGCTGAACTGGAAAACCGACGAGACCCCCGCGGAGAAGAACGAAAACCCCGGCGCCTGCTTTACCGATTACAGCGGCGCGATCGTCAGCGAGCAGGCGGCGCTCTGCGGCTGCTATCTGGACGTGCAGCGCGGCGTGGTGAAGGTCACCGACGTGGATCCCGCCGACTACAGACCCATCGTTCCGGGACTGCCCGCGGGCGCTTACCACATCTACGACTACCAGTTCTTCTTCCGTAGCCTGCAGGAGAACGTGGCGCTGCGGATCGAAAGCTATGCCGCGAGCCACGCCCTCGACCAGGCCGCCTGATCACCGGACAGGGCCATACGCAAAAGGACACCGCAGAGGGCAAAGCTCTGCGTTGTCCTTTTGCTGCTTGGCAGCGGAGGAAGGATTCGCTTGCATTTCTTTTTGCTGCGGGGGACGCAAAAAGAAATAGAGGAATCGACCAGTTTTTGAACTGGTCGATGAAAGCCACCTATCTGTGCTGGACGGAGGCAAGTGCATCCTCCAACTCCGCGGTGTCCGGCCTTTCCTTTCGGATAAATACGACATTACCAAGCACCCCAACTACCGTTTCACCTCGGACTATGATGAGCGCAATGCTTTTGATGTGCAGGAATACCTGCAGCACCGGCTGAAGCTCAAAGAGAATGAGGTGTATTCTGTCTATGAGGAAAATGTGACGGCTGAAAAAGAATAGTGCAAACGGTCTTTTCTCCGAGAGGTTCCTGTGATATAATCACCCAGACAAATCGGGATTTGCGGAAAAGGAGAACAGATGACAACTCAGGATTTGTTCCAGATCGCAATGCATCAATCTGCCGAAGATATCGGATGCAGCACGGAAGATTTTCTTTCGGATCGTAATACTGTCGTTCCGTTCAAACTCGGATCAAAGGCAAAGAAGTATTACAGTCTTCCCATCGGATGCAATTTCATCTCCTATGGCAATAATGTCGTGGCATGTTCCACAGAGGAACTATTTGATATTGTAAAAGCGTATGTGGAACGATTTGATTTCTACCATTGCTTTGAGACGCCGAATATGCGTTGGCTGAACCGGCGGCTGGAGCCTTTGGGACAAACGGTTTGCTTTATGGCGGAGTATTATCTGCCGGATTTAGAGAAGCTCACGAAACTGCCGTGTCCATACGAAATGCGGTTGTTGGAGAAAGCTGATTTTGAAGAGCTGTATGTACCGGAGTGGTCAAATGCTCTTTGCCGCGACAGAAAGCATTTGGACGTTTTGTGCGTCGGAGCGTATGACGGCTCAAAACTGATCGGATTGTCGGGATGCTCGGCGGATGCCGAAGAGATGTGGCAGATCGGCGTAGATGTCTTACCGGAATATCGTAAAAAGGGTATCGCATCCGCAATCACCTCGCGGTTGGCGATGGAAATTGCACAGCGGGATAAGGTCCCGTTTTATTGCTCTGCATGGTCGAATATCCGATCCGTCAGAAACGCCATCAAGAGCGGTTTTTTACCGGCATGGGTAGAAATGACCGTAAAACCGTCCGCAAAAGCGGATGAAATGAATGCGGATCACAAATAACAATTCCAGTTTGT
>ONPF01000026.1 GCA_900319635.1 uncultured Eubacteriales bacterium | reverse complement strand
CAGCCTGTACGAGTACGATCAAGCGCTGCTTGACATGATTCTGGACGCGGCCGGCGCCTATTACGCGGGCGACCGATCGGCGGAGGATGTGGCGAAACTGATCCAGTCCAAAGCGAATCTCTATCTGTCAGAACAATACGGGTAAGAAAGCTTAAGAGATAGAAATATATCCGAAATGGTAAAAAACAGCAGAAAAAGGGGTGTTGCTAAGGCATCGCTGGAACGCCATCTCATGCTTGGCGGGAAATATGGCCTCGTCGCCCTGCTTGTGGCAGCAATGCTATATGCCCTGCGTGTGAACCTTATTCCACACGAATTCCACACGCCGGGAAAACCGGGCCGAATTTTGGGCAAAGAAAAAACCTTGAAGTCGTTGAGACTTCAAGGTTTTCGTTGGTGGAGATAAGCGGGATCGAACCGCTGACCTTTCCGGCGGTAAACGCCGGAAAGCCGCCTCCGGCGGCTATAATTGAAAATGCAAGAGGTCAGCGGTTGCACGAACTGCCCATTTCACCAAACAAAAAACCGAGGACAAAAAGTCCTCGGTTTCTGTTTGGTGGAGATAAGCGGGATCGAACCGCTGACCTCTTGAATGCCATTCAAGCGCTCTCCCAGCTGAGCTATACCCCCAGATGCCTTGGAGCCGGAGCCCCGCGAGCAAGGAGTATAATAGCAGAAGCGACATCAAATGTCAAGTATTTTTTTCGGTTTTCGGGGAGTTTTTTGCACAGGCCAGAGAGAATGGCATCCCATCCCGAACAGAGCTCTGCGGCGGAGCGCGGAAGGACGGCTGACGCTGCACAGGGGAGAAACCTTTGCCCGCATATGCGGGAAAAATCAGGCGCGGCGGGGTGGTAGTGCAAGTGCCCTGCTGGGGCAGCCCTTCCTTACCGCCGGGAGCGCAGCTCACGCACAGCCAGCACGAAGCTGATGCCCGCGGCGATGGCCAGGGCGGTCTCAGCGGTACGGGTGCCGTAGAGCCGGGCGTTCTCCATGTCCCGGTGGACGGCGTAGCTCATGGTGTAATAGAGCGAGCCGCCGGGCACCAGGGGAATGATGGCGGGGATCACGAAGAGCGTGGCGGGGGTTTTCAGCAACTTGGCCATGATCTCCGAATAGCTCACGGCGAAGGCGGCTGCAAAGAGCGGCGGCAGAAAGCTGCTGGTCAGCAGCGCGTCGGTGGCCAGATACACGCCCCAGCCCAGCAGAGCGCCCAGGGATGCACAGAACAGGTAGCGCCGCTTCATCCCGAAAATCAAGGCAAAGCCCATGGAGCCAACGAAAGCGGCAAGAAGCTGCATGATGATTTCTTTCATCCGCCGATCCTCCCGCCGATGGTCTCCACGATGGACAGGGCGACCATAAAGCCGCCGGCCAGCGCCGCGGCCCAGATCAGACTTTCCGCCAGGCGCTCCACGCCGGAAATGGTGTTGCCCACCAGCATGTTGCGGATGGCGTTGGTCATGGCAAGACCGGGGATCAGAAGCATAATGTCACCGATCAGGATCTTGTCCATATGCAGCGCCGGGATCAGCCCGGTGATCAGCCCCACCGCCAGACCGGTCAGCAGGGAGATCAGCAGATTGAAGGCCACGGTGTTGAGCTTCGTGTGCCCCAGACGGGTCTGCAGCAGGCAGATGCCCGCGCCGAAGATGGCAGCTGCCAGCCCGTCCCACAGGTTGCCGCCGAAGAAGACGGCGAAGCCGCCGCCGCCCAGCATGCTGCCCCAGAACACCACTGAGAAGGGCTTGCGCCCCGCGGCCACATGATCCAGATTCCGTCGCAGCTCCGCCAGCGGAATGGGCTCGACGCAGCAGCGGCGGCTGAGGGAGTTGATCTTTTCCAGCCGGTAAAAATCCGTGCTGCCGGTGGAGGTGATGCGCCGCGTCTCGGTGACGGGCTCAGTCTCCGGAAAATTCAAGGTGATGCTGATGAGAGCGGGGATGACGAACACGTCCGCCCGGTTGGCGCCGTAGGCCATTCCCACGCGGGAGAGCGTGTCCTCCACCCGGCTGATCTCCGCGCCGCAGTCCAGCAGCAGATCGCCCATCTCCAGCATACAGTCCAGCAAGAGATGCTGGTCATATAAGCTCATGCTCATGTTTCTGTCTCCATCGGGGTCCGGCCCCGTTTCTATGGCTTGCTCGGACAGGGAGTATAGCACAGTCCCGCAGGAAAAACAAGCGTTCCGCCGCATTTTTCCCGCATTTTGTCACTGTACCGAAGCCCGCTGCGCCAAGCCGTTTCTGCATGCTCCGATCCATACATTGTCGGGCAGATTGTCCATTTGCCAGGTGCTTTCCGCTGTGATATAATAAAGTATCCAAAACGGAAAATTCATCATAGGAGGAATCCACATGAGCGAAAATATCATCTACTGCTATTCCGGCTCCGGCCACTGTCTGAACATGGCCAGGGAAATCGCCAAGGTGCTGGGCGATACGGATATTGTCCTGATGCGCTCTGCCCCCGTCAAGACCGACGCCACGGAGACCAAGCGGGTGGGCTTCGTCTTCCCCTGCTATGGCGGCGGACTGCCCGGTGACGTGGAGAACTATGTCAAGAGCATCCGCATCGCCCCGGGCGCCTATAAGTTCGCCGTGGAGCAGTATGCGGGCTACATCGGCTGCGGCCTGCACAAGATCCATCAGATCGTGGGGCTGGATTACTGGGCCGCGGTGGTGAACCACTCCACCTGCATCTGGCTCATGCCTCACACCCTGTCTCTGGCGCCCCGGAACCCGGAGAAGAACGCCGCCCGGATCGAGAAGAAGGCCATGGAGATCGGCGGCGCCGTCCGCGCCATGAAGCGCAGCGAGAAGGAGCCCCCCAGGCGCAGCGTCTTCGCCCTGGAGAGCAAGGCCTTCTCCGGCCTGCACCCGAAGCGGACGAAGAAGTTCACCGTCACGGACAGCTGTATCGGCTGCGGCACCTGCGTGAAGATCTGCCCCCGGGAGAACATCCGTCTGGAGGGCGGCAAGCCCGTCTTCGGCAAGAACTGCATCGGCTGTCTGAGCTGCCTGCAGTACTGTCCCAAGCAGGCCATCGACATGGGCAAGATCACCGCCAAGCGGGAGCGCTTCCCCAACGCCAAGGTGAAGGCCAACGATCTCAGCCAGAAGATCATCCATATCGACTAAGCATCACACAAAAAGTATCGGGATCCCGCATGTGCGGGATCCCGGTGCTTTTGTAAAGAAAGTGTCGACAGCTTGACGGGCTGCAGGAGATCCTGCAGCCCGCTTGCTATGGAAAATGAGGAGAAAAGGAACTGTTTCAGAATTCCAGGTTCTTTTCGGTCTCCTTGGAGAAGATGTGGGCCACGTTGCCCTGGAAGCCGAAGTGCAGGGTATCGCCCATGCTGTAGTTGTTCTTCATGTCGATGGTGGGGACGATGATGATCACGTCGTGGCCGTTGGCGTTCACGTGCAGGTGCACGCTGGAGCCCATCATCTCCGCCACGTCTACGGTGGCGGCAACGCCGTTGGGATCCAGGTCGGTGTGCTCGGGACGCACGCCCAGGGTGATCTCCTGGGGCTCCACATGGTTGGCGGCGAGGCGCTCCTGCTTGTCCTCGGCCAGCTCCACCTTCAGGCCGTCCAGCTCCACGAAGTACTTGCCCTGCTCCTTCAGGAGCTTGGCGTCGAAAAAGTTCATAACGGGCATGCCGATGAAGCCGGCCACGAACAGATTCGCGGGATGGTTGAAGACCTCCTGGGGGGTGCCGATCTGCTGGATATAGCCGTCCTTCATGATGACGATCCGGTCGCCCAGGGTCATGGCCTCGGTCTGGTCGTGGGTGACGTACATGAAGGTGGTGTCGATGCGCTGACGGAGCTTGATGATCTCGGCGCGCATTTCGTTGCGCAGCTTCGCGTCCAGGTTGGAGAGGGGCTCGTCCATCAGCATGACCTTGGGGGCGCGGACGATGGCGCGGCCGATGGCCACGCGCTGCCGCTGGCCGCCGGAGAGGGCCTTGGGCTTGCGGTTGAGGTACTGGGTGATGTCCAGGATCTCAGCGGCCTCCCGCACCTTCTGGTCGATGATGTCCTTGGGGGTATGGCGCAGCTTCAGAGAGAAGGCCATGTTCTCGTACACGGTCATGTGGGGGTAGAGGGCGTAGTTCTGGAAGACCATGGCGATGTCGCGATCCTTGGGGGCAACGTCGTTCACGACCTTGCCGTCAATGATCAGCTCGCCGCCGGAGATCTCTTCCAAACCGGCCACCATACGCAGGGTGGTGGACTTGCCGCAGCCGGAGGGGCCCACCAGCACGATGAATTCCTTGTCCGCGATGTCCAGGTTGAACTCCTGCACCGCGACCACACCTTCCTCGGTGATCTGGAGATTGACTTTCTTCTTCTCAGGCTCGTCGCCCTTCTTTTTCTTGCTCTTTTTCTTCTGCTCGCCGCTGACAAAGGGATAGACCTTCTTGATGTTTTTCAGTTGAACAGTCGCCATTTTTTATGCTCCGGACGTACAGCCTTCGCTTGGTACGCCCTCGCGGCCATCCGCTTTGGGATGCGCCGCATTACGGCAGGTCTCCACACTGCCGCAGCCCGAGCCGGGCTTTTTTCCTCCTTTTTTTCGGAAGCTGCGCCTATGTTTGTGGAGTAGACGCAGCGCCCGGAAATGATGATTAATCGAAAATGGATTCCATCGTCGCAACATAGATCCCGACGACGGTCACATCGCCCTCGGCAAAGAGGCTGATGGCCTGGGAATTGGGATCCTCGGGGTAAGCGCGGATGCTGATGACCTTGGAGTCCTCAAAGAAGGCCTCCACCAGGGAGCGATCCAGGTAGATCTCCACCGAGAGGATGTTGTCATCGTTGGTGAGCGCGCCGGAGACGGATTTGACCTTGGCGCCCTCGCCCTTGTTCTCTGTGCGGCCCTGGATGATGCCGTTCTTCACGTCGTAGCTCAGACTGGTCTCGTCCCATCTGCCGCCCTGCAGCAGGGTGATGCCGAAGGAGCTTGCCTTGCTCACGTCCACATCCAGCCGGATGTAGAGCATGTCCTCCTGCACGGTGGAAAGCTGCGCGTTGGCGTCGTCAAGGCTCAGGTTGCTGCCGTCGATGAGCACCTCGCCCTCCAGGGTGTGGAGCGCCTCAATGGGTTCAATGCAGAGATCCGTGCCCTCGTCGTTGAGCCAGATGCGCCGGGCCAGACCCACGGTGTGGGCCCAGCCGGAGGCTCCCTGCTCGGCGGCGCCCCGCTGATCCTGCATGATGGAGAACATGTAGATGTTCCCGCTGACGGGATCCACCAGGCAGCTGGGCCCGGTGAAGACGTTGGCGCCGTAGTCCAGCAGGTGGGGCTCGCCCTGGAAGGCCTCGTCCGGGGTGAACTTGCCGGTCTCCAGATCGAAGTCGCCCAGCCAGTAGTAGACCTTGTTGTCGGCGATGCTGGCGGGGGCGGGGGAGATCTCAAAGAAATACTTGGTGATGGTGCCGGCCTCGTTGGTCACGGGCAGGATGATGGGCAGCTCCCAGCTGGTGCCGTAGAGCGCGGACTGGTTTTCCATCTCATAGACCGGGCCCTTGTACTGCCAGTCCATGTCCACGACGCCGTCCTTCAGCTCCAGAGTGTCCGTGGTGTAGAGCAGCGCGGTGCCGCCCTTGGTCTTGGTGCTGCCGGAGCAGACCAGCATGCACCAGGTGTCGCCCTCTTTCCAGATATGGGGGTCGCGGAACTCGCCCGGGCGGCCCTGACCAGCCTTCTGGATCACGGCCAGCTCGTCGCAGACGACCCAGTCGATGAGCTCGGGATCGTTCAGGTCGGCGGGGTAGGCCACGCCGATGTTCTGGTTGGAGATGAGTCCCTCCACCTCACCGAAGCTGTCGTTGCCGGCGGTGAAGAAGAGGAGCGGCACGCCGTTTTTGTCCAGCGTGGCGCCGCCGGACCACACGCCGTCGGGAACCACGCTGCCCTCAGTGGGCACGATGGCCTCCTTCACGGGCTTCCAGTTCACCATGTCGGTGCTGACCAGGTGCCCCCAGCAGATGTTGCGCCAGTAGGAGCCGGTCATGTTCTCCTGGAAGAAGAGGTGGTACATGCCGTTGTAGTACACGGGGGCGTGGGGCTCGTTCATCCAGAACTGATAGGGGCCGCCGTGGAACTGGGGGCGGGTGTAGTCGTCCGTGAGGATGTTCTGCAGCCAGATCTCGTCGAAGTTGATCTCCGGCACGGTGACGCCCTTGTAATAGTCCCGGATCTCCTGCTCGCTGAGAGCGGCGGAGTAGAGCTTCACCTCGTCAATGTAGCCGCTGGCCACGTTCAGGTAGCCCGCCGTCAGCCGCTCGGCCTCGCCGTTGCGGCCCACCAGCAGGGAGCTGCGGGTGGCGCCCGCGATCTCCGCGTCCTTGGGCACGGAGCGGGAGGCGACGAGCTCGCTGTTGAGGTAGAGGCACATCTCGCCGGCCCCCGCGTCGAAGGTGGCGGTGACGTAGTTCCACTTGTAGCGGCTCAGATTATCGCCGTTGGACCAGACGGTGAGCCAGTCGTCCCCGGTGCCCACCTGGAAGGTGAGGCGGCCGAAGCGCTCATAGCCCAGCAGGAAGCCCTCATTCTTGGCCTTGTTGGACTGGCTGACGATGCCGGTGGGGGAGTCCGTGCCGTTTTCGGCGGCGTGGGGATCGTCCCACTCGAACATGCGCGGCGCGATCCAGACCGAGACGGTCAGAGCCTTGCCCTCCACGGTGATGTCGTTGCGGTTGTAGCTGAGGTAGGTGGAGCTGCCGTCCAGCAGCAGGCAGCCGCCGCTGATGCCGCTCTGGCGCCACTGGGGATCCTGATCCTCGGGCAGGTAGGCGGCGTGGGCAAGCTCATAGTTCAGCACCGTGTCCGGAAGATTTCCGGAGGAGTCTTTTACGGTGAGTCCCTTGCCCTCGTCAAAGCTCAGATGCAGCAGAAGCTCCTTCTCATGCGGGTCGCTCGCCCCACCGCCGCAGGCGGCAAGGGCGAAGAGCATGGAGAGCATCAGCAGCAGAGCCAGACTTTGTTTGATCTTCATGTTTTCCTCCAATCGGATATGCCGTCAGGGCTCGGCAGCGGTCTCGGGATCCGCCTCTGCCGGCGCCTCCGCAGGAGCCGCCTCGGGCTCCTCTGTGGGGACAGACTCGGTCTCCTGACCCGGCTCGGCGCTATCGCTGCCGGCAGGAGCGGGAGCCTGATTTTCGGCCAGCTGCCAGGGGATCTCCACCTCTGCGCCGGTGCCGCCGTCCTTCACGGTGTCGGCCATGTTCTGCCAATCGGGCGCTTCCTCGTAGTAGGTCACGACCTCGTCAAAGAAGGCCTGGGCCCAGCCGTTGGCGGGCTCGTCGCAGAGCTCGATCACCAGCTTCTGCCCCAGATAGGCGGACATGTCCATCACATAGGTGCCCATGTCGGCCCAGGAGCCGCCCTCAGCCAGGTGGGGGAAGTTTGCGTCGTTGAAGCGGGTCTGCTGGAAGTAACCGACCAGGACATTGTCTTCCGTGTAGACGCGCACCGCAGCGGCGTTGCCGCCCATGCGCACGCTCATGAAGCCGGAGCCGCCCAGCGTAAAGAGCGTGGAGCGGAGGGACCAGGTCTCACCCTCGGGAATGCCGGTGCTCCAGCCGTCCAGATGGTAGTTGCCGGCCTGGTTGTAGGGCATGCCCTCGCCCCAGTAGGTCTCGGCGGAGATGACGCCGGTGGGGTTGTCGCCCCAGTTGCCGGAGGAGGGGGTCCAGCCGGTCAGGTCGCCGGTCTCGAAGTCGCCGTTGACGATCTGGTAAGGGGACGCGTCATCGGCAAAGGCCAGGGTGGAGAAGCTGAGAAGCATCGCTGCAGCCAGCAGCAGAGAAAGGATTTTTTTCATCTTGTTTCTCCTGTCCTTTGAGATAGGGGGGACAGGGGAAACCCACTGTCCCCCCGGAAACGTGCAGGGAAATAGATTACTTCAGGTTGACAGCAAGCTGCCAGGGAATGTCCACGGTATCGGTGGTGGCGCCGTCCTTCACGGTGTCGAAGAGGTTGGCGTAGTCGGGCGCCTCTTCATAGAAGGTCACGACCTCATCGAAGAAGGCCTGGGCCCAGCCGCCCTCGATCACTTCGTCCTCCAGGACGATGTAGAGCTCCTGGCCGATGTAGTCGGTCAGGTCGATGACGTAGGTGCCCATGTCGGCCCAGGAGCCGCCGGCCGCCAGAGACGGGAAGTTCTGGTCGGCAAAGCGGGTCTGACGGTAGAAGCCGATCTCGGTGCCGTCAGCCAGGTACACATGCACCGCGGCCGCGTTGCCGCCCATGCGCAGGGAGATGAAGCCGGAGCCGCCCAGCACGAAGTTGGTGGAGCGCAGGGTCCAGCCCTCGGGCTCGGGGATACCGGTGGCCCAGCCGTCCAGGTGGAAGTCGCCGACCTGGTTGTAGGGCAGCTCCTCGCCCCAGTAGGTCTCGGCGGAGATGACGCCGGGCAGCTGACCCTCAACGGGAGCCAGGTTGCCGCTCTCGTTGGTCCAGCCGGCCAGGTTGCCGCTCTCGAAGCCGCCGTTGGCGATGCTGCTGTGGTCAGCCATGGCCACCACGGTGAAGCTGGCCTCGGCGGTCTTGCCGTTGAGCTCGGCGCCGTAGGTCACGGTGTAGAAGCCGGGCTCGCTCATGTCGACGGCAGAGGCGTCCGCAACGTCCTCACCGTTGACCTTGGTGATGACAACGTCCACGGTCTCCTCGCCGTAGGCGGCGGAGGCGTCCGCCACGAAGGCGGTCAGATCCACGGTGCCGCAGTCCACGACCTGGTTTTCAGCATAGGCGGTGAAGGTCAGGGACTCCAGGGGAACAAGGTAGGGATAGCTGCTGTAGTAGTTGCGCAGAGAGGTCAGGTCGTCGTAGGAGGCGGAGGTGTAGGTCTCGTTCTGGATCTTCTCCATCTGCTCGACCTGCAGAGCGGCGACCTCGTCACGGGTCAGGGAGACGCGGAAGTCGTCCACGTTGATGAAGGCGAAGCCGCCGCTGGAGCCGTCATTGGCGTCCACGACCTTCAGGTAGACCACGCGGCCCACATACTCGCTGCCGTCCATGTACACGCGCAGCAGGGTCAGCGCCAGAGCGGGATCGCTGAAGTACTCGTTCTCCATCTTGATGAGCTCTTCATCGGTGTTGGCGTCGCAGAGAGCCACATAGGAGCCGCCGTTGCCGGAGCCGATCATGAAGCTGATGTAGCCGTCGCCGCCCAGGGTGAACTTCGAGGAGCGGATGGCGCCGGTCAGGCTCTCCTGGATGGCGCCGTTGTTGCTGCCGTCCAGATAGTACTCGCCCTCGCCGTACACGGCGCGGTCGGTCCAGTAGTACTGGGTGGTGGGGACGATGGCGGCGCGGGAGAGCGCGGTGCCATCCAGGATGACCCAGCCGCTCAGGTCGCCGCTTTCAAAGCCGGGGTTCTGGATCTCGTTGGAGGTCTCGTCTTCCACGAAGGGCTTGGGGCCGAACTCCTCGATCTGGCGGGCATACTCGGCCTGAGCCGCCGCGACCTCGTCGTCATTCTGGCAGACCTTGAAGACGTCCAGGTTCACGTAGCTGAGATCGCTGCCGTCGTCGTTATCGGTGACGACGATGTAGATGTTCTTGCCCACATAGGCGGACAGATCCACCACCTTGGTGAGCAGGTGCTCGGTGATGTAGACGCCGTCGCAGTCCTCGTTGACCACGTGGGCGATGGGGGTGTCGTTGCCTTCCTCAAAGAATTCCACATAGACCTTCTCGGTGTCCTTGCCGGCGCCCATCTTGAAGGTGATGAAGCCGTTGCCGCCCAGCTTGAACACATCGGAGGTCAGCGTTCCGCGCATCGGGGGGTTGCCGCCGACGGTACCGGCAAAGTAATACTCGCCGGTCTTCTCCATGACGACGCCGCCCACCTTCTCCTGGTTGGTGACGCCGCGGAAGTTGAAGGCCGCATCATGGCGGGTCCAGCCGACCCACTGGCCCTCGCTGATCTCCTCAAAATCGCCGTTGACGATGTCCTCGGCGACCTCCGCGCTGCCGGTCTCCCCGGCGCTCTCGCCGCAGGCGGCCAGACTGAAGACCATGCAGAGGATCAGAAGCGTGGAGAGCAGTTTCAGAATACTCTTTTTCATTCTTGCATCCTTTCGATTTTCTTTTGTTTTTGGTTTGCTTGGGCAGGATTTTTGCGAAAATAACGTTTCACGGGTATTGCGTTTTCAGTATATGTTTTCGAGGTTTTCTTGTCAAGAAATAATTCAAGCTGCCGAATGAAACTGTGTTTTTCCATTAAAGAAGCCCCGACTTTTTGTGCAAAACTTCCTATAATATAATTGTGAAACGATTCCCGATAAAAGAAAAATGCAGCCATGCCCGAAGTCGGGCATGGCTGCGAGCTTTCAAAGGCTTATTTCAGCTCCGCAAGCGTTGGCATGGCGGGGATGGCGCCGTGGCGGCTGGTGGTGATGGCTGCGGCCTTGTTGGCAAAGGCGATCGCGGCTTCCAGCTCCTCCCGCGTCAGCTCCTCCAAGGACTCCTTTGTCACGAGCTGGGAGAGCAGGGCGCCGAAGAAGGTGTCCCCCGCGCCGTTGGTGTCCCCAACCGTGACCTTGTACCCGGGCACATGGCCTGTTTTGCCGCCCAGCCGGTAGAAGGCGCCCTCCGCGCCCAGCGTTACCAGAATGAGCTTCGGCCCTTTCTCCGCCAGCCTTGCGCTGCCGCGCTCGGGATCGGTGAGACCGGTCAGCAGGGGAAGCTCCTCGTCGGATACCTTCAAAATGTCCACCAGGGGCAGGGGCTCCAGCATCTGCCGGATGGCGGTCTGCTTGTCCGGCCAGAGGCTGGCGCGGTAGTTGGGATCATAGCTGATCCAGGCGCCTCTTTCCTTCGCCGTCCGGGCGGCCCGGAGCGTGGCGCTGCGGGAGGGCTCCGCCGTCAGGCTGACCGAGCCGAAGTGCAGCACCCGGGTGTCGCCGAGCTGCGCCTGGGGCACGTCCTCAAAGCGCAGATTCACGTCGGCGCTAGGGTCGCGGTAAAAGCTGAAGCTCCGCTCGCCCTTTTCGTCCAGGGAGACGATGGCCAGGGTGGTGTGCTGCCGCGGATCCACGCTGAGCCCCGTGACGTCCACGCCGTTTTGCTCCAGGGTGGCGCGCAGAAAATCGCCGTAGCTGTCCTGGCCGACGCGGCCGATAAAAGCGGTTTTCGCCCCCAGGCGGGAGGCGGCCACGGCCAGGTTCGCCGGTGCGCCGCCGGGGTTGGCGTCAAAGCGGGGGATGCCCTGCTCCGTCCGCCCGGATTGGGTCAGGTCGATCAGAATTTCGCCGATTGCGGTGATGTCAGTCATGGACTTCTTCCTCCTCTTGTGCTTGTTCGATCCGATGCAGGACGGCCTCTTCCGTCCCCTTGGTAAAGGCGTCGCGCCGGAGCAGAACGCCGGTTTTGTCCTTCATAATCAGCAGCAGGAGCCGCTCGGTCTGCAGGCAGTCGCCGATCTCCCGATAGGGGAAGGAGCGGAGCTTGCCGCCGACCTCCACCTCCAGGTGCTCCTCATAAAAGCGGGTGCAGCGCTCGGCGTCGGCCACGCCGGCGTTCTCCATGGCCTTGTAGGCCCGGCGGGTCTTGCTGCGGGGCAGCAGCACCGCAAGCCACAGGGAGACCGCCGCCAGCACCCCCAGCTCCATCAGCATGTAGGAGAGGCTGCCGCTGCGCCACAGGGTATAGACGCTGAGTATCAGCCAGAGCAGCGCCAGCCCCAGCAGCGCCCGCTTCAGGTTTTTTCGATAATATTCCTGAGAGGTGCGGCGCATCCCCTCGGAAAAAAGCTCTTTTGTCAGGGTAAAGCGGTTTTCCGCGAACGGCTCTCTCATTCCTCCAGCCTCCCGGGAAACTTCTCCTCGATCTGCTCCTCGATGTGAAAATCCTCGTCCAGCTTGGGGTAGATCAGGTGCAGCGCCACAAAAAGGATGTACCACAGGCCGAGGATGGGGATCACGAAGGCCGTCCAGGGCAAAAAGAGCACGATCACCGCCCACCAGAGAACCTGCAAGAGAGCGGAGAGGAACACCTTTCCGAAGCGGAAAATGCAGAACAGGACGGCGTTGCGCAGCTGCCGCAGCGCCCGCTCCTCAAAGGTTACCACCTGGGGCCACCAGGCGGTGAGCACCATGGTGGCCAGCAGGATGGAGACGGCCATCAGCACCAGGGTCCCGAGGGTGATGGGCGCCGCGCCCCAGTCGATCAGCACCAGAATAAAGGTGATCAGAGCCAGAAGCAGCCCCTGCAGCGCGCCGGGCAGCAGGGAGGCCAGGGCGTTCTGCTTCATGGAACGCTTCCAGCAGACCGACCAGTCGTCCCGGTCGTTGCGCAGCCGGCGCAGGATCAGATCCACCATGCAGGCGTAGCCCAGCCCGGAAATCGCACCGCCCACAAGGCCCGCCAGGATGGCCAGCAGGGCGCTCTTCGTGCCCACCGCGTATACAAGACCCGCCCCCAGGGGGATGAAAAAGACCAGGGTGATGAAGCCGACCTTGATGAAATCCTTCCAGTTTTCCTCCAGCACCTCCCGGTACCGGGCGAAGCCGCTCTTCCTTGTGCCGGGGATCGAGCGGTCATCGAAGCCGCCGAAAAAAAGACCCATAAATACTCCTATTCTCCGTAATGAAACCCGCTCAAAAACTGCTCGGCAATGAGCTGGGGATCGCCCGCGAAGTCCGGGGTGCACATGCATTCCACGCTGAAGGCCAGGGAGCCGCGCACCGCGAAGGCCGCCGCACCCCGGGAATAGGGATTGTCATCCCCGGCAGACAGCAGGGGATAGCAGGTAAAGCGCTGTCCCGCGGCGTCGAGCTCCCGGCTTTCGCCCAGCTCGTAATGCTCCGCTTCCCGCTTCTCCCAGTCGCGCACATTGGCCAGAGCCTGCTCCTCGCTGTCACATTCCTTCAATACCAGGAAGAGCTGCGCGTCGTAGTAAAGCAATTCCTCGTCCTCGCCCCGAGAAAGGGTCATGGGCTCGTCGCCGCAGTTGAACATGGCGTACCAGATCCCGTCCGGGGACAGGGCGTCGTTATATTCCCCCAGGGTGAAGCCCTCCGGCATCTCCACGGCCAGGAGATTGCCGAAGCGCGTCCATTCCTTCGGCCAGTCCGGGTGCAGATCCTGCTCGCCGCAGCCGGCAAGCAGCAGCGCCAGGACGAGAAGAAGCCCGATCCATGCCTTTTTCATCGCCTCGCCCCCTCTGTCAGCAGCTCCCAGAGCCGCTCGTTTCCCGCCTGTGCCTGGGCCTCCCGCTCCACATAGAAGCAGCGGCGCCCCAGATACAGGTTCTCGAATACGCTTTGCTCCACGTCCAGCCCGCACAGCACCGGGCAGTCGCCCCAGCGATAGACCTTGTCCATGCCGGAGTAGTCGTCGTCCTCCGGCGGCGTGCCGTCGGGCATGGCCAGGATCTGATAGGCCAGCTGCACGCCGTCCGGATCCTCCACCAGGAACAGATAGCTCTCCGCCTGGGTGATGTCTGCGATCAGCGCGGTATTGTCCGCGGTGTTGTAATATACGGTGGTTTCCGGGTCGCCGCTGCGGTTGGTGGCGTACTGCCGCAGCTCCGCAACCGCCTGCCCGTCCCCGTTCCGATCCTCCGTCAGGGCGGAGAGGGCGGCCTCCAGCGCCTTGGCGCTCTCCTCCGGCAGGGGGTCGCTTCCGATGTAGGCCACGATCACGTCCGGCTTCACCTGGCCGATGCCCAGCACGTTCCAGAGCATGCTGCCTGCGATCCAGAGCACCACCGCCCCGGCGATGAGCCAGAGCTTGTTGTAGTGCAGCCAGTTGAGGAGCTTTTCCTTCCGCGTCCGTTCTCGGGGCGGGGGCGCGGGCTTCTCATCCCGCGCCTTCCATTTCAAATACTCGCTTGCCATGGCTCATTCCCGGGTGGTCCCGCCCCAGCCGTAGCTGACCGGCAGGCAGATGAGCGCCGGCGCGTTCTCGCCCCGGGGCGACAGCACCAGTTCCACGCAGTTGGCGGCGATGGCCTCCAGGGGCTGCACGATGGTGGAGCAGGTAAGCTCCAGATCCCCAAAGTGCCGCACCCCATCAAAGCCGATGATCTGAACATCCTCCGGAACGCGCACATCCATGCCCTGCAGGCTGATCCGGATCTGATGGGCCAGGGAATCTGTCACGCAGAAAATACCGTCGAAATCCCGCCGTCCGTCCCCGAAGTGTTCCATCAGAAACTCCTCAAATGCGGCGTAAGGCGTGTAGTCGTCCACGATTTTCAGCGTATAGGGGACCTCCAGCGCCTCGCAGGCGGCGATGAAGCCGTCCTTGCGCTTGTTGGGTTCGTTGGTGAGCTTGGAGCCGATGCGCAGGAAGGCCAGGTTCTTACAGCCGTTTTCCACCAGCTTTTCCGCCGCAAGTCTCCCGCCGCCGTAGTTGTCGGAGGCGACGCAGGGGATCTGGGCGCCGAAGTAGCGGTCGATGGACACCAGGGGAACGTCCGGCGAGACCTGCAGGTGGGGATTGTAGCTCAGGCAGATGATGCCGTCCACCTTCTGCTGCTCGGCCAGATGCACCAGCTCCTGCTCCTGGGCGGGATCGTAATCCGTGGCGTAGAAGAGCATCCGGTACTTCCGTGCGGAGAGCTCCCGGTTGATGCAGTCCACCAGCTTGGAGAAGAAGGGACTGATCAGGTTCGGCACCATGACGGCGATGGTGTAGGTCTTGCTGCTGCGCAGACCCCGGGCATAGCTGCTGACCCGGTAGTTGAGCTTCTCGATGGCGGCCTCCACCCGCAGGCGGTATTCCTCGCCCACCGGGATGCCGTTTACCACCTTGGAGACCGTACCCAGCGCCACGCCGGCTTCCCGGGCCACATCCTTCATCGTGGGGACTGTTTTATTTCCAGACATAGTCAGCACCTCTGTTTCATGAAATGCGCTGAAACATTACACCGGTAGTATAAGCCGTTCCGGTGGATTTGTAAAGGGCTCCGCGAAACGATTTCACCCGTCAAATCTGCCAAAAACGCACGGAATCCTTTGTTCAAAGCGGCAAAATCCGCGCATTTTATCCCGTTGAGCGCAAATTTTTGTTGACGGATTCATGAACAATATGGTAATGTTAGGATGTTTCAAAAATAACGTTTCACGAATCCGCTGCTTCTGTTCACAGGCTGGTGACCCGGCTCAGGGGCGACGGGGTCAAATCCCGGCAAATCCTGGCAAAATTTCATACTAAGGAGGGATTTCCTGCGTGAGCACACTTGCAAAGGCGGAAAAGAAGCCCAATCCCGTCAAAGCACCCCGCCATGGCAAGACCCTGGGAAAGCGCGTCCTGGAAAACTGGCAGCTCTATCTGCTGCTGGTGATCCCCGTGGTGATTACTATCATTTATAAGTATATCCCCATGTACGGAATCCAGATCGCTTTCCGAGACTATAAGGCAGGACAGGGCTTCTTCGGCAGCCCCTGGGTCGGCTGGAAGCACTTTGAGCGCTTCTTCACCTACCGCAACTTCGGCCGCATGATCGAAAACACCGTCAAGCTGAGTGTCTACGGTCTGCTGTGGAGCTTCCCTGTGCCCATCATCCTGGCCCTTGCCATCAATCAGATCCGCTTCAAACGGTACAAGCGCGTCGTCCAGACCGTGCTGTACGCCCCGCACTTCATCGCCATCATGGTCGTCTGCGGTATGATCCGCGTGTTCCTGAGCCCCAACGGCGGCCTGATCAACATCCTCTTCAACAGCGCAAATCCTGTGGACTTCCTGACCGAGCCCGGCGCCTTCCGCACCATCTACATCGCCTCGGGCATCTGGCAGGACGCCGGCTGGGGCACCATCATCTACCTGGCGACCCTGTCCGCTGTTGACCCCGGCCTCTATGAGGCGGCCAAGATCGACGGCGCCTCCATGTGGCAGCGCATCCGCGTGATCGACATCCCCGAGCTGATCCCCATGATCGTGCTGCAGCTCATCATGGCGGTCAGCGGCATCATGAGCGTGGGCTTTGAGAAGGTCTTCCTGCTGCAGACAGAGCTGAACAAAGCCACCAGCGACGTGATTGCCGTCTATGTGTACCAGCAAGGTATTGAAAGCCACCAGTACAGCCTCTCGACGGCGGTGGGCCTGTTCAACACGGTCATCAACGTGATCCTGCTGATCGTGGTCAACAAGATCGCCAAGAAGGCCGCCGACGTCAGCTTTGTGTAAGGGGGTGTCGGAATGAAAAGAAAGCAAGGAATCCACAGCATGTCCGACAAGACCAGTGATATCGTCCTGGTCGTCCTCATGGCGGTCATCATGCTGATCATCGCCTACCCGCTGTACTACGTCATCGTCGCCTCGGTGTCCGACCCCTTTGACGTGCAGGCCGGCAAGACCTTCCTGCTGCCCAGCCAGTTCACCCTGGAGGGCTATGAGCGGGTCTTCTCCAACGACAGCCTGCTCAACGGCTTTTTGAACTCGGTGAAGTACACCGTCATCGGTACGCTCTACTCCGTCATCACTGTTTACATCACCGCCTACCCCCTGTCCAAGAAGAACCTGCCCGGCCGCAAGTGGATCTCGATCTTCTTCATCATCACCATGTACTTCGGCGGCGGCCTGATCCCCACCTACCTGGTGGTCAAGGACACGGGCCTGCTGAACAACATGTGGGCGCTGTTCCTGCCCGGCGGCGTTGGCATGGGCAACGTGATCATCGTGCGCAACTTCTTCGAGAACAATATCCCCAAGGATATGATCGAGGCGGCGCAGATCGACGGCGCGGACGAGCTGACCACCTTCGTGCGGGTCGTGGTGCCTCTGAGCCGTTCCATCATGGCGGTCATCGTGGTCTTCTCCATGGTGGCCTTCTGGAACGACTGGTTCACCGCTATGATCTACCTGAACGACGCCCAGGCTCCCTTCCCCCTGGTGATGCGCGGCATCGTCATCAAGACGGACCAGCTGGCCACCATGACCAGCGGCATGACCCACCTGGAGGCCACCCGCATCGGCGAGCTGGTCAAGTACGCCTCCATGATCGTGGCGGCGGCGCCGATGCTGATCATCTATCCCTTCGTACAGAAGTACTTCGAGCAGGGCTTCATGTCCGGCGCAGTCAAGGGATAAACCCGCTTTTGCTTCCCCCTCAGGGGGAAGTGCCGCGAAGCGGCGATAGGGGGAACCCCTTCAGTCTGTCCGCTTTGCGTCCAGCCAGCTCCCCCAAAGGGGGAGCCAATTAAGAAAGGATTTGTATTATGAAAAGAATTCTCTGCATGATTCTTGCACTTGCAATGGTCTTTGCTCTCGCTGCCTGCGGCGGCGGCGGGGAGACGGAGAAGCGCGGCGATGAGAGCCAGACCAGCTTCTACATCGTCGGCGGTATGTCCGCACTCTCCAGCGGCAACGACTCCAACCCCGTCCTGGTTCAGCTGGCGGAGAACGCCGGCGTTGAGATCGAATGGGATCTGATGAGCGACTCTCTCAGCGAGAAGGTCGGCGTTCTCATCGGCGGCAACCAGCTGCCCGACGCCTTCATCGCCGTGGGCTTCAACCAGAACGACATCGTGGAGTACGGCTCTGACGGTATCTTCATCGACCTGACTCCCTACATCACCCCGGAGATCATGCCCAACCTCTGCAAGATCCTGGACGAGCACCCCGAGATCCGCGCCGGCATCACCCAGGCTGACGGCTGCATCTACGGTCTGCCCTCCGGCGAGCTGATGGGCACCGGCGCCATCGGCGCGGACGACGACCTGTCCATCTACGCCATCCCCGAGTTCTCCATGATCAACAAGACCTGGCTGGACGAGCTGGGCCTCCCCATCCCCACCAACCTGACCGAGCTGCACGACGCCCTGGTTGCCTTCAAGGAGAACAACATGGGCGAGGGCTCCACCATCCCCATGTCCACCGGCTTTGACCAGTGGTGCTGGGGCCAGGAGATCTTCTATGCCGGCTTCGGCTTCACCAACTTCACCTCCGACATCTGCTTTGACCTGATCGCCAATCCCGACGGCACCGTGCAGTTCATCTGCGCTTCCGACGCCTACCGTGACGCTGTCACCTACTTCCACGATTGGTACGCCGAGGGTCTGATGGACCTGGAGATGTTCTCCCAGGGCACCAGCCAGCTGATTTCCAAGGTCTCCCAGGGCCGCGTCGGCGTGACCACCTGGTGGGAGATCAAGGAGATCGCCGGCGACTACACCGACGACTTCGTGTTCCTGCCCCCGCTGAAGGGCCCTGTGGGCACCAAGTATGAGAACACCTGCAACGTGAACATCCGCTCCGGCCCGGGCGTCACCTCCGGCAACCTGAACGTCACCAGCGCCTGCGGCAACCCCGAGCTGCTGCTCAAGTACTTCGACCAGTGGTACGATCCCGAGACCGTCATGCAGCTGCAGTACGGCCCCATCGGCATCTACTTCACCGAGAAGGATGAAAACGGCGTGTGGCAGGTCATCAACGACGATGACGCCAAGGCCCAGTTCGGCAAGAGCGCCGGCGAGCTGAAGGCTCAGTACGAGGTCTTCGGACCCCGCCTCATCCTGCCCGAGTACTACAACAGCGTCTTCTACATGGAGGATCGCGCCACCCAGCGTCTGCACGACATCGAAGAGTTCTGGATGCCTTATGTCCAGTCTCCCGTGGCCTACCCCAACGATGTGACCTTCACCGAGGAGGAGCTGGAAGTGATCGACCGCTACAAGGGCGACTTCGTCAGCGCCGTCTCCGAGTATGAGGGCACCTGGCTCAAGAACGGCGGCCCCACCGATGAGGAGTGGAACGCCTACCTGGAGGAGCTGGAGGACAGCTGCGGCATGTCCCGTCTGCTGCAGGTCTACCAGGACGCTTACACCCGCTACCTGCAGAACAAGTGAGTTCTTCCTCATCCTTTTTCCTATAACCCCGGCACTGCAGCCGCACCCTTCGGGATGCGGCTGCAGCCTACAACAAGCAGGAGGTTTCTCCAATGATCAGCGAAGCTTTGCAAAAAGCCCGAGAATTTGAGGAACAGTACGGCGCCTTCATCGGCGCGGAGGAGCGCCCGCTCTTCCATTTATCCCCGCGCATTGGCTGGATGAACGACCCCAACGGCTTTTCCTTCTACCAGGGGAAGTTCCATATGTTCTACCAGTATCACCCCTATGCCACCAAGTGGGGCCCCATGCACTGGGGTCACGCGGTGAGCACGGACCTGCTCCACTGGGACTATCTGCCCGCGGCCCTGGCTCCGGATCAGAGCTATGACAAGGCGGGCTGCTTCTCCGGCTCCGCCATCGAGATGGAGGACGGCAGACAGCTTCTCATGTACACCGGCGTGCGGGAAAAGCGCCGGGAGGATGGGACAAAGCAGGCCTTCCAGACCCAGTGCCTGGCCTTCGGCGACGGGAAGGACTATGTCAAGTACAGCAAGAATCCCGTCCTGGGCGAGGCGGATATCCCGGAGGGCTTCAGCCGCCATGATTTCCGCGATCCCAAGCTCTACCGCCGGAAGGACGGCGGCTACGCCTGCGTCATCGGCAACCGCAGCGACGACGGCAGCGGCGCGATCCTGCTCTATGAGAGCGAGGACGCGATCCACTGGCGCTTCCACTCGATCCTGGACCGCTGCTACAACGAATACGGCAAGATGTGGGAGTGCCCGGACTTCTTCGAGCTGGAGGGAAGGAAGATCCTGCTGGTCAGCCCCCAGGACATGTGTCAGGCCGGGCTGGAGTTTCACAACGGAAACGGCACCGTCTGTCTGATCGGGAGCCTGGACGAAGAGAGCGGCAGCCTGCAGCGGGAGCTGGTGCAGGCGATCGACTACGGCATCGACTTCTACGCCCCCCAGACCGTCCTCACGCCCGACGGTCGCCGGGTCATGATCGGCTGGATGCAGAACTGGGACACCTGCATCGCCCCGGAAAACAGCAAGTGGTTCGGCCAGATGTCCCTGCCCAGAGAGCTGTCTCTCCGGGACGGGCGTCTGATCCAGACCCCGTTGCGGGAGCTGGAGCGCCTGCGCGGCCGCCGCATCCTCTATCGAAACGTCCCCGTGCGGGCGGAGACCGTGCTCCAGGGCGTCTACGGACGGGCGCTGGACATGACCGTCACCGTCCGACCCCAGAACCCCGGCTCCTACAGCGTGTTCCGGGTGAAGTTCGCCAAGGGCAGCCAGCACTACTCCTCCGTTTCCTACCGCCCGGATTCCTCCACCATGCGCATCAGCCGCGTCCACGCGGGCTACAACCGGGACTTTGTCCACGAGCGCAAATGCTTTGTGACCGACCGGGACGGAGAACTCAAGCTGCGCATCATTCTGGATCGCTACAGCGCGGAGATCTTCGTCAACGACGGCGAACAGGTGCTGTCCATGACCTTCTACACGGCCCAGACCGCCGACGGCATCAGCTTTGAGGCCCAGGGACACGCCATTATCGATGTGGAAAAATACGACCTGATCCCCTGACAAAGGGCATACATATCAAAATAAGGTATCAACAGAGAATCCCCCACCGGATGGTGGGGGATTCTCTGTGTAGACAAACCCCAAAGCATGTCATTGCGAGCCAGTGCTCACACTGGCGTGGCAATCCGTTCTTCTTCAAAAAAGTTGTATTTTCAAGGCTTTTAGGATACGGATCGCCACACCAGTGACATCGGTCACTGGTTCGCG